>JAQCLD010000149.1 GCA_027592785.1 Acidobacteriota bacterium
ACCTAACCCTCGCTTCTACAATCAGTTGCAAGCCGCCCGCTGCTCGTCAACCGGACAGTAGTGATATTCCCTCAGTGGTTCCTCAACATTTTCTACAATGCCAGACCCCTATTTTTGTCCACCAGGCTCTACGCCAAGCGTCACGCGACCCCCCTTCAGGAGTGGCTCACCGGTCTGACAGCCAGCTGCGAGAAGGCCGTCGCAAGCAAACGATTGGTGAATGCTGAATACCCCGGCCCGGGCGAGATCGACTGTTTGGAGTTTCAATGCGAGGTGCTCTACGAACTGGAATCACGAGCATGCTTAGTCCACCACAAGAATCTCTTGTCTCACGACGGCTTTCGCGAGATTCGGCGTTTCTTGCAAGCAGTGGACAACCTAGATCACAAGTCAACGAATGAATTGAGCTGGCCAGCCGTCCTCCGGTCCGCACGCACCGTGTTGAATCTCAGAGCGCATCTGACCGCGAACCACTAAGCCAATACGGTCGCCCAGAATGCCGGCCCTTGGACGCACCAACCATCACTCTCCGTTTCCATCACATCCCGACCGGGCGTCTTTTTACGTCTCCCCGCAATCCTTTACTCAACCATTACGCTCACTTAACATCCACGCGAACCGTGCATTCACACGCCAATCGTACTCCTCTTCAGTAGACGCTTCACTCACGAAACGGCCTATTCAGAGGAGTCTCAACGTATGTTTCAATTCCGTTTTTCGCGCGGCGTCCTATGGTCGGCTCTGTTCTTAACAGCCGTCACCGGAGCCAACGCTCAAACCAGCTCAGCCCAAACGCCGCCAGAAAGCAAGCGTTTATCCGTCGGCGCCATCGTCGGCTATCCAATAACCGGCTCGTCGCAAGAAGTCTCTTCCTCCGTCAACACTTCCGAGACAACGCCGCCTACCGTTACCGACACGTTGGTCGAATCGAAAGGTGCGCCCTTCACCGGCGGCGCCGCCATCCGCTACGACTTCAGCGAACGCTTCGGCGCCGGTGCCGACATTCTCCATCGTCGCGGCGGCTACAACTCCACCGTCATCATCAGCGAACAAATCACCGACGGCAACAGCACCGCCGATCTGCTGCTCAGCACCTTCGAAGAAACCCGCGCTCATCTGCTGGACATCCCCATTCTGGGCCGCTACTACTTCAAAGATCGTTCCCAGGGGGGCGGCGTGCGGCCCTACGTCACTGGCGGCCTGGCCCTGCGCTTCGCCACAGGCGCCAGTTCACTCTCTGAAATCGCTGACCAAGATCAAGTCACCGACACCGATCTCACCACCATCGGCCCCGCCAACGATTCCACGCTCGGCGGCGTTCTCGGCTTCGGCCTGCGCGCCGCTGATGACGTCGGCCTCAAGGTCGACGTCGAATTCCGCTACACTCGCTGGGCCGATCCCATCTTCCAATCCGGCCCCGCGAACTCCAACAACAACCAGGTCGACATCCTAGTCGCCTTCACCTTCTAATCGATCATTTCTCGTCAGTTAATCTCGACGTCCGATTCCAGCCTGATTCTGGTTCGAAAGTGAGTTGCCGACTTTACTTCGATTTAACCTGTTCCGCGCAACGATCGCCAGTTGGCAGGGTTCATACTACAAGGCATCCTTCGCGATGCGAACAACAAATAGATAGGAGCTATGCGATGAAAGACAATTTGCAATCCGACGCGTTGGATAGTGTCCTCGAACACGTTAGTGGCAGCCGGCGCGGTTTCCTCCGCAGAATGCTGGCCACGTCAGGCGCCCTCGCCGCAGTCCCCTTGTTTACGTCTGAGCTCGGGGCTCAAGACGACTCTTCGGAAGAAAGCGGAAGAGTAAAAGGCAAAGGGAAAGGCAGAGGCAAAGGAGAAGGCAGAGGAGAAGGCAGAGGAGAAGGCAGAGGCCAAGGAAAAGGTAGAGGCAGAGGCAAGGGTAAGGGCGAACGGCCGTCTCAGCAGGAGTAGCGCGGTCTCAAGTTGTTCGACAACCAGAGGGTTCGGCGGATCTTTGGGACTGTCGGCCCTCTGCGTCAAAAATCACTATGAGCTGCCCTGCCATCAATCCAGAACTCCTCCTTGCTCCATCCGAAGAAGGATACGTCGCCTACGATCCTCTCCTTGATCGGATCTACCGCCTAAATCCTATCGGCGCCCTCATCGCCGAATTGTGCGATGGCAAACGCACGCCAGAGTTGATCCATGACCTTCTGGACCCTGTTCTTCCTTCGGAATCTCGCGTCGAGATCGACCGTTGGATCGAGCGAGGATTAGAAGCTGGAATACTCACGAGTGACGCGGACGCTTCCGCCACCGGCTCGCCGCTTTCGGCGCAGGAGCTAATCGCACTCGCCGAGAAACTACGCGATCAAGGCAAAGTGCTGCCGGCATTCATTTGCCAACTACGAGTTACCGAACTGGACGGGGAAAATCCGTCGACCTGGCTCAAGTTGGGGGAGTTCGCCCACATCGTTGATCGCCGTGACGATTCGCTTCTCGCTTACGAAAAGTATCTAGAACTCTACCCTGGGGACGCCGAGGTGCGACACATCGTGGCGGCACTACGCGGCGGCGCGACACCTTTAAGGGCGTCTGACGCCTACGTTCAAGCGCTCTACAAACGGTTCTCGACCTTCTACGAGGAGAATGTCTGTGGTGAGTTGGGCTATCAAGCTCCAGACGCTTTGCGGCGGGCGGTCCAGTCTGTTCGACCGCGAATCTCGCAAGCCAGCGTCCTGGACTTGGGATGTGGAACTGGCTTGGCAGGCGTCCAGTTCAAAGCGTGTTCGGACTCCTTGGTCGGCGTCGATTTGTCGCCGGAAATGGTCTAGATCGCCCGCGGCCGCAACATCTATGAAGAGTTAGAGGTCGCTGAGATCACCGAATGGCTCAATCGAAGCGTCCAGAATTTCGAGCTGATCATCGCTTGCGATACGTTGATCTACTTTGGCGACCTCAGCCAGATCATGATGGCCGCGGCGAATCGGCTCAAGCCGGACGGCTTGTTGGCGTTCACCCTGGAGCGATGTGACCGAGGTCTTTTCCACTTGGGCGACTCCGGCAGATTCAGCCATCATCGCGATCACGTCCGCGGGGCGGCTGAAGCCGCCAATCTTAGCGTTGTATTGCTTCAGGAAGGGCCCTTGAGAATGGAGTACGGCGAGGAAGTCGCTGGCCTATTCTGTTGCCTTGAACCAAGCGGCTAATCGTCGCGTCGGTGAATAGGCCGAGTCGCCCGCGCGGTTGGTCAGGTCGGGAGTGGGCCTTTCCGTCCCGATACCCTTTGCAAATCGGCTCAGAACTCGCTATCCTGCCGCCGGATGGCCAACAAAATGACTCCGCTTCACAGACTGCTCTTCGCCGCGGCCCTGACGCCGTTTCTACTCGCGCCCGCTGCCGCTCAACGGAAGGCCGACGTCTACAACATTCGTCAAGCCACGGCCGGCGCCGAGGTCTACGGACAGGTCTGCTCCGGCTGTCACGGGGCCGATTTGCAAGGTTCCAACGATGCCTCGTCGCTTACCGGCAGCACCTTCATGTTGCAGTACGGCCCTCGGACTGTGAGCGAACTCGTTGCCGTTATCCGTCAGACGATGCCGCCCACTAATCCGGGCTCCCTTGACGAAGCAACCGCTCTCAACGTGACCGCCTACCTGCTGCATCGCAACGGCGCCCCCTTCGGCGATAACTCGCTCTTCGCCGCCGAGGCCACGCTGATTCAAGACACCGCCACCGGCGTCTTGCGCGACGGCCCCACGGGCAGACGAAGCGCCGCGGCCGGGCTGCCCATCCTCGGCGCCGGTTCCGTCGTCGGCTTCGGACGCGGCGCCGACTCCGAGAGCCGTGGCGTAACCGTAGCGGGCACTGTGCAGAACTACGTTCCCGTCACGCCCGAGATGCTCCGCGACCCGCCCGCGGCTGACTGGCTCATCCCCGGACGCAACTATCAACGGCACAGCTACAGCCCGCTCAATCAGATCAACCGCGAAAACGTCAAAGGCCTGCAGCTGAAGTGGGCCTGGGCCATGAACGACTCCGGCGCCAACCAGACCACTCCGCTCGTACATGACGGTGTTCTCTATCTCGCTAGCCCCAGCAATATAGTCCAAGCGCTCGATGCAAAAACCGGAGATCTCATCTGGGAAACCCGCGTCGGCCCCAATCAAGCGCCTGGCTACGGCGGCATCCGCAGTCTTTCGATCGCCGAAGACAAGATATTTCTGGCAACCAGCAACGCGCACATGGTCGCTATCAACGCCCGCAACGGCGAGATCATGTGGGATACCCCGGCCTCCGACAACCCGCACAACTCCACCAGCGGATCCATCGTCATCAAAGACAAAGCGCTCATGGGCCTAACCGGCTGCACGCGGTTTACCGGTGAAGGCTGCTACATCTCCGCCTTTGACATACACACGGGCGAACGCGCCTGGCGCTTCTATACGATTCCCCGCGAAGGCCAGCCGGGCAGCGATACCTGGGGCGATCTGCCCATGCTTAATCGCGCCGGCGCAGACACTTGGATCGTCGGCAGCTACGACCCCGACCTCGACACGACTTACTGGGGCGTCGCCCAGGCCAAGCCTTGGAACTTCCTTAGCCGACACCTCACGCCTTACGACAATACGCTCTTCGCCAACTCGACCGTCGCCCTCAATCCCGACGATGGCACGCTCAAGTGGCACTTCCAGCATGCGCCCGCGGAGTCCTTCGATCTAGACGAAGTCTTCGAGCGTGTCCTGGTCAATAACGGAAACGACAAGTGGTCGTTCAGCGCAGGCAAAACCGGCGTCCTGTGGAAGCTCGACCGCGTCACCGGCAAGTTCCTCGGGCACAAAGAGATGGTCGCCCAGACCGTGTGGCCCTACATCAACCCCGAGACCGGTGAACCCAAATATCGTGAAGACTTGCTCGAGATGCAGCTCAATAAGCCGGTGAACGTCTGTCCCAGCACCGAAGGCGGCAAGAACTGGCAAGCAATGAGCTATCACCAACCCACGCAGAAGCTCATCATTCCGCTCAGCCAGTCCTGCATGGAATTCACAGCGCTCGAAGTCGGCTTCGAAGAGGGTGCAGGCGGCGCCGGCGCCAACCGCAAGTTCTTGCCCATGCCGGGCACCAACGGCAACATGGGAAAGTTGGCCGCCTACGACGTCAAGACCATGCAAGAAGTCTGGAAGTATGAGCAGCACGCCCCTTTCCTCACCGCAGCTCTTTCAACCGCTGGCAACTGGGTGCTCATCGGCGACATCGATCGCCGCCTGCGCATCTTCGACGTCGAAACCGGCAAGATCCTTTGGGAGACTCGCCTCGGCACATCGGTCCAAGGCTTCCCGATCACCTACGCCGTCGACGGCAAGCAATACATCGCCGTGATGACCGGTCTCGGCGGCGGCAGCCCCCGAGCTGTCCCCGCTGCCGTAGCGACTGACATCAAGATCCCGCAGAGCGGCCAAGGCCTGTGGGTCTTTGCGCTTCCCGAGTGACGAATCTCAGCCAGCGTTGGGTGCAAGGTGTTACAGGCTCGCTCGCAGCGCGTCGAAAAAGCGTTCGATGTCGGACTCGTTGTTGTAGAGATGGGGCGTGACGCGGACGGATGAGCCGCGCACGCTTACGTGGACGTTGCGGGCCCTTAGGTTTTGGAGCAGGTCGGGCGGAGGGCCGTCCGCGAAGGCAAGTCCCAGGTAATGGGGCGCGCGATTTTCGGCGGGCGCGACGGAGAGGCCCATTGCTGAAGCTTCCTCTGCAATTCGCGCTGTCAGGACGCTGAGCGAGCCAGCGATATTGTCCACGCCCCAGTCGAGGACCTGATGCATCGCGGCGGCGGCCATCGGCAGCAGTTGGAATTGAGACCGCTCGCCCATGTCGAAACGAATGGCGCCGGGTTGGTACTCGTCCTGGTAGTTAATCAGGCCCGCAAAATTCTCTGAGCCTTGACGCGCGATCCAACCCTCTTCCAACGGTCGGCCGTGCTGATGCCGCGGCGCGACATAGAGAACGCCGATGCCGTAGGGACCGAGCAGCCACTTGTAGCAGGCAGCCACGGCAAAGTCGGGATCGATGGCCTGGATATCGACCGGCATGGCCCCAAGCGACTGAGTGAGATCGAGAACCAAGGCAGCGCCGTTGGCCCGTGCTGCCTGGCCGATGCGCACGAGGTCCAGTTTGAGGCCGTTCGTCCAATGGACTTGCGGCACGCTGACGACGCGTGTCTGCGGACCGATTGCCGCCAGAATAGCCGCGGTCAAATCGGGGGCGTCTGGCGTTGGCTGGTCGACTGTTCGGATGCGGAGGTTTTTCTCGGCAGCGAACCGCCGCCAGCTGTAGACGTCGGAAGGGAAGTCGTCCTTGAGTAGCAGGATTTCGCCATTCGGTTTCGGATTGAGATTGAGCGCGGCGATGGCTACGCCATAGGAGACGGAGGGAATGATGGCGATGTCAGCAGGCGCTGCATTCAGGAGCCTGGCGGTCAACTTGCGCATTGCGTCGGGACCGCTGAAGAAATCCTCGGTGACGACGCCCCAAGGGCGCATCTTCGAAGCGATGGCTGCCCGCCCTGCTTCTGCAACCGAATGCATCAGGGGCGAGAGGTAGGCGCAGTTGATGTAGGCGACGTCGTCGGGGATGTCGAAGAGCTGGCGCTGGCAAGGAATCATAGAGGCCCCAGGCAGACGGTACCGCCAACTGCGCGGCTGTCCTGGAAGGCCCGGCGATTCATGTCGTCTTCACCGACGCTATTATGGCCGTTTGACGTCCGCGGGGGGCCGCCGAGGGGCCGTGAAGGTCCGCTGGAAGGCCGCGGATATCCGCTGATGTCCGCCCATGTCCGCTGGGGTCCGCCGTGTTTTGGGGCTAAGTTGTTGACCGTGTTGGGTTGTGCATGTTTTGCGGTCGGTTTTGGCGGACATGGATCTGAAAGCCGACGTCCGACGGGATTTCTTGCCGTAAAACAAGAAA
>JAQCLD010000034.1 GCA_027592785.1 Acidobacteriota bacterium
CTGCCGATGATGCCCATTCGCGACGTGGTCATCTTTCCGCATATGATGACGCCGTTCGTGGTCGGTCGCGAGCCCAGCGTTCGAGCCCTTGAGGAAGCCCTAGCAGGCGAGAAGAAGATTTTTCTAGCGACGCAACACGATGCCTCCGTCGACGATCCGTCACCGGAGCAGATTTACCAAACGGGAACGATCGCCTCGATCGTTCAAAGCTTGAAGTTGCCGGACGGCAACATTAAGGTGCTGGTAGAGGGGTTGGAGCGTGCGCGTGCGCTATCGATAACCGTTGAAGACGGCGTCCTGTTGGCCACGGTTGAGACATCGAGTTTTGCCGTTGATGAAGGCTCCGAACTGGAGTCGCTTCGAGGTCGCGTGACGGGGTTGTTTGACCAGTACGTCAAGCAAAGCCAGAACCTCAATTACGAAACGATGATCGCGGCGGTACGCGTTGAAGACGCGGGCAAACTTGCCGATACGATCGGCGCGAATCTCCAGCTGACGATCCCGGAGAAACAGGAACTTTTGGAGCTCGCCGACCCGGTTGAGCGACTCGCTCGTATCGGCGACATCCTCGATATCGAGATCGAAAAACTGAGCGTAGACCGGACCATTCAGAGTCGCGTCAAGCGGCAGATGGAGAAGGCCCAGAAAGAGTACTATCTCAACGAAAAGATTAAGGCGATCCAGAAGGAACTGGGACGCGGCGAGAAGGGCGAGCTCGACGAACTGCGCGCCCGAGTCGATGACGCGGGAATGACGCAGGACGCCCAGGACAAGGCCTTCGCCGAACTCCGGCGTTTGGAGAACATGCCGCCAATGTCCGCTGAGGCGACGGTTTCTCGCAACTACATTGACTGGTTGCTGGCGGTGCCCTGGAAAGAGAGGTCGCGGGAAAAGCGCGATCTCCGCTATGCCGAGAATGTTCTCAATACGGATCACTACGGCCTAACGAAGATCAAGCAGCGCATTCTCGAGTTTCTCGCCGTTCGCCGCTTGGTAAAGAATCCCCGCGGATCGATCCTCTGCTTCGTAGGCCCCCCAGGCGTCGGCAAGACTTCACTGGGCCGGTCTATCGCCAAAGCCACGGGACGAAAGTTCGTTCGGCTATCGCTAGGCGGAGTCCGCGACGAAGCGGAGATTCGTGGTCATAGGCGCACCTACATTGGGGCGCTGCCCGGCCAGGTAATTCAGATGATGAAGAAGGCGGGAACGAACAATCCTGTCTTCATGTTGGACGAAATCGACAAGATGTCCACCGACTTCCGCGGCGATCCCTCAGCGGCGTTGATGGAGGTGCTGGATCCGGAACAGAACACAGCCTTCAGCGACCACTACCTGGACGTTGAGTACGATTTGTCGAAAGTGTTCTTCATCGCGACGGCCAACGTTTTGCATACGCTGCCGCCCGCGCTGCTCGATCGGCTCGAGGTGATTCAGTTATCGGGTTACATGGAGTCCGAGAAGATTGAGATCGCCAAACGTCATCTGGTCGATAAACAACTGGAAGGGACTGGGCTCAAGAACGCCCAGATCATTTTTACGGACGAGGGCATCGAGACCATCGTGCAGGAGTACACCCGCGAAGCCGGTGTCCGTAACCTAGAGCGAGAGATCGGCACCGTCTGCCGCAAGTTGGCGCACAAAGTCGTTCTCGCGACCAAGAAAAAGAAAATCGCCACGAAGATCACGGCGAAGAGCATTCACGAACTGCTCGGCGTGCCCAGGTACCGAGATCTAGAAGCCGGGCGGGTGAGCGAAATCGGCGTTGCGACAGGACTCGCCTGGACCGAAGTAGGCGGTCAAATCTTGCCGGTCGAGGTAACCTTGATGGACGGCAAGGGCAAGTTGATCTTGACGGGCAAGCTGGGTGACGTGATGCAAGAGTCTGCCCAAGCTGCCATGAGCTACGTCCGGTCGCGATCGCAGCAGTTGGGTTTACCCAAAGAGTTCTACCGCAATCTGGACGTCCACATACACATCCCCGAGGGCGCCATTCCTAAGGATGGACCGTCGGCGGGCATTACGCTGACGACGACGCTGGTCAGCGCGTTGACGCGAATCAAGGTACGCGGCGACGTGGCCATGACAGGCGAAGTGACCTTACGCGGAAAGGTCTTGGCGATCGGCGGATTGAAAGAAAAACTGCTCGCTGCTCATCGCAACGGAATCAAGACGGCGATTCTTCCCAAAGACAACGAGAAGGACCACCCGGAACTGCCCGAGGTCATTCGTAAGGAGATGAAGTTGCACTTCGTTTCCAACATGGACGAGGTGCTTGCTCTGGCGCTCGAAGAGCCGATTGAGTTGGGGACTGTGCCGACTCCTGCTGCCCTTGAGGGCGCGGAGAAGCGTCCAGGCGTAATGTAGCCTAGCTACTCGGCCGGTTCGATCAGAGCGGCCATTGCTCCACGGCAGCGCGGTAGGCGGGGGTCAGGTCCATAGGCATGGATCTGATCCCTTTTTAGTTCCGCTTCGGCCAGCGGCAGCGTGCAGAGCCGTGAGTGTCCCTCGCCGTCAACTTCCAGCATATGTCGGGTGGATTTCTCGCGCGAAAAGCGAAAGAGATCAATCAACATACCGATGACGTAGTCGGCGGTGTGATCATTGTCGTCCAACAAGATTACGTGGTAGGGTTTTGAGCGGTCCTCGGTCGTTTCGTCGCCGACTTCGATTTCTTGGCCTACATCCGGCAGAGCAATCGAGCTAGTCATATGCCGCGAAGAATCCCGTAAGGCTGAACCCGCTTACTGCCCGTTATGCTAACAAACTGTCGCGACCGCGGGCGGCGTCTGCAATAATCGAAGCGGTCTTAGATTCATGGTTTCCAAGAGACTCATCGACAGCATCGAGCAGAATGCACATCGTTTGGCGCAGGACCTGGTGGAGTCCCTCCGGAGGGACCCGAATGTGCCGGCCTACGCGCTCCTCAGCGACCAGCAGTACCAAGGCGTCGTGCAGGACCTTTACGGCCACTTGGGGCAGTGGCTTTCGAGCCGCACATGGCACAAGCTGCAAGTCACCTACGAGCGCAAGGGCAGGGAGCGGTTTCACGGCGGCATACCGTTGGAGCAACTCGTCTATTCGCTGACGCGCACCAAGCAGAATCTGCTGGACTTCATCCGCGGAGCCTTGCCCGGGTGCGCCGACGAACGTGACCTTGAGTTGCAGCTTGTCCTTTCCGTCTCTGAGTTTTTCGACCGGGCGATCTATCACACGACCGCCGGCTACGAAGACGCGCGCCGAACCGTCGGCGCCGCGCCGGATTTACCTACAGCGGCGCACACCGAGGCCTCCGTGGCCCGAGCTACCGGCTCCCTCGCTTCCGAATCCGTGCCTGACTCCGACCTGGGGCAGATCAGCCGGGGCGGCGATATCGGGGAAACCTCGGGCTAGTCGTCCGCGCGCAGGTCGTAGCACAACAGGCGAGACGTCTTCCCGCTGCTGAAGTCGCGCTCATTCTGGGTGATATACAGCAGGCCCTTGCGGATGACCGGCGGGGTCCAACTCTGGCGAGACAGATAGAGCGTCGTTTTCGAAAGGATCTTTGGTCCTTGCGGCGATAGCGACAGCCAGAGCAGTTGGCCCTGCTCTCCGAGCGCAAGGAAACGTCCATCGACCTTGAGCAGGGAAGCTCGAAAAGGACTGAGATAAAGCTCGCGCTCTGTGCCGCTTACACTCAGTGTTTCTTGCCATTCGAGCTCTTCGTCCCAGGCAATCTGGCCGGTCTTGATGTTGATGGCCACCAAACTCGCGTCTGGTTCGTTTCGCCCGGCGAATGCGTAGAGGTAGCCTCCGTCGGCGATTGCCGTAGTCCAGTGCAAGTCGAAGTCGGCGGACGTCCAGGCCTGTTTTAGGGTCAGATCGGGAGCGATGTCGAGCATTGCGGCGCCGGTCCGGTAGGTTGCCGAAATGAGTACCTGATTGCCGACGATCACCGGTGAGGCGGCATTCACCGACTCATAGGTCCTGCTGCGCCAGGAAAAAGTCGAGTAGACGGCTCCGTCGGCCGGATCGATCAGCATGAGGCCGCCCGTAGGTGGTCTGCTCTCTCCGCCCGCGAACACGAAGATCACCCGCTTCCCGTGCACCCCGGCAGGGATCGGCGAGGCGTAGCCAGCGCCCCATTCTTCACCGGCGCCCCACTTCATTCGCCCGGTCAACTTGTCGAAAGCGACTACGGTCGGTCCGCCCGGCGCGCCGATGGTCATGATCAGCAGATCGTCCTCGACCAGCGGAGTGGGAGCGATCCCGAAAAAGTCTTGGGGAATCTTGAACTCGCTCTGAATATCGCGTTTCCAGAGCAACGCGCCGTCCCGCAGGCGCAGGCAGTGCAGTTTGCCTTGGGCGCCGTAAACGTAAACACGGTCTTCGTCGATCACGGGGCTGGCTCGGGGCCCATTGCTGTAGCCGTAGCGATCGCTGAAGTCGGTGGGATAGGAGAAATCCCAATACAACTCTCCAGTGTCGGGATCCAACGCTTCGACGATCTCCTGGTCGCCGATTCGGTGCAGATAGACCAACCGATCGCCCTGGATCGCCGGCGCCGAATAGCCGGATCCGGTCTCCATCTCCCAAACGAGCGTTGGACCGGCGGCCGGAAACTCTCTCAATAGGGGGGTCTCGGTGGAAACCAAGTCGTGGGTCGGTCCCAGGAACTTCGTCCAATCGTGCACCTTCGCGGCGCTCGACAAGGGCTTGGGCCCTTGGTGATAAGTAACCCTCGGATGACGCTTGGCTACGACCGCTCCGCCGGGGACCGGCTCCAGCAACTTCGGGGGCGAGGGGTCCTGAAACGTCGCGGCTGCGGCGCTCATGGCAACAAACAGCAGGCAGGCTACCGCTCTACGCATCTCGGCCAGATTGTCTCACATTGCCGGAAATCCAGCATTGCTAGATGTAACGTTATGTATGAGTTAGGTATCAATACTAGGACTGATGCTCGAGTTCTGTTCTACGGGTTCTAAAGCATTTTGCCGATAGACTGTTTGCCGCATCCGCCTTACAGTAGGAGCACGGGAGCCTCTCTAAAGCCCTTTCAGGGCGGCGGACGAGTTTCGTTCGCCATTCTTCCCGATAGGTCGCGGAGACGACCCGGCTTCGGCCAATCGCGAGCCACAGGAGTTATGTTTATGACTAGGATATGGTCCATTCTGCTTGCGCTCTGCCTTTCGACGGCAGGCGGCCTCATGGGGCAGGGCCTCGATACGACAGCCTAGAAGACCGATTGGGAAGAGATCAACTTTGAGTTTGACTCCGACGTCCTGACCGACGGCTACCCCAGTCTCCTGCGGTTGGCCGACCTACTCGCTACGAACGCTGACTATAAGGTTGAGCTCATTGGTCACGCGGACTATCGAGGCCCCGAGAAGTACAACGAGGGGCTGGGCGACCGGCGCGCGGCCACAGTCAAAGCCTTCTTGCTCAAGTACGGCGCACGTGACCCACAGATCACGACCCGCTCGCAGGGCGAGTCCGTTCCTGGGGCGACGAACGAGAGCCCGGAGGGCCGTTTCATGAACCGCCGAGTCGTGGTCGTCGCCCGCAACGGCGATGGTCAGCTTGTCAGCGACGGCGGAGTTGGCGACGCGATCAGCGGAATCGAGCGCTTGGTCCAGCAGCAGGAAGACTGTTGCAACCGGATTTTGGAAAAGTTGTCTATGCTGGACGACATCCTCGATCTGCTGAAGGGCCTCAAGCAAGAGAATGAACAGCTAAAAGCTGACGTGGCTGAGTTGAAGGCTGGTCCGCAGGGTGGCTCGGGGCAACCCGGTCAGCCGGGTCAGCCCGGACAACCGGGACAGCCAGGCGGTGCAGGCGGTGCGGGGCAGCCCGGTTCAATGCTGGCCGGAGGAACGACCCCGGCGGGAGCGGAGCAACTCGCCTCGGTGGTCCGGGACGAACTGGAAGAGTTTGACCGGTCGAAACTAGGCAAATACGCGACCTTTAACTTGGACGCGGGCCCCACTGCGCGCACCGGCAACCTCAGCGTGACCGGCCGAGGGCGTGTTTTTGTGCCCTTCGCGAAGCATCACGCACTTCAAACCCAGGCTGAGTACATGCACTTTCTGGGCCGCGACGAAGGCCAGTTTGACCTGGGTCTCGTCAGCCGCTGGGGCGATGTCCAGTTGGGCGGTTTCTCGAGCTTTAAGTACGTGAAGTTCAGCGAGTTTGAGAATGGCGGCGGTCTAGGTCAAGGCGCCGTGACGCTCGATTACATCTTCGACCGCGGCCGCGTGGGCCTATTCGGCACGAAGTCCTTCATGGACGGAGCGGTCATCAACCGTGCGCTGCTGCGGCGTAACGTCATCGAAGAAAGCTACCTCGACGTTGTCGATCAGTTCGGCTTCTCAACGGCTGTTGCCGCATGGGGACCGACTTACTTTGAAGGCAACGTGGGCGCGATGTTCCGCGAGGGCGGCGGCAATAAGCCGGGCGGCATGATCCGCTACGTACACCCGCTGAACGCCGCGCAGACGGTCGCTCTGACGATCGAAGGCGGACTCAACGAAACCATGCTTCGGGGGCAGAACGACGGACGTTTCGTCGTCGGCCTGCAGCTTGGAAAGTGGCTTTCGCCCAAGAACTACCGTAGCGAATCGCAAGGAGCGCCGGTCCCGGTCGACATTCCGCGCGTTCGCTACGAAGTCTTGAAACGGCAAGTCAGAACCGGCAACGACTCGCCTGTTGCCGACGCCGGCCCGGATCTGTCGGGCGTGGCGGCTGGAGTGGTCAACTTGGACGGATCCGGTTCGTTCGATCCGGATGGCGATCCGCTCACCTATCAGTGGGCGCAGATCGGCGGTGACGCGGTGGAACTGTCCGGGGCGGACTCGACGACTGCTTCGTTCACAGCCGAAGAAGGCAAAGACTACTTCTTCCGCTTGACGGTGCGCGACGACCAAGGCGGCGTCGGAACTGATCGAGTAACTGTGTCTGCGGCGAAGGCTCCGGAGATCATCATCAAGCGATTCCGCGCCGAGCCAGGCACGGTGGCGCCGGGTGAGTTGGTGAGCATTACTTGGGAAGTCGAAGGCGCTGATCAAGTGGAGATCACCGGAATAGGCGTCGTCGGATCGTCTGGGCAGTCCAGTTTGCCGATCACCGAGACGACGGTCTTCACTTTAACTGCGCGCGCGGGCGACCAAACAGTCAGCGAGAGCCAAACGGTTGAAGTATCGGCTAACGCTTTGCCCGAAATCAGCCAATTCAGCGCTGCGCCGAGCACCATCGACAGTGGACAGACGTCCATCCTCACTTGGCAGGTCGAAGGCGCTGACTCGGTCGAGATCAGCGGAATCGGCACGGTTGCAGCGAGCGGATCGACGTCAGTCCAGCCGACGTCGACCACCAGCTACACGCTGACGGCGACGAACTCGGTCGGCGATGCTTCGTCGGTCACGACAGTTTCGGTACGCGGATCTGTCCGCATCATTGAGTTCACGTCGGACAAGCCGACGATCAACAAGCCTGGCGAACCGGCGCTGTTGTCGTGGGTGGTCGAGGGCGCCGAGCGCGTCGAACTGGTCAATTTCGGCCAGGTTCAAGCCACCGGTTCCCAGACGGTGAACCCCAATGGGCAAACCCTCTATACCCTCATCGCGTTTGGCTCCTCGGGTGAGGCGACCGCGACGGTGGTCATCGACGTCGAAGTTGAAAATCGTTCGCCGATTGCCAGCGCTTGGGCGGACTTCGCTGTGGTCGGCCAAGAAGGCGACACGAGCGGCTTCGGCGTACTGCACGGCGAGGGATCGTATGATCCGGACACAGACCCGATCACCTTCGAATGGCGACCCGTAGGGAGCCGTCAAGCGCGGGTTCTGGATCCGACGTCAAAGACTCCGACCGTGGAATTCATGGGTGGATTCGGCGAGTATTCCTTCGAACTCAAGGTCACCGACGACAAGGGTTTCTCGGGATACGCGATCGTCAAGATCAACTGGCGGACGGCCTTTACCTCGCCGGTACCGTAGCCAACCAATATGCCAGGAGGGGTCCTCGGACTCCTCCTGACAACCTCAAAACGTGGACAGCGGACGCTCTTCTGATCCGAATCGCATAAGCAGTTCCCTGATCATCTCAGAGGCGGGCAGCCGGACGACTCGTGGCCTGACGATGATGAGCAGGTCCGTGCTATTCGTGCGTAGCTTTTGCTGGCTCAACAGCGTGCTCACGACTGGAATTCCCGTCAATCCTAGCGGTGTGCTGCGCGTGCTCCTCGTTTCATCGATGGCCATGCCGGCGATGATCGCTGCCTCACCTTCACGTAGGCGGACGTGCGTCTCCAACGTGCGGTTTACCAGAATGGGTACGCCGTTGACGGATCCTCCGGCAAGGAGATTGAACTCGGCTTGCAACTGCAGTGACACCTCTCCGGATCCGTGGACGGTCGGCGTCACATTGATGCTCAGGCCCAGATCCTCGAACGTAAATGACGGCGGCGGCAGCGCGAAACCGGTGTCCGGTTCATCCGGGTCCAGGCCCGATCCCGGCTGGAAGGAAGAGGTGATGATCGGGAATCTCTCGCCGATACGGACTTGCGCTTCTTTGCCATCCGTCGCACGTACGGACAGCTGCTGGGCCGTCGAGCCTGTCCCGGCGCGAAGCTGGGCGACCAACCGCGAGTTTCCCACGCCGATGCCCAGGCGGGTGTCGCCGCCTCCGATGAGAATCTGACCGCTGCTATCCAATTCCGGGGGCGTAGCGTTCAGAATCGTCGAATAGTTGGTGATGGGGAAACTCGACGGAAGCGACAGCCCCAGCTCACGGTCTCGTTCTTGGTTGTAGGCGATCAGTTCGACTTCCAGTACTATTTCGGCACTGGGCAGCAGCAAACGCTCCAAAAGGAGCCGCGCCATGCGCGCCTTGGCCGGCGAATCTCGAATTGTGACGAAATTCCGGGACGGCACGACGAATAGCCGCCGGATCTCCAGGGTCTGTTGGACGGCCTGAGCTACCTCCGTCGCATCCTGTGGCGTCACCGCTTCCGGGATGGCCACGTTGACTGTCACTACGGGTTCCAGTTCGGTGCGCTTGGCCGGCGTATCGTCAGCGATGAGCGCCAATTTGGCCGTCAAGGGGATGACGAAAGCCGTGGCGACTTCATTCAAACTGATCACGGCGTCATCGAAGTCGACATCATCGAGGTGGAACTTCGTCGGCTCAGCGCCTCTGAAGCCTTCGTCGAAAATCACGTCG
This sequence comes from Acidobacteriota bacterium, assembly GCA_027592785.1. Lineage (GTDB taxonomy): Bacteria > Acidobacteriota > Terriglobia > Bryobacterales > UBA6623 > CAMPKL01. The sequence continues at coordinate 9,193 of JAQCLD010000034.1, forward strand.
ATTCCGTACTCACGGAAAACGCGCTCATAGGCCTCTTGAAGCGTTCCGTCGATCCGGAAAGAAGCGATCTTGTGCTCGATTTCGAGTTCCGTAGGTCCCAGTGCTTCGCGGAGCAGGTCGTTCTGATCGAAAAAGTCCCCGGGAGGCACGCCAGCCTTTCCGAGTATGGTCTGCGCTTCCGCGGTTTCGCCAGAGATACGGATGGCGATGACCTGGGCGGTAGCGGCGCGCAAGCGGTCAGCGGCTCGCAGGTACTTCCTGTTGTCGGGGGCTGCGGCCCGCGCCTGTAAGTAGTGGGAATAGGCCTCCAGATCCTGGCCACGCACCTCTGCAGCCTGTCCTAGCTGGTAGTGCTGCTTCGCGGCATCTTCCGCGAAGCCAGCCGGAGCCGTCAACAGCGTCAAAACTAGGAGGGTAGGGAGAAGCCGCACTAATAACCTAACGTCTGGACAATCCGGCCCGTGCAAACGATCTTACTTCTTCGCTGCTAACCGTTCCACTCCGCGTCCAGCGGCACGACGACGTGCAGGTTCGACCCGTGCCCTGGGTTGGACTCGACCGACAGCGAGCCGCCCAAGCCGCGCACACGCTGCTTTACGCTGCGCGGGCCCAAATGCAGGGAGTCCAGCTCATCCAGTCCAAACTTGCCGCTGAAGTCATAGCCCCTGCCGTTGTCGTCCACGGACAGGTGTAGGTCGCCGTTCTTTCGCTCCATCGAAAATAGAACATGAGTCGCTTGCGAATGTTTGTAGACGTTGTGCAAGGCCTCGCGCGCGATCTTGAGTACCTGGCCCTTAACCTCGCCCGTGGCCGGGAACTCAGCGCCAGGATCGGACATCATCGTGATGGCCACGCCGCTCTCTTTTTGGAAGGCGTCGATCAGCCTCTTCGTTGAGGCCCGCAGCGAGATGTCGTCGGATTCGACCGGCCGCATCCGCAGGATGAACGTGCGCATCTCGGATACCAGCTTTCTCGAAAAATCGTACAGCGCGACCAGATCCCGCTCCGCGGCCTCCGGGTCGCGCTCACGCAGCTTGCGAATGATGTTGAGGCGCATCTCGAAGCTGATGATGCTCTGCAATGGGCCGTCGTGAAGATCGTGAGCCATTCTCACCCGCTCGCGCTCGTACGCCTCATGCTCGGTTCGACGAACGACTAGAAGGTGCAGAATCGCCTCGCGGAAAAGATGCGAGACCTCGATGAGTCGACGCATTTGTCCGTTGCTGGCGCCGCCAGGGCTGTTGAAGATGAGTAGTCTTCCGACGATGTTTTCACCCTCGCGCAGTCCGCATCCGACGGCGTTGTAGATCTCTAGGGTTTGGATGATGTACGTATGCAGATCGAACTCGCGGTGGATGCTGCTGTCCTGACCTTCGGGCAGCGATACGTCATTGGAGTGAAAATCGAGGTTCTTGCCGACGAAACAAGCCCACTCCTGACGGCTGTCGAATTCGATTGGCGCTGGGTCGGAGGCATCCCTGCGCGGAGGATAAATGCATAGAGCGTAGTAGTCCGCCTTGGGGTCCCAGAACGCCAAGACCGCCCTGGAGCACTTGAGCCAGACCGTGAGCTCCTGTAACGCGGACTCGACCGCCACGACGAGTTGCGCTTCGGATTGGCCCGGCGCGCGCACCAGGGCCTCTCCGATTCGCCTTTCTAGCCGTTGGCTTTGGATGCTGAAGTAGTACCCTAGGGCTCCGCCGACCATCAGCAGGAACAGCAGCGAGCTGAAGGAGAACCGATAGTCGCTCGGCGTACTGATAAACAGCCGTGTTAGCCAGAACAGCACGCTGACGCCCGTGACGATTAAGACCTCCCTGGCCTCGTGCAGCAGCGCTGCCTCGATCACCAGAAAGTAGAACAACAGCAAGGCCATCCCCGTCTCGGCGTTGGTGCTGAGTAAGGCCAAAGTAGCCATCGCCACTAAGTCGACGGCGAGGATGACTTGTAGGGAGCCGCGGATACGCGGACTTCGCCGGTAGATCAATAGGCCAGCGCTGTAACAAACAACGACCGCTCCTACGATTGCGCTGACGCTGGCGTCTCCCGCAATCGCGCCGGCCCCTTCGATGAAGAGATATCCGAGGGTGAGTCCGAAACGAAGGACCGCAAGATGGGTGACCCGCCGCGCCTGCAATACGAGTCCGTCTGTGAAACGATCAATTGGCACTGGAGTCGCCGTTCGCTCTCAAGATGAGAACGGACTATCGGCTCGATTCTACCCGATAGCGGATCGCTATCCGGCTGACTAAGGCTGAATTGAGCTCGGTTCTAGGAGCGACTCGTTGTCCTGTTCTGGGGCGGCAACCTGTTCGAACTCCACCGTCGCCTCGAGGCGCTGTCCAGTCGGACTCACGTCAAACTGCAAGGTGCGCTCACCCGAGAGCGCGTCCACCGCTGGATCGTACGTGATGATGATGTTCGCCTTGCCGCCGGGCTGCACATCCTCCGGATCGATCTGCACCGTCAGGCCGTCTGGAACTTTTCCAGCCGGCTCAATTCTGAGCCTAAATCCGGTTGGAGCATGGCTGGTTACGCTAATCGTCTTGGCGGTCGCTTCGGTCAAGCCTGCAGGAAAAATGACCTTGGACTCGTCCATCGACATCATCTGGCGCATTTCGCCGATCGAGGGAACCACTACGCCGCCGCCTTGCGGAATCATCGTGCCCGCCGGCTGCCCCAGAGCTGCGGCGGTGCTGGGGCCCGCGATGCCGAACGGCGTCCTGCGCTTATCCGGAGGCGGCAAATGGAGATACCATTCGCCGTCGATCAGCCTCCATAAGCCTCCAACCGGAACGGGTACCGGCTTGTTGGCGGCCACCATGGGGACAATCGACATGGCCACAATCATGACCCGCGCCGAACGGAAATCGTCGCTCCAGGTGATGCTCTTGATCTCGTGGCCCAGGATGCGGCTCTTTTGGACGTTGTAGTAGAGCTCCTTCGAGGACTCATCGACGAAATCTTCCGCTTGCCGGAACTGTCCCGCCTGGCACTTTTCGTAAAATTCCGACACGCGCGCCGTCAGGGAGGAAACCAGTTCCTCCGGCGCAACTTGTTCGAATTGCGCCGAAGCGATGCCAGACAAGCTGAACGCAAGGATGAATAGCAGGCTACGCATACGACAACTCCTTTGATTGTAATGGATTCGACGTAGGTAGCCGCCCATTCGGTTGTGCCTGGTGGAAAGTTTATTGACCTTTGGCGATGTCTCGATGAACGATCTTGGCCCCATGACCCGCTGCGTCCAGTCGCCGGCGAATCTCCTCCGAGATCATCACCGACCGATGACGACCGCCCGTGCAGCCAATGCTGATTGTCAGGTAGCTCTTGCCCTCGGCGGCGTAGTGCGGGATGAGATAGTTCAGCAAATCCGACACCCGCCCGATAAACTCTTGCGTCTGTGGGAAAGACGAGACGTAGTCAATGACCGTCTGGTCGTGTCCCGTCATCTCCTTGCCGCCCGGAAGGTAATGTGGATTCGGTAAGAAACGGACGTCGAAGACGATATCGCTGTCGATAGGCACTCCGTGTTTGAAGCCGAAACTCTCCAGCGTCACCAGAAGTCCCGGATTACGAGCGCTCTCACCGAAGCGATCCGTTATCAAGCGCCGGAGGTCGTGAATGTTGTAGCGCGAGGTGTCGATCGTCAAGTCGGCAAGGGCTTGGATGGGCGCCAACTGATCGCGTTCCACGCGGATCTGATCCAGAACTGAATCGGATTGTCCTAACGGATGCGGACGACGCGTCTCGCTGAATCGCCGCTGCAGGACTTCGTCGCCGGCCGTCAGAAAAAGCAGGGTTGTCGGAGCTTCCTTTTTTAGTTCAGCCAGCACTTCTGGAAATTTGCGGAGGCCGACCCCCTCCCGGACGTCGACGACCAGCGCGGCGCGCTTGATTTCGTCCGAGGCGCGACACAGTTCGACGAACTTGGGTATCAACTCAACCGGTAGATTATCGACTGCGTAGTAGTCGAGGTCTTCGAAGACCCGCAACGCGGTCCCTTTTCCCGAGCCGCTCAGGCCAGTCAGGATGACGTGTTCAGCGTTGCTCGTTTCAGTTGGCGGGCGATCAGACATGGCGTGGAGGCTCCCAGAAACGCTTCCAGTATAAGGGCTCCACGAGACTTTCCGCGGTCACTCCGAGCTGGGTGCCGATGTCCTCAAGTACCCTGTGAGAGTGGCGGAAATCAAACCAAGAGGTTCAGTTGAGGATAGGGAATCCCTGCCGTCGCTCGCCGATTTCGGGTGGTTTGATGAGGGCCGCGGCCAGCCGATTATTTTCCTCCACAGCTCCGGCGCTTCGCGGCGGCAGTGGGCGCGGCTCAGGGAACCCTGGCGGGACCGATACAGGGCGCTGGGACTTGACCTGTGGGGCTACGGAGATACGCCGTTGCCCGCTCAACCAGCTGACTTTGACCTGGGCCGTGAAGTCGCCCTGGCGCGATCTTTGCTCAGTCGAATCGACGAGCCATTTCATATCGTTGGCCATAGCTATGGAGGCGCTGTCGGTCTGCGCTTGGCCTTGGATTTCCCCGAACAAGTACTCAGCGTCAGCGTGCACGAACCCGTTCTGTTCCACTTGCTGCGCCAGGAGCAATGCACGGAGGAATGGGAAGAGATATCGCGGGTCTCGAGCGAGGTGCTGAGCTTGATCGATCAGCACGACCTGTCCGGCGGCGCAAGAATATTCGTCGACTATTGGAACGGAGATGGGGCCTGGAGCAGCCTCACGGCCGACCAGCAAGAGCGCACGGCGAACGCCGCCCGCAAGGCCCCGCTCGATTTTGCGGCTCTATTTGGGGAATCTGATCCGTTGAGCCGTTTTGGCACCCTAGCCGGAAAGGTGCTGCTCACGGTCGGCGAGCGCACCCGGAAGCCAGCTGCCAAGGTAGCTGCTCTGATTGGCAGCGTTTTGGGGCCCGGTTCGCTCCACGTTCTTCCAGGCACAGGGCACATGGCCCCCATCACGGCTCCCGAACTGATTCGGCCCCTGATTGAAGGGCGCATCCAGCTGGTTTAGTTTCACTGCTTCGCGTTGCGTAGTAGAATAAGACACTCAACTCACAATACCTGACTGTATTACGCTCAACCCGGAGGTTGACTTTGGCCGCAACTGTTCAATCCGAAACTCGAGAATTTCAAGCAGAAACCAAGCAGCTTCTCGACTTGGTCATCCATTCGCTCTACACCAACAAGGACATCTTTCTCCGCGAACTGATTTCGAACGCCTCAGACGCGCTCGATCGCATCCGCTTTGAGTCACTCACGACCGCCGATCTGCTGGGCGCTTCTGAAATCCTTGAGATCCGGCTCGATGTCGACATCGCCGCGCGCAGCCTCTCGGTTTCCGACAACGGTATCGGGATGAGCCGCGAAGAGGTGATCTCCAATATTGGATCGATCGCCAAATCAGGCACGAAGGAGCTCGCCCAGAAACTGAAAGAGGCCAAGGGCGGGCAGGCTCCGCTTGATTTAATCGGCAACTTCGGCGTCGGTTTCTATTCGGCGTTCATGGTCGCCGATCGTGTCGTAGTGGAAACTGTTCGAGCGGGGGAATCAGAAGCGACTCGCTGGGAATCCCGCGCGGATGGGACATACACGATCGGCGCAGGCACGCGCCAAAGCCGTGGGACGGTCGTCACTCTGTATCTCAAACCGCCCGACTCCGAGGCTGGTATCCAGGATTACACCGACGAATGGTCCTTGGAGAACATTGTCAAGCGCTACTCCGACTTCGTTAACTATCCGATTCGCCACAAAGTTACTAGCGAAAAGAAAGAGACCGACGAGAAGGGCGTTGTCATGCCGGATGGGACTACGACCATCGTGACCGACGACAAGACGCTCAACTCGCAGATGCCAATTTGGGTCCGTTCAGAGAGCGAAGTCTCCGACGAGGATTTCGACGAGTTCTACCGGCAGATCTCCGGCGACTGGGAGAAGCCCATGCTGCGCTTCTCGTACAAGGCGGAAGGCGTTTCCGAGTACCGGACGCTAGTTTACGTTCCGGCGGCGAGCCCTCAGGACCTGTACTTCTATAACTCCGATTTTGGTCTTCGACTCTACGCGCGGCGGGTGCTCATCATGGACCGCTGCGAAGAGTTGCTGCCGCGATTCCTGCGATTCCTCCGCGGAATCGTCGACGCTGCCGATCTTCCGCTGAACGTCTCGCGCCAAATGTTGCAGGAAAATCGGCACATCGCGCAGATACGCAAGTGGCTCACCCGCAAAGCTCTCGACTCGCTCGCCAAACTCCAAAAGGATGAGCCGGAAAAGTATCTGGCTTTCTGGAAAGAGTTCGGTCGAGCGATGAAAGAAGGAGTTGCGTCCGAATTCCAATACAAAGACCGCATCGCGGAATTGATGTTATTCGAGTCCTCTGCCGATCCTGAGGCGATGACGACATTCGCGGGCTACGTAGGCCGCATGAAGGACGGCCAGGAGGATATTTACTACCTCTCTGGAGAATCCCGAACGATGTGTCAGAACTCGCCGCTGCTGGAGGGTTTTCTGGCGAAGGGTTATGAGGTTTTGTTCCTTACGGATGGAGTCGATGAACTCGCATTGCAGTACTTGCCCGAGTATGACGGCAAGAAACTAAAGTCGGTTGCCAAGGCGGATGCGAATCTCGGCTCCGCGGATGAGAAGAAAGAAGCCGAAGCCAAGCTGAAAGAGTCCAGTGAAAAGTTGAAAGGGCTAACCAGCGCGCTGGCAGAAGCTCTCAAGAGCCAGGTCAAGCAAGTGCGCCTGTCGAATCGCCTGACCGAGTCGCCCGCTTGCCTCGCCGCTGAGGAGCACGACATGAGTCCCCAGATGGAGAGGCTGATGCGTATGAGCCAGGGCGAGTCGGCGCCTCGCCAGAGACGCATCCTGGAATTGAATCCTAGCCACCAGATCGTCCAGCGGCTACAAGCGCGTTACGGCGCTGCCGCGGATGATCCGCAAATCGGCGAGTACGCTGAGCTGCTCTACGGCTATGCGGCACTGGCGGAAGGATTGGACTTGCCCGATGCCGCTCGCTTTAACAAACTGCTGGCAAGCTTGATGGCTCGAGACGCCTAGTCTCCGTCGTGGTCGAACTTCCAGCGCAGCTGCCGCAGCATGGCCATCAGCAGTTGAGAGTCCGCCGGTGCCAGACGCAATCGGGTGATCCAGCGACGCACCTTGTGGGTTTGGGCTTCTTCACTTCCATCGAAAATGAAACCGCTGTCGCTTAACAGCGGCAGCAGCAGCCCTAGGATGCGGTCTCGCTCCTGTGCGGAAACCGACGCTGGCGTTTTCAGCCTCGGGATCGCTCTGGCGTGGCGGGCGATCTCGTAGCAAACCAAGGCCACCGCTTGGCCCAGATTCATCGAGGGGCAGTCCGGGTTTGTCGGTATCTCCAACAGCCAGTCGCAGTGCGACAGGTCCTCACGCGACAGGCCGTATTTCTCGGGACCGAACAGAATCGCCACCGGGCGATCTTCCAGATGAGTACGGATAGCGTGGCCTGCCGTGGTCAGCTCTTTCTGCACCAGATCGGTTGAACGGCCTTTTGCCGCTGATGTCGCCGCGACCAACGAGGCGTCGCCCAGTGCCTCCGCGAAACTCGATGTAACCCGAGCGTTCTGCAAGACCTTGGCCGCCCCCATCGCCGACTTGGCTTCGCGGAAGGCCTTCTCCCAGGGGTCGACGAGCCACAAGTCCTCGAATCCGAAATTGTACATGGCCCGTGCCGCAGCCCCGATGTTGAGCGGATTACGCGGTTGGACAAGGACGATTCGTAGTCGTTTCTTAGTCTCGGAAGACACGGGCTCCAAGTCCTATAATAGGAAGGATATGTTCGACGTTTTCCGCAGCCAACGGAAGTCTGTAAAGTACCTTCTGACTTTTCTACTCGGTTTGGTCGGCCTGTCCATGGTGATCACCTTGGTCCCGGGTCTGTTCTCGACGCCGACTATGGACCTGAGTAATCCGGTGCTGGTGGAGGTAGGCGACGAACAGATCACGGATCGCGACGTCCGGCTTCGGCTGAACGAAATGATCCCCCCGGGGCAAGACGTATCGAGTCTGATGGGCCTCATGGCTGGTCAGGCTTTGGAGTCCCTGGTGACCGAGCGCGTGCTGCTTGCCGAGGCCGACCGTCTCGGACTGAAGCCGAATGACAGGCAGCTCGCGGAATGGATTCGAGAGCAGATTCCAGCGCTGTTTCCCGGCGGACAATTCGACTCGGCTCAGTACTCGGCGATGGTGCAACAGCGCTTCAACATGCAGGTGCCCGATTTCGAACGGCGGCTGATGGTTGATTTGACCATCCAGGGCCGGCTCCAGTCGATGGTCACCGACAGCGTCGTCGTCACAGAGCCGGAGCTAAGACGAGCGTTTGCTGAACAGAACGAGCAGGCGCGAATTCAATACGCTTTGGTGGATACGACTCCCTTCCGTAGCGTGGTCGACGCCTCCGATGCCAACGTGACGGAGTACTTCAACAACAATCGCTTCCGTTATCAAACCGAAGAGACGCGCAGCGTCGTGCACGTCAGCTTCGTTGCTCCAGCCGCCAGCGCCGGAACCCAGATTTCCGATGCCGAGATTCGCAACTTTTACGATCAAAACCGTTACCGCTTCGAGACCCCTGATCGAGTGCACCCCAGCCACATCCTGTTTCTGACGATTAACCCCGACACGGGCGCTGCGCTAACCGATGCGGAGAAGGCCGCCAAGCAAACGCTCGCAAACGAAGTACTGGCCAAGGTAAAGGCGGGCGAGGACTTCGCGGCGCTTGCCACGCAGTACTCCGAAGACCCGGGAACCAAGGAAGAGGGCGGCGATCTGGGATTTGTTGCACGTGGACAGATGGGCACCGCAGCGTTTGAAGATCCTACGTTTGCCCTGCAGCCGGGTGAAGTCACCGACGTCGTCGAAACCGAGTTCGGTTTTCACATCATCAAGATGAATGAGCGCGAATCCGCGGTGCGCCGGCCGCTTGAAGAGGTTCGCGAAGAGATCATCGGCGACTTACGCGCCGAGAAGGGTGCTCTCGAACGTCAGAATAGGGAAGATCAGGCGTTGATTGCGCTGCGTAACGCAACTCCGGAGAACGTCGAGCAGGTCGCCGCCAGCCTTGGTTTTCCGGCTCAGGCCTTCAACGGCTTCACTCCGACCACGGCTCCGCCGCAGATCTCGCGCACGCCGCAGCTCCGCCAGGCCATATTTGCCGGAACTGTTGGCGAGTTGATTCCCCACGCAGACGAGAACGGCATGGTCGCCGCGCTGGTCACAGACATCACCCCCGCCAGGGATATGACTTTCGAGGAAGCCCGCTTGCGCGCGGTCAACGACTACCTAACGGCAGAGGCGCGGACGATGGCCGAAGCGAAGGCCGCCGAACTGTTGGCCGCAGCAAAGAATGCAAGCCTCGCGGAAGCGGCTGCTTCATTGGGGCTCGAGGTGGTTGCCAGCGACCCATTTCGGCGTGACGATCAAGTGCCTGGGTTGGCCAGTGCTCAAACGCTCTCCGCTGCGTTCACCGCCTCAACTGGAGAGCTCCAGGGGCCGCTGGCGGTCGGACCGGGCTATGTCGTATTCGCGCCGACTGAGCTCATTCCGGCAGACATGACCGGCTTTGTCGGGCAGCGGGCGGCGCTACGTGAGCAACTGCTTGGGGATCGCCGCGCCGAAGCTTTCGAGATATTCCGCGATGCGCTGACCACCCGCTATCAGGCGGAAGGCAAGATCCGCCGGTACGAAGCTAGGATTCAGCTGTTCCTGGGTCAGGCCGGGCGAACGTTCTAATTTCGTCTCAGTTGAGATTCGGGCGCGTTTCTTGGAACAAGTCCCGAGGCGCAGCCGTATCTCCTAGAGTTAGTCTGAGTATCAACCGATGACAGGGGATTACTGTTGAGAACCTGGGTTTACCTGTTCGTTGCGCTCGTGGTTGCCGCCGGCCTAGGCCTCGGCTACTTTTCAAAGAACTTTGCCTTCGACATTCGTCCCAAGAATGCCGCGGAGGCTGCTCCCGGCGAAGCAAAGCCCGAGGAGCCGACTCCGGTGCGAACGGTGGCTGCGTCGCGCGGCTCGGTCGACGCTTCTGTCGACGCGACTGCCAACCTCCGCGCCCTCCGCAATGTCACGATCCTGTCGCGCTCCGAGGGCGTTGTCCAGCGGGTTGCCGTGGAAGAAGGGGATTTCGTTCGCTCTGGACAGATACTTTGCCAGTTGGACGACCGTGAACTTCAAGTCGACCTCGAGTTAGCCCGCCAACGTTTGGCGCAGACGCGCGTTCAATTAGAGAGCGCCCAAATCGTTCGGGAAAAGATGCAGTCGCAGGTCGCCGCCAAGATAACCGAGCTGAAGAGAAACGAGGACGCCCTTGCCGAGGGGTTGGTCAGCGACACCGACGTGGAACTCGTTCGCAATCAGCACGCCGAGCTGACCCACGATGAGCGCTCTCAGGAAGCGTCTGTCCGCGAGAATCAGTTCCGCGTCGAAGAACTGCAGGCGGAGATTGAAAAAGTCGAACTGCAGATCGCTCACGCCAGAGTAACGGCTCCGTTCACCGGCACCATCGTCAAGCGATCCATTGACCTTGGCCAGTCCGTGCGCGCTAGCGACGAGCTATTCAACCTCGCCGCGTTCTCGCCGCTCTACGCCGATGTTTTTCTTTCTGAGGCGGAGTCCCGAGCAGTCAAGCCAGGCCAAGTTACTTCCATCTCCCTCGACATCAGCCAAGCCGCTGTCGCCGGACGCATCGTCCGCATCAGTCCCGTGGTGGACGGTGAAACGGGCACCGTCAAAGTCACTACGGAGATCCAGTCGCCAACCGCCCAGTTTCGGCCGGGCGCATTCGTCCGCGTCAATATCAAGACCGACACGGTCCAGGACGCCGTCTTGATTCCCAAGTCCGCCGTCATTGAGCGAGACGGCGAGACGTACGTATTCGTAACCGAAAACGACGTCGCTCACAAGAAGACCGTCCAACTAGGCTACGAAGACGGCGCCAGCGTGGAAGTTCGCACCGGTCTGGGCCAGGGTGAACTGGTCGTTATCGCTGGCCAAGGGTCGCTCGAAGAGGGCGAAAAAACGTCAACGGTTGAACTGTAATCCTCCAATGTTCCGGACGGCACCTTAGTACAACGCTATGCTCGCGGCCCGAATCGCAGTCCGTCGACCCGTCACGACTTCCATGTTCGTCGTGGCCGTCTGCCTGTTCGGGTTCGTTTCTCTTGACCGACTGGCGCTCAATCTGCTGCCCGACATCTCCTATCCATCGCTCACGATTCAGACCACCTACGAAGACGCCGCGCCGGAAGAAATCGAGGCGCTCATCACGCGTCCGGTCGAAGAGTCCGTCGGCGTGTCGGCTGGCCTGACTCGTCTCAGTTCGGTTTCCCGGCCTGGTCAATCCGAGGTCGTTTTGGAGTTCGGCTGGGGCGTCAATATGGATCTCGCGTCCATCGAGGTCAGGGAAAAGCTCGACCTGCTCACGCTTCCCGAGGATGCCGATAAGCCGGTCATCCTTCGATTCGATCCCTCCTACGATCCGATCATGCGCGTGCAACTCTACTCAGACATGAGTTTGAGCCAGCTGCGGTTCGTGGCTGAAGAGGAGATGAAAAAGCGCCTCGAATCGGTTGATGGAGTGGCAGCTATTAAAGTCGCCGGCGGCCGCGAAGAGCAGATCCGCGTCGAGATCGACGAAAAGAAGCTGGCCGAACTAGGCATCCCAATCACCGAGGTCACCCAGGTTCTTCAGCAAGAGAACCTCAACCAAGCCAGCGGTTCGCTCTATGACCTCGACGCCAATTATTTGGTGCGAATGCTCAACGAGTTTCGCACCGTGGAAGAAATTCGCGGAATCATCATTCGCGACAGCTCAGGCCGCCGGGTGCTGCTCGGGGATATCGCCGAGGTCCAGCGCGGCGCCAAGGAACGCGGCGTCATCACCCGCTTCAACGGCGACGAGAGCGTCGAGCTGGCCATCTACAAGGAAGGCGACGCCAACACCGTCCAGGTCGCGCAAGCCGTCAAGACGAGACTCGGTTCACTCAAGGGTCAACAAGGTTTTCCCAAGAATCTGGAGTGGGCGGTCGTATTCAACCAGGCGGACTTCATCTCCGAGAGCGTCTCGAACGTGCTCAACGCGGCCTTGCTGGGCGGCCTGCTGGCGACCATTATCCTGTTCCTGTTTCTCCGCGACGTCCGCAGCACTCTGATCATCGCTCTTTCGATTCCCGTCTCGATCCTGGCGACTTTCGCGCTCATGTATCAGACCGGCATCACCCTGAACATCATGTCCTTGGGCGGTGTGGCGCTCGGCGTTGGCATGCTTGTCGACAACTCGATCGTGGTCTTGGAAGCCGTGGATCGCTATCGGCGCCAGGGCGGCAGTGTCCGCGAACAGGTCTACAAAGGTACGAAAGAAGTCGGCGCTGCAGTGACGGCTTCGACGCTGACGACCGTCGCCGTGTTCTTGCCGCTTGTCTTCGTCGAAGGCATTGCTGGCCAGCTATTCAGAGACCAAGCGCTGACTATCACCTACGCACTTCTCGCATCGCTGGCTGTAGCGCTGACCTTCATCCCGATGGCGCTGGCTCTTGAAGGGTTCGCAACGCCTGAGGTGAGAGTGAAACCGCCGAACCGCCCCACTCCGACCTCTGCATGGGGCGCCTTGAAGGCCGGCATCACTCGCGGCATCCGGTTCCTCTTCGTCGATGTCGCTACCGTCTTGCTGGCCGACGGACGCAGGCTGGTACGCTGGTGCGGCACCGTGGTCAACCGGATTCTTGACCCAATCCTTTCTGCATTTGATCGCTCTTACGGACGCATCGAAGCCGCCTATCCCAATCTGCTCACTAAGGCTCTCGACAACCCGGCCTACGTCGTTCTGGCAACCCTGGCGACGATCGTGATCGCGGTGGGCCTCTCCACGACGTTAGGCGGGGAACTCATCCCGAGTCTCAGTCAGGGCGAGTTCTCTTTCGAAATCGAACTTCCCGAAGGACGCCCCTTGGAGCAAACGGATCTGCTTTTGCAGCAGGTGGAAGACAAGATCAAGGAATACCCGGAGGTCGACGCTGTCTTCTCGCGAGTCGGCGGCAGCCAGAGCAATCAGTTCGCAGCCGGAGCCATCGAAGAAAACTTCGGGCAGCTTTTCGTCATGCTTAAGAACAAGGCAGACAAAGCTAGCGAGGCCTCCGTCATCGAGCGAATTCGCCAAGAACTGGCCCAGCGTCCGGACGTGAAGTACGTCTTTGGCCGCCCCACCTTGTTCAGTTTTAAGACGCCGATTGAAGTGGAGATATATGCTTTTGACTTGGAGCGCCAACGCCTCGCCGCCGATATGATCGCCTCCCGGCTCGCGTCGATTGACGGGCTAGGAGACATCCAAACGACGACCCAACTTGGCAATCCCGAGGTTCAGATTCGCTTCGACCGCGACCGGCTGGCCAGGTTAGGTCTAGAGGAGAACCAGGTCTCGCAAGTCCTCCGCAACAAGATTCGCGGTGATGTCGCCTCGCGCTTCAGGGAAGGGGATCGCCAGATCGACATTCTGGTGCGTGCTGAGGAGCGAGATCGCACCAGCATCGCTGATCTGGGCAACCTAATCATCAACGCGCCTGCCGGCGGCGCGAACCAAAGCACCCAGAACCAAGACTCCGGCGACGAGCCTGCCCCTGCGACGCGGGCGCGGACGAACCGCACTCCGCAAGCCGCCTTCGTTCCCATCCACTTGTCTCAAGTTGCCGCCATCCAGATGTCTCGCGGGCCCAGCGAAGTTCGGCGCATACGGTCGCAACGCGCCGCCATCGTTTCCGCCAGCCTGTCCGGGCGCGACCTTAACTCCGTTTCGCGGGACATACGAGTCGTTCTGGCCGACATTCAGGGCGAACTACCCCCAGGGGTCACTGCGACCCTGGGCGGTCAGAACGAAGAACTAGAGACGTCCTTTTCCAGTCTGATGTTCGCGCTGGCCCTGGCCGTATTCCTGGTTTATCTCGTGATGGCTTCGCAGTTCGAATCGCTGGTCCATCCGTTCATCATCCTGTTCACGGTTCCCCTGGCCCTGGCTGGAGTTGTCATTTCGCTGGCCGTCACCGGGACTTCTGTCAGCGTTGTCGCGTTGTTGGGCGTGATCGTGTTGGCCGGCATCGTCGTCAACAACGCCATCGTTCTGCTCGACTATGCCAATCAGCTCCGGCGCGAAGGCGTTTCCAAGCGCGATGCGATCGTCCAGGCTGGCCGCGTGCGCCTCCGTCCTATCGTCATGACGACCTTGACGACTGTATTGGGCCTGGCCCCTATGGCCATCGGCGTCGGCGAGGGCGCTGAGCTTCGCACGCCGATGGCCGTGGCCGTCATGGGCGGCTTGGCCTTATCCACTTTGCTGACCCTGGTCTTGATTCCGGTTGTTTACGAGTGGGCCGATAGGAAGCGGTACGAAGTGGCAGACTCAGCGGAATCTGGTTCGACCGACGAAGCCTGGCAGGCGGGAGATTAGATGCACGAACCAGGGCACGAGACTGACGGCGCAACCCAGACGGGCTCGGCGATAGCCGCGTTTTCGATTCGCCGCCCCGTCACCATCGCGATGGTCTTTGTGTCGCTGCTGGTGATGGGGTTCATTTCGATCGGCCGGATCCCGCTCGTCCTCTTACCGAGCGTCACCTTCCCGGGCCTGTTCGTCTACGTCCCGTATCCCAATGCGACACCGGAGCAGATCCAGCAGTCCATCACCAAACCGTTAGAAGAGGTCCTGGCGACTATTTCGGGCGTCGAACGGATGTCGTCCACTTCGGGCGCTGATTTCAGTCAGGTCGCTGTGTTTTTTTCCTGGAGTACCGACATTGGCATCGCCCGCGCGGAGATCAGCGAGAAGATCGACCAGGTTCGCGCCGACCTTCCCGACGATGTTCGCCAAGTTCTCGTGCGCGGTTTTGACACCGATGACATTCCGATCATCGAGGGCGTAATTTCCTCCAAGCGCGACCTGCATTCCGATTATGATTTTATCGACAGGAAGCTCAAGAAGCCGCTTGAGCGCATTCCTGGCATTGCCGAGACTGAGCTTTGGGGGCTGAATCGCCAGCAACTTGACGTCTACCTGCGTACCGACGACCTGAAGAGATACCAAGTCGATGTCGGACGGCTCTACCGCACTCTCAACTCGGTCAATACGAACATCTCGCTGGGGATGGTCGAGGACGGCGGGGCGCGCCACGGCGCGATCTCGAAAAGTGCGATTACGTCCGTTGACGATATCGCCCAGTTCCCGGTCAACGAGCGCGGCCTCCGGCTCGGCCAGGTCGCCGATATCGTTTTCGACCAACCGATCCGTAACAACGGCCAGCATCTGAACGGCGAATACGCCATCGGTTTCAGTGTTCGCAAATCCTCCGAAGCCAATACCGTCGAAACTGTTGAACAAGCGATAGCGCTCATCGATGCTCTTTCCAATGACCCGGAACTAGAGGGCCTTGAGGTCCACATTTGGCACGACGCTGGCAAAGAAATCGTTGAGTCCCTGAGCGGCCTCTTGGGCGCCGGCACGATCGGAGCTGGACTTGCGGTCTTCACGCTCTTCTTGTTCCTGCGGCGGATGGGTCCGAGTTTGGCCATCGGCGCGGCTATCCCGTTCTCCGTCATTGCCACCATCGGATTTCTCTACCTCGGCGGGGGCACGCTGAATCTGCTTTCGATGATGGGGCTCATGCTGGCTGCGGGCATGCTGGTCGACAACGCCGTCGTGGTGTTGGAATCCATCTATCAAAAGATGGAAAAGGGCCTCACACCCTTTGAGGCGGCCAAGCAGGGCGCCGGCGAGGTAACAACGGCGGTCATTGCCGCGACGCTGACCACAATCATCGTCTTTGTGCCCCTGGTGTTCGGCAGCACCACCCAACTATCGGTCATGTTCAAGCATGCCGGCGTGGCGATCATCGTCGCCTTGCTTTGCTCCCTGTTCGTCTCACTAACAGTCATTCCGCTGATGAGCGCCCGGCTGGGACGATTCTCGCGGTTCTTTACCATCGCTCAGTCGGCGGGCGGCAGAGGTCGTATTACCGAGGCCTATCTGCGCGCCGTTCGTTGGCCCCTTCGCCGACGCTTCTTGACCGGCTTCGTCTTGGCTCCCGGTTTAGTGATCGCCTCGGGGTGGGTGTTGAAGAATGTGGTCCCCGATAATACGCCGGACGCCCAAGAAGGCATGCGGATCGATATCCAGTACGACTTCTCCGAGAACTTTCACTACGTCAAGATTGAGAATGATTATGTCGGCCCAGTCGAAGAGTTCCTCGCCAAAAACAAAGAGCGGTTCAAGATTTCCGACTACATGAGCCGGTATTCGAACAACGGCGCGCGCTCAATGGTTTTCTTTGATGCCGACACCATCACGGTCAAAGAACTCCAGCAGGTCAGGGATCAGCTCAAGGACGAATTGCCGGTGATTCCCGGTGCGGAGATTCGGCTCAGCGGCGGCGGCGAAAATGGCGGCGACAGCTGGATTACCGCCAACATTTTAGGTGACGATCCCAGCGAACTTGCCCGTGTTAGCGCTGAACTGCGAGTCCTCCTGCAGCAGAACCCGCAGTTCGCCGAAGTCCAGACCAACGCCCGAGAGGCCCGCGAAGAGGTCAAAATTCGTCTCGATCGGGACCGCGCCCGCAAGTACGGCCTGAGCCCGCAAGACGTATCGCAGGTGCTCAACATCGTTGTGCGTGCCCAGCAGATGCGCGGCTTCCGCACCGATAAGGGCGAGGTTGAGATGTGGCTTCGGATCGATCCGGCGGACATGCAGAGCATCAGCGACCTCAAGGGCATTACCGTCGGCGCGGCTGGCGACGGAACGCCGATCACTTTGGAGCAGGTTGCGGACGTCTCAGTCGGGACCGCGCCGGGCTCCATTGGCCGCGAAGATCGCCAAACGTTTTCCTTCCTCATGGCCCGCTGGAACGGCGATAGCCGCGCCGACGGCCAAAAGGCCTTTCAGGAGGTGCTCAACAGCTACGTCTACCCTACCGGATACGGTTGGAGCTTCGGGTTCTTCACGCGGCAAGGACAATCCGAGAATAAGGAGGCAATGTTCAACCTCCTACTCTCCCTCTTCATGGTCTATTTCGTCATGGCCTCGCTGTTTGAATCCCTCTCGCACCCGTTCTCGATTATGCTGTCGCTGCCGTTCGGCATCGTCGGCGTCGCGGGCATGCTGTGGGTCACGAACACGCCGTTTAACCTGATGGCTGTCATCGGCGGACTGGTCCTGATCGGCATCGTCGTCAACAACGGCATTGTTCTCATTGACCACATCAACAATCTGCGCCGCAGCGGCATGAGTCGCGACGAAGCCGTTATCGAAGGCTGTCGCGAACGTTTGCGCCCGATCGCCATGACTGCCGCGACCACCATCGTGGGCATGGTGCCCCTAGCCTTCGGCGATAGCAGCTTGGCCGGTATGCGCTATTTCCCCATGGCCCGCACGATCATGGGCGGACTGATGGCCTCGACGGTCCTGACCCTCATCGTGTTGCCGACCTACTACACGCTGGTCGATGATTTCGGCGTCTATCTGAGCCGTCTCTGGTTCATGACCTCTCCCGATCGCGAGCACGCCGCCGCCGAAGGCGATTGATTTTCACTGGATCTGCCCCGCATCGGTTCGTAAGATAGGGGAATGCTTTCCCGCAGCATACTTCTCGGCCTAGTCCTCGCCTCGTCGGCCTTCGCCCAGCAACTCGCTCTCACCGAACTGGTTCTGCGCGCCGACCCGTCAGAGGTCGCCATACGGCCGCTCGACAGCATTCCGATTCAGGCCCTGTATTACGGCAAGGACGGCGATCAACGCGTGCGGCTGCGGCTCGACGGAGCAACGTTCAGCCTCGCCGCGGAAAACACCGGCTTGCTCAGCAAGCCTTTCCGTTTCCAGGGCCAGGAAACCGAGGAGTTTTACGAAGCTCCCAGCCAGGGCTTGAGTTCCATCATTTTCGGACGCGCCAGCGCACAGTACGTCCTGCAAGATGCCGTCGTCTACACCGCGCCCGCCGAGGCCGGCGCATACGAGATCCGCGCGTCGTTGAACGGCATCGAAGCGTCGCTGCAGATTACCGTCGCCGCCAACGCCCCCGGCCTGCGCCCTGACTAGACCACCTCATTTCCTGCTGAAGCGCCCTCCACCTACCCCTACCGCGCGCTCGCTGAACACTGGGCGCCCTTCATCGCTCAAGAAACCTGGTTCACGCCCAAGGCCGACTACCTCGCGCGTTTCGATCTCGATGGCGACTGGCAAGGCGCCGACAACTGGGAGGACGCCTTCGTCGGCTCCTCGCAAGCCTACGTTTACTACGAGGCGATGGAAACTCAGACCCACTGGTTCCTTATCTACAACATGTTTCATCCGCGCGACTATTCCGACAAGTGCGTCGTCGGAAGTTGCCACGAGAACGACAACGAAGGCCTCATTCTCACTATCCGCAAGGACCGTACTCCCTTCGGCACGCTGCAGGTCATGGAGACCCTCGCCCATAACAACGTCTACTCGCATGTCGCCGATTCTTCCATCCGCTCCGGCATCCACAACATCGACGGCGGAATCGAACTCTGGCAAGACAGCCACCCGGTTGCCTTCATCGAGTCCGGCGGACACGGCGTGTACGGCTCGACGTCAAGCCACTCGCGGTTTACGCTGGAATCCGGAAAATTCACCGGGGGCACCGGCGTTACTTACGTCTACAAGGGCCGGGCAGAGCGCCCCACGGGCCCTGACGATAGGGAAGTCGGCTACGAGTTGCTGTCGATCTATGACCATTGGTGGCTGCGCTCTCAACTAAGCACCGCCCGAGCAGATGGAACCTTCGACGCCTACTACGTTTATCTTCCAGCCCGGAACCGGCCACGAACGCCCTACCGCGAAATCGCCGGCTCCTTCCTCGGGCGCACCGAGAGCGAGAACAAGGCCAAGCCCTTCTGGGGTTGGCACGACAATCGCTCCCGCAAGAGAAACATGATCGCGACAGGCCAGTGGGGTCTCGATCCGGCCTATTCCGTTGCCCAGAATCTCAGGATTCCCCGGCCGGTCTCGCTCGACTACATCTACAACCCTTACCTCGGGTTCGGAACTCCGGACCGCACCATCACGGCGACGCCCGCAGTTCCCGTTGCGACAGCCTCGGCCCAGGCCCCAACTGCGGCCCCGGCGCCGCCCGCGCGATCCACCGCTGTCCAGCCTACTGCGGCGGCCACGAGCGTTTTCGACAAGCACATCGAATTGCTTCGCCTCGGCGGATTCGAGTTCTAGGACACTTCGAGCTTTAGACTGCTTCCGTCGCGGAATCCACGTCGATCGGTCCGGGACCCAGCAAGACGGAAATCCACTGCGTTTCCGAGCCCGACTCCATGGCGATCTTCACTCCCATCGTCAGCGGAATCGACAACAGCATGCCTACCGGCCCAAGCACCCAGCCCCAGAAAACCAACGACAGCAATACGGCGAACGGCGAGAGTCCCAACCCCCGGCCCATCACCCGCGGCTCCACGATGTTTCCCAGCACGTTGTTGATCAGCATGAACCCGATAATGATCGCCAGCGAAGAGCCGCCGCCTAAACGCAACAGCGCCAACAGCGTCGGCGGTATCGCCGCCAATATCGATCCGACGTTCGGGATGTAGTTGAGAAAGAAGGCGAGCACACCCCAGAGCACCGGGAAATCAACCCCGACCGCAGCGCACATAATTCCCGCCAGCAGCCCCGTCAGCAGACTGATCCAAGTCTTCATCACTAAGTAGCGGTTGATGCTTACGAATAGTTGCTGGAACCTCTCCAGGTGCACGCCCCTGTCTCCAAACGCCACCCGCATCTTGTCCGGCAACGTTGAGGCTTCCAACAGCAAGAACACCGCCAGAATGAATACCAAAAAACCGTTGGCAATGATTCCGCCAACACCGGCGAAGACTTTCGCGGCTAGGTCCAACGCCCGTGCCGGGTCGACCAAATCGCCTAGTTGCGAGTCCAGGTTGGCCGCTAGCCCATACTACGCTAGCAATCGGCTGGCCGACTCGTAATGGCCCTGGATCAGAACTTGGTAATCCGGTATCTGCTGTCGAAACTGCGTGACCGACGTTCCGACCAGCATCGCAATCGCTCCCAGTGCGCCGATGGCGGCGCCCATGGCGATAACCAATCCCACCGTAAACGGTACGCCCTTCCTTTGCAGGAAGAATACTGGAGGCGCAACGGCCACTGCCAGGAACAGCGCCGCCAACACCAAGACAACCACGTCGCTTGCCGCCTTGAGGCCCGCTGTGATCACGACGAAAGCGGCGACATTCACAAGAATGCCGGCCCGGGAGGCGGGTGAAGCGGAAGTGCTGGCCACGAGGACTAGGTTAGAACACGCACCACCAAAAAGGCGCCGACCACTACGGTCGGCGCCTCTATCACGTCCGTTCGAGGGTGTGTCTGTCCGCTACTCCAAGCGGCCTTGGCCCTCGGTAGTTAGGTAAACCAGTTCAGCCGGAGGAAGCGCACCGGCGCCAAGAGCCTTGCTGTGGAAGGAGCTGAATTTGAAGTCCGTGGTGATTTCCTGGTAACGAGTCCGTACGCGCAACCACTGTTTTGAGCCAATGTAGGCGATGGCGAAGTTCGTCGGGTTCAACTGGATTGAGCGCACAGCCGAAGACACGGCTCCAGCCTCCATAAACACCTGACGTTGCAACATCGTCTCCGCTTCGTCCACCGACATGTTCTGCGTATGCATCTTGATGTCGAGTATGGCGCTGGCCAAGAACTCCACCTTATACTTCAGCCAGTTCAACTGGAAATTCTGGCTGCTCTTGTTGAAGTCTTCGTCCATCGTCGAGGTCGCCAGGTACATGCTCCAGCCGCTAATGTAGGCGCGATTGCCGTTGACGTTGCGCACCAGGCGCGTCGCCTCGCTCATGTCCGGGTCGCCGGTAGCAGCGACCGCCGATTGCAGGTAGCGTGCCAACGCGTCGACGGCGACGATCTGCAATTTGAAATTGTTATATTCCCGCAGTTTGGCAAGCACTGCCCTGCGGTCGGCGGTCGCCGGCAATGGCGAAACCCAGAAGTACGTACCTAAATCCGGATGCAACACAGGCGCGCCTTCAAACGCGCTAACCGGGAAGCGCTCCCGCAAGAATGCGGGCGTTTGTGAAACGGAAAGCTCCACGCCGCTGGGGAACTCCATCAGTTCCTCTTGCAGCATGAACGCCTTCGCCGTTTCAATATTTTCTTCGATCCGTGCCACGGCGCCGTCTTCGCTGGTCAAGCGATTGGCGTCTGAAACGATATCGAGAATGTCGCGCATCAGGGCGAAGTCGCTCGGCGGGCGTTGGTTGCCGTAGATGCCGCGGTGAATCGGTCGTGCTACGGCCATCAAGCGGCTATAGGCGTCGTCGTAGTCCGCTTGCAACTCGGTCTGCAGCTGGTCCAGACTCAAATCGTCCAAAGAACTGTCGACTTTCAGCTTCTGCTCAAACAAGCTGGAACCCATGCGCCAGTCGCCCGCTGTTGCCAGCCCGCTAAGAAAGGTGTCGAAGCCCTGCAGGGCGCTTACGGCGCCATCCGCCGCTGCTGAGTAGTCGGGTCCGCTCGCGCTAGGCATCTGCGCCGGGATGTCCTCGCCGATCATTTCGATCAACCCGGCCACCTGGCTCTTCGTGGCTGCAATCTGTAGTGCGGAAGACGCCGTCAGGTTTTGCTGAGCCTGCCCAAGAAACTCGGGAACTTTCTGCAATCTTGCCGTGATATGCCCGGCCCTTGCGCTCTCGGAGGCATAGGCTTGGAGTGTCGGGACCAATAGTGCTCGGCCCAGAATCTCCATGCAGAAATTCGGGTCCGTGGCGTACCGTTGCCGCGTCTGCAGTTCAAACAGCACTCGCTCTGTACGATCCTCCATCGAGGTCAAATCCGCGAAGATCTCGCCGCGCAGTTTGCTGCGGTCCGGCATCTTCTCGGGGTCACGCAACGTGTTGACGATCTGGCTCATGTAGGCCACGCGGGCCTGGATGCCGGAGGAAGAGTAGTCGCCCAGCTGCTCGTCGAGCTGAACCGTCCCTTCAGGGCCATCGTGAGTGTGATACCCCACCTCCGTAGCCAAGACTGGTTCCATCGCCAAGGTCTGATAAGCGAATTCCTTTACTACGGCCTCCGCATCCTCTGGCGTCGGTCCGATACTGCATTCCATTCCCATCAAGAACGGAATCGTTACGGCCCCGATCAATAGCTTCTGCTTCAGGTTCAAGCTCATCATCCTTATCCCATTATCCGCGGGGGCGAAGACTAGCGGCCGGCCAGGTGCGCCAGCGTCAAAGCCCTCCCAGAATCACCATCTTACTGTTCTAATGCCTACTCGATCAATCGTTTCGTATGTTTCAGAACGGAAATGCAATCGGCGCCAGCCACGCTGCCATCAGCGCCAACAAGATCGATAGCGGCAACCCTATGCGCGTGAAGTCCAAAAACCGGTAGCCGCCAGGGCCGTAGACTAGCAAATTCGTCTGGTATCCGATCGGCGTCAAGAAGCTCGTACCCGCTCCTAGCAGCAGCGTAAATGCGAACGGCTCCGGCCGTAGGCCCAGCTCCGCCGCCGCCGCCATGGCAATCGGAAACATCAGCGCCGCGGCGCCGTTGTTCGTCAGCGCCTGCGCTAATGCCGTCGTCAGCATGAAGATGGCCAGCAAAATCCCTCGCGGCCCCATCCCCAGGGCTCGAGCGAAGCCCAGTAACTCATCGGCAATTACCAAAGCGGCGCCGGAACTGGCCATCGCTGCTCCAATTCCCAAAGCCGATGCGATCACCACGATCACTTGAATGCTTACGCTCCCGCGCGCCTCGCCGACAGTCAGGCATCCCGTTAGGATCATCGCCAGTGCGGCGGCTAGACCGAGCACGACAGGCGGCACCGAGCCGTACGCCAGCGCCGCCACCAAGAGTACGAAGATGCCCAAAGCCGTCGATGCTTTCTCGTGCCGTACGCGGTTCGACCCGGCAACATTCGACACCAAATAAAAATCGCCGCTGTTGCGATAGCCGTCGACAAAATCTCGATGCGTCTCCAACAACAAGGTGTCGCCGGCATGAATTTCGATGTCGCCGACCTTCCTGCGAACCTGCCCGCCGTTGCGATGGACAGCGATGATCGCGGCGTTATAGGTTGTTCGGAAACGCGTCTGTTTCACGGTACGGCCGATCAGTGGCGAGTTGTGTGAGATAACCGCTTCCACCAGTGCGCGCTCGTTTGCCGCCGAGCTGACCTTCTCTATCTGGTCCGTCGCTGGAATCAGGCCGCGGATCTTGCGAAGATCGACGACCGACTCCAGAATTCCTGCAAAAGCGAGAATGTCCCCCGCTCGCAGAATCGTTTCTGGCGGCGGTGCAGGCATCTGCTCGTCGCCTCGTTCGATTTGCGTCAAGTACAGACCCGGCAACTGGCGTAGTCCGGCGGCCTCGATACTCTTGGCCACGATCGGCGAGTCGGGCCTGATCTCCATCTGCACCGTGTAGCGGCGCGTATCCACCGCTTGCTGCTCGGCTGGCTTGCGTTCCGGCAGCAGCCATTTCGAAGTCAGCAAGATAAACGCAATGCCGATGATGACCGTCGGTATCCCCAGCAGCCCAGGCCCCCAAAAGTACAAATTAGGCGACAACGGCTCCAATCCGGGGGTGTCGCGCGCGTACTCCTGATACAGGCCCATCACCACCAGGTTCGAAGCGCTGCCGATCAACGTCAGTTTGCCGCCCAAGACCGCCGCGAAGCTGAGCGGCATGTACAACTTCGAAGGGCTGACGCGAATCTTCCGCGCCCAGTCATTGACGATCGGCAGGTACATGACCACGATCGGCGTATTGTTCAGGAACGCTGACAACAAGGCCACCGGTCCCATCAGGCGGAACTGCGCCGCCATCACGCTCTTCGGTCGGCCTAGTAGCGACTGAGCCATGCGATTCGTCGCGCCCGTCTCCGTCAAGCCAGCGGCGACAACGAACAGCGCGCCGATCATCAACACTGCCGGATGTGCAAAGCCTGCCAATCCCGCCTGCAAGTCGACTGCGCCGAAGAGCAGCAGCGTCACCAGCCCGCCCAACAGCGCGGTCTCCACAGCCACCACGTTGGCTGCGGGCAGCACAATGATGGCGACGACGACGGCGACGCTAAGCCAGGCAGCTGTGTTCATGTGTGTTCAGGAAAGCTCGGCTTGCCAAGCTACTTGGACGCTTCTTTGACAGCCTTATCCAGTAAGGCGGCGAGCGAAGAACTCTTGGCGTCCACCAAACTCTGCAGTTCGGCATGTTTGTCTTTCAGGGCATACAACTCGTCGGCTAACTCCAGGGCGGCCAACACCGCGATACGGTAATTGTCCGCTGAGGCCCCCCGGTCCGCGATGCGGTTCATCCTTTGGTCCACCATCTCGGCGATCTGACGCACCCGGTCCGCGTCTTCGTCGCTGCGTAGCCGATAGACCTGCCCGAAGATCTGTACCGGTGTGCCTTGATTCGCCTTCATGCTTCTTGGGCCCGTCCGGCGGCAGCCCGTTTAGCCGATCGATTCGATACGCTCGAGCAGGGACTCGACCCGACTGCGCACCGACCGCTGTACCTTGTCCGCAGCCGAGTTCTCGCTGCGAAGTTGATTCACGGATTCTTCCAACTGGCTGATCTTCCCCTCCAACTCCGCCGCACGAGCTTCCGCCTGTTCTCTTAGCGCCCGGGCCTCTTGCAGTTGATCGACGATGGCAATGATCTTGTTTTCCAGCAGATCAAGAGCCGCAGTCTCGTTGGCATCAGCCGCTGACAGTGTTTCGCTCGTCGTTTCCATACGAATATCAGATTCCTATAATCCTACCCCAAAGGGGCATAGCTGTAGCCTTCGGGGCTACCTTTATCAGTCACTTCCCAGCAAAACTTCGAGTTTTCGCGCAACGGCGACCGCGGTGGCGTCAGCGAACTTCCGTGCTACCACCTGAACGCCGATCGGCATCCCCTCCGCGGACCGCCCAACCGGTACGACTGCCGCCGGATTGCCGGTCATATTGAAGACCTGCGAGTAGCTGAATACCTGCGGGTACGTCGCCTTCCGGCCCGCAATCGTCCATTCCCGTTGGCCGTGCGGATACGCCGGAACCGCCGCAACTGGGCACAGCAGGACCGGGAAGTCCTCCATGCGCTTTGCCAACCGTGCGCTGAACAGATCCCGCTGCACCCAGGCGTCCAGGAACTCCGGGTAGGACATGCGCTCCGCCTCTTCTCGCGTGGCCAACAGTTCCCACGACAGCGGGTGTACCTGGTCTTCCTTGCCGCCGATCATCGGTTCGACCAGCGTTCGCGCCGCTACCCCAAAAAGTTTCCACCAACAGTCAATGGCCCCGTTCATGCCAGTCCACTCGTAGGGCCTCACGTCAAAGCCGTCTGACTCCAACAATGTAGCCGCCCGTTCCACCGCCGATCGCGTCTCTTCGGTAACCGGCGCGACACCATCATCCGTATACCATCCGATCCGCAACTTCTTCAGAATCTCCGCGGAAGGCGGCGTCACCGGCGCCGGCGCCGACTGCGCATCACCCGCGTCTGGTCCTGCCGTCGCCTCCAACAGCAACTGCAAGTCGGTCGCAGACCGCGCCATGGGGCCGATCAGCCCCATATAACCGCCTGGCCCCGAGCATCCGGGGAAGTGTCCCGTTCTGGGAATTACGCCCGGCGTCGGCTTCAGCCCAAAAATCCCGCAGAAGTGCGCCGGGACGCGTATCGAACCCCCTCCGTCGCTGCCCATCCCGCCCGCCGACATGCCGTCCGCGATCGCCGCCGCCTCGCCGCCGCTCGATCCGCCCGCCGTGAAAGCTTGGTTCAGCGGGTGGTTAGTGCGCCCGTGGAGATGATTGTCCGTCTCATAAGACATCAACATGTCCGGCGTGTTGGTCACGCCCAAGATCACCGCTCCTGCCCGCCGCAAGCGCGACACGAGTACCGCATCCCTCTGCGCACGCCTTCCGCGGCGAAAATTCGAGCCGCATTCGCACAGCCGCCCGGCCACATCGATCGACGACTTAATCGTCAAAGGAACCCCATGCAAGGGGCCGCTAGCCTCACCCCGTGCGACGGCCCGGTCCGCTTCGTCCGCCGCCGCGAGAGCCTCATCCGCAGCCAGATCCACGATCGCGTTAACGGCGCTGTGGCGGGCCTCGTAGCGCGCCAAGCAAGCCTCGATTAGCTCTCGCGAAGAGATCTGTTTGCGCCGAATTTTGCCCGCCAGTTCTCCAGCCGTCGCATGCAGAAGTTCGCTCATTGCTCCCTCTCCATATTTGCAGGTCAGCCGGGTCGACCGTGCGTTCTAAAGCGTTCCGCTGAGGTACGGCCGGGCCGGATTTGCACTATGATCCATACTTCGGAGGCGTATGTCTGCCGATCGTCCATTCATATGCTCCGCCGTATCCCTTCACCGCTCTGGATTTTTCTGGCCGGTTTTTCCGTTGGCGGACTTCTCGCCGCCAGCCTCCAGCTGACCACCCAAGGCGAGCCGCCGGCCGAGCCGTCCGAAATCCCGTTGCTGTGGCTAGCCGGGCCGCCACCAGCCATCCCGGTCGCTTATGGGCTCGGAATACCCGGCTTCGCTCTACCCGTCTTGGACCTCGAACGCAACCTCTGGGCCGATCAGGTCGATCTGTTCGGGAGGCGAATACTTCTTCCAATTCAGGGCATTACAAAGAATAAGTTAAGTGATTCTTTCATGGAATCGCGCGGTCCAGGCAACGCTCAGCGCCACCACGCCATCGACCTTGGCGCGCCGCGCGGGCGTCCCGTGCTGGCGGTTGAGGACGGCACGATTCGCCGCATCAAGTGGCACTCTCGAGGCGGCCTGACAATCTACCAGTACGGCCCCGAAGGCCGTTATTCCTACTACTACGCCCACCTTCAAAAGGTGGCCAAGGGTCTCGCCGAGGGTTGTCTCGTTCAACGCGGCGACGTGATCGGATACGTCGGCTCTACCGGTAGCGCGTCCAGCGCCTCGCCGCATCTTCATTTCGAGGTGCGTAAGATCGCCAATCGAGAGACTTGGTGGGGCGGCGACCCAATCAACCCCTACCCGCTGTTGCTGGCCGGCGAAGAACGCACTCCAGACCTGATTCTCAACCAAGCGGCCGACTAGCTAGTTCAGCGACAACCCGAGCGTCTCCTTCGAGAAAATCTAGGCTAACCAGTCCGCCAGGGACGACCCACTTGGTCTCGGCGAAAAACTCGTCGTTGAGCGCTCCGTCGTATGTCTCGACCCAATAGAAAATCAGCTCGATCGGCTCTTTTCCTGCGTAGCCGAACTCATAACGCATGAACTCATCGCCCAGGGTCGCTTCGATCCGTAGCTCTTCGCGCAACTCACGGACCAGAGCATCGCGCGGATCTTCTCCTGGCTCCACTTTGCCTCCGGGAAACTCCCATTTCGAGGCGTGATCCTGGTCAGACCGGCGCCGGCAGGCCAGAATGCGCCCGTCGGAGACCAACAGTCCTGCTACAACCGTGAGCAATCATTCCTCCGCCCCGACCTGCATCACCTGAAATCCATGCGCATCCTGCTGCAGCATTTCCACCAATCCTTTTTCGCCCACGAGGTGGGCCGCGCCGACGATGACAAACCATTTGCCGCCGCCCTCGAGCATGTCAACGATCTTCTGGGCCATTCCGACGTTGCGATCGATCAAAATACGCTTGTACAGCGGACGCAGCTCCGGTTTCTCCTCGTAGTCCTGCAGCAGCATGTTCGCCAACTCCGTAGAGTCGCCGATCTTCCAGGCAACGATCATCCGATCGATTCTCTCGGCGAAACTCGCGTACTCGTCGATGGTCGAGATCAGAAAGAGCTCCTGCAGTTCGTCCGACATTTCCGCCAGCATCCGCAACTGAAATTCGGCGGTCTCCAATTCGTGAACCACCTTGCCTTGCTGCTCAGCGAGTCGCAAGAAATGGCGCTCGATACCGATCTCCGCGTCGAAGCCTACGCGTTGCATCTCCAGGACTTGCAACGTCGCCGCCGACATCCATGGGCGGAAGCCCTGTAACACCGCTAACGGCAAGCCGCGTTCCGCCAAAAAACCTTGGAAGCGCACGAACCCTTCCGCTGAGAGGTGATCTTTGACGGTGGAGCCGTCCGAGTACAAGCCCAACTGCATCGCCAGCGCCTGCTGCTGCGCCGTATCGCCTGCGCCGATGTCGACTTCGACAACGACATTGTCTGAAGCGCTGAAGGCCTCTTCAATCCGCGCGTCTAGTTCTTTGACCGCCTGAAGATTGTACAAATAAACATGTTTGGAGGGAAATGTTTTGGGGCACA
>JAQCLD010000150.1 GCA_027592785.1 Acidobacteriota bacterium
GAAAGAATCACCGTTCGCGCACGCACTAGCGTCCTGTGCGGACAACGGACGTCGCCAGGGACTGGCTTGGATTTTCGCGCCCCAAAGAAATCAGTTCCTTAGCCCTGAACGTCGCCCGCGAAAATCCGTGTCTGTACCTATCCCATGACTCCTGCTGCGGCGGTGTGTGCGGATGCGACGAGAATGACGATGAAGGCGGCCCAGCGGTCACTAGCGGCAAAGCGGCGTCGCCCTTTGCCGACCGTCGTGACGTGGGTTGTCAACCCTTGTATACTTCCACTACCGTCATGATTACCCACCGCTCAATTCCTGTTCTCGCCCTCATTGCCGCAGCGCTGCTGCTGCCTTCAGGCACGTTGTCCGCCAAACCCTTTCCGCTGGGACCCGACGACGGAATCGGGTTCGACCAAGTCGGATTTAATTTCGACAACGGCTTCGCCTACCCCTTCTCCCCCACGGGTGCATTTCGGGTCACGCCCAGCAAGTTATGCGAGAGCACGCCGCTGCGCCGCGGGTTCATCAATGTCTCGACTGAACGCTGCTGGGTGATCCAGAATCTGCCCGTCGATTGCCAAGAGCGGCTCATCTCCGACGATGCCATCACCGTCTATTTCGAGTTGAATGACCCCAACGATCACACAACGCCTGCTCAGCAGTTGCCGGCCACGGTCGAGTTCTCGGCTATTCCGCCGCCGATATTTGTGAACAAGCCGGCCGACCAGATTAACTTCCAGTTGCCGCACACCACCACGTTCGCCTCCGGCCCCCATTACAGCTCTGCCCGACCCGCCGCCGCCGGCCACCGCTCCCGCGTCAGGCGAGAACGAGTCGCACATTCTGCCCAACCCGATCAACGTTCAGGCGGCCAAAGGACAGTGCTTCCCCATCTCGGTGGCCAACAGCTTGCAGTATCTGGAAGCGCGCTACGGCCTCCCAGTCCCCAACGACCACGTCATCGGCCTTATGGGCGACGGCTCCTTGGTGGGCGAGATGGACATGCGCTCAGGGCGCCCGGTTACCGATCGTCGCACCGGTTCCGGTACGCCCTTTCGGGCCATGATGCGCGGCAAGATGGAATACCTCGACGATCACGATCTTGAGGACGGCGTCGTGATGCGTCACCAGGGCCGGGGTTATGGTTCGCAGCCGCTTGAGGATGGCGACTTCACGATCGGCACGGTCTTTGAAGTGACGTCCAAGGACGATGGACCGAAGGTGACCTGGCAGTGGATTTGCGATCAGATTAAAGCCGGCGAAGACGTGGAGCTCTCCTATGCCTGGGAAGACGCCTCGGGCGACATCGCGGGAGGGCACGCCGTTCGAGCGTACGGTTGCGGCAAGACCAACGGCCGTCCCTGGGTACGCTACCTGCACGATCGCGATCAGAACGACGATAGCGCAGGATTGGAAACAGTTCGCGTCTATACCGAAGATCTTGACGACGACGGGACGGTTAATTTCGGCGCCGCTCATCGCGAGATTGTTTTTGCCTGGTCCGAGTCCGTCACCGATGAGGTAAAGACCGGCGAGTTCGCCCCGCCGCAAACCATTGCCGAAGGCATCGTCAACGCCGCCAGCTATCTGGACAAGAGGCTCACCGGCGGCGCCATCGGCTCCGCCTTCGGCGTCTTCAAGGGTGTGCTCTCGGGCGATACCGGCAACCTCTTAGAAGAAGCGCGCGCGACGCAAGCGTTGCCCACCACGCTCAACGGCATACAGGTCTGGATCAACAACGAAGCCGTGCCGCTGTTCTTCGCAGGCGAAGGCCAAGTCAACTTCCTGGTTCCCTCGGAACTGGAGCCAGGGACCGCTTCTCTGGCGGTAACCGTCAACGGTATCCCGAGCGACCTGGTCGCCTTCCCGGTCGCCGAAGCCGCGCCCGATCTGTTTACTCTGTCGCCTGAAGTCGCCGGCCCCGGTCGCGCCGTCATCCAAAACGAAGACTCCTCGGTCGTCGTTCCCGGCAACCCGGCGCCGGTCGGCAAGGCCATCATTCTTTATCTCACAGGAACCGGTCCGACGAATCCGCCGATACCCACGGGAGAGTTGGCCCCGTCCAACCCGCCAGCGCTGCTGACGCTTGAGACCACGGTCACCATTGGCGGCGCACCTGCAGCAGTGGAGTTCGCCGGCGCGGCTCCCAATTTCGCGGGCCTGACCCAAATCAACGTTCGCGTGCCGCAACTCGCTCTGGGGGACCACGAGATCATCGTCACGGTCGGAGGCGTTCCGAGCACCAGCCTACTAGTCGCCGTCGACCCAGCGCTGTAGCTAGCGGGGCTATGCGTGTCCGAGCCGCGAACGCGAGAGAGCGGTCTGTTCGAGCGAAGCGCTTGGGGCTGGCTGGCGCGAGTTCCAAGCAGGATTACGAGAATGTCCCGGAAAGCCCCAAATTGATCCTCGTGCGATGTCCGTCTCTTCCTCGTTGATCACCGGTTCACGCCGCGGCGACATACTGCTCCTGCTCGCCTTCGCGGCGATCATTGTCGGCGTCGCTCCGTGGCTGCCCGTCTACTACAGCATCACTGCGTTCGAGTTGACCTTAACTCGAATCGAGACCGACGGCGTACGAACGCAAGTTCCGCTTCCGCCCGAGCTAGACTTCGACTCCTACTGGAACCGGACCCCGGATGACCTGCTCCCGCGAATCGAGAAATCTTTCCGCAGTTCTGTTGCCCGAGAAACCGTGGCTCACTACGAACTCACGGTGGACTACTCCTTCAACTCGGCTGCGCTCGATCAGCAGATCACTTGGCAGGCCCCATGAGTCCACGGCTTGAGGAATTCCTCTTTGCTCCGGCCAACGCCCGCAGCGTTGCCGCTCTTCGCATCGGACTGGCAGCGGTAGCGGCCTTCGCGTTCTATCCCTACGACACTGGCGCCCTGGCAACTTTGGTCCAAGCGCCTTGGCTCGTTCACCTTTACCGCGACGTCATCCAGACCAAAACCTATTGGCTACTAACCATGGCGGCGCTTGCCGCTTTTGCCGCCGGGCTCTGGTCGCGCCCCGCGGGATTGCTTGCCGCCCTTCTGCTAGCGCCCTACGTCCCTATACAGGGAGTAATGATCAGCCGATATCTGCTCTGGTTCGCTGTGACTGCCCTATCATTGCTCTGCTCAGACCGTCGCTGGGCTCTGCGTAGCCTAATCGGTTTCCCGCAACGGAACGATGTCGGACCGACCTGGCCGATCCGCCTCATTCAACTCCAGCTATCCACGCTCTATCTCGTCAATGCGATCGCCAAATCGAGTCCGGGCTACTTGAGTGGCGGGGCTTTGGCGGCGATGTCTACTCGACTGCCTAACTTCTTAGTCCAATGCGCTGACGGACTATTCACTTTGGCGGGTATTTCCATTCCCCTCGGGATAGCCGCCGCCGCCACGGTCGCGATCGAATACTGCCTTGCCATCGGCTTTTGGTTCCCACGCCTGCGTTGGCCGACCGCCGTCCTGGGCGCCGTATTCCACGCAGGGCTCACCCGCCTCATTACGATCGCGGCCCTCGACATCGCCAGCGTCGCGCTCTACGCGGCCTTTCTTCTCCCCGTCAGATCCCCTCGCGCGAGAGTGGCTTCTAACGTGGCCTCGAGGTAGGGCGCTGCGTATTGTAGGGCTGGGAGATCGATTAGCTGTGACCGGCTCCACAATAATCAGCCAGTGGCTTGACGGTCGGCTCCAGGCAAGTTAGAACGCGTGGGTCGCCGACGGTACGAAGGTCCGACCCAACGCCGGCAACAACCTAGCCCAATTTCGCACTGACATCTTGTGACAACAGGCCCCCGCTGACGACGTCGTTGCGCCGCTCAGTGACGAAACGCACCCGTCTCCCCTAGCATGTAGGGGCATGTTGATTCGACGCGCCCTTTTGGCACTCACTATTTCCGCGCCCTTCTGGTCCTGTGCGAACGAGGTAGAGACCGCGGCGCCGCCCAACGTGGTCGTCATCTTGGCCGACGATCTCGGCATCGGCGATCTTGGCGTCTATAACTCCGAGTCGAAGATCCCCACGCCGAACCTCGACGCCTTGGCAGCCAGCGGGATGCGCTTCACCGATGCGCATTCACCCTCCGCCGTCTGCACCCCAACCCGCTACGGAATACTGACCGGCCAATACAGCTGGCGCACCCGGCTGAAGCAAGGCGTGTTCCAGGGCGAAGACACAAACCTCATCGATGTCGATCGAGTCACAGTAGCCGACTTGATGCACGATGCGGGCTACGCAACCGGCGCCTTCGGCAAATGGCATCTCGGCCTTGGAGCGCTGGCCGACGGAAAGACAAACTGGAATGAGCCATTGGTCCCCGGACCGCTCGAACACGGCTTCGACGAGTTCTTCGGCATCCCCGCCAGTCTCGACATGGCTCCCTATTTGTACGTGCGCAATCACGCTCCTGAGCAGCAGCCCACCGACCACGTTGAAGACAGCGAACGGGTCCGTGACGGCGGCGCCGGCTTCTGGCGCGGCGGGCCAATCGCTCCTGACTTCGCTCACGCCGACGTGCTCGGCCGCATTGTCGACGAGGCCTCTTCGTTTATTGAAAGTCGTGCGGCTGCAAGCGACGGCAAGCCGTTTTTCCTCTATCTGCCGTTTACCGCGCCTCATACTCCCTGGATGCCTTCCGCGGAGTTTCGCGGCCGCAGCGGCGCTGGTCCTTACGGTGATTTCGTTGCCATGGTCGACGACCGCGTTGGGCATATCTTATCTGTCCTGGACGAGCAAGGATTTGCCGACGACACGCTGGTGATCTTCGCCAGCGATAACGGCGCCAGCTGGCTCCCCGAACAAGTCGAGCAATACCAACACCGCGCCAACGGCCCCTGGCGCGGCCAGAAAGCCGACATCCATGAGGGCGGCCACCGCATTCCGTTTATGGTGCGCTGGCCCGGACACGTTGCAGCGGGTGCAGTCCGCGATCAGCTGCTGTGCCTTACGGATATCGAAGCGTCGCTGGCGGGGGTGCTGGGCGTCCAACTGCCGCGCGATGCGGCTGAGGACAGCTTCGATCAGTCGCCGGTCTGGCTCGGCAGTTCCGATGCTGCGCCGCGAACGGCAATCGTCAGCCATTCCAGTCGCGGCCTATTCAGCATTCGCCAAGACAGCTGGAAGCTAGTTCTCGGACTAGGCTCCGGAGGCTTCACGCCGCCGGCAACCGTCGAGCCCGAGCCCGGCGGTCCCATCGGCCAGCTTTTCAACCTTGCCGCGGACCCAGCCGAGACCACGAATCTCTACTCAGCCAATCCCGAGAAGGTGCAAGAGCTGAGCGCACTTCTTGAGAGCTACCAGGCGGAAGGCCGCAGCCGGCCCTAGATAGCCCCGCGCGTCTCCCACTGATCGAGTTGTTGTTTTATCGTGTCGCCCGCCACGGAATCGGGCGCCAATTCCAAATACTGTTTGTATTCAGCGGCGGCGTCTTCGAACTCGCCGCGCTGCGCGTAGATCAAGCCGCGCAGGTGATGCATCTGCGGGAACATCGCCGCGGCCTGTTTATCGCTTTGAAGCTTGTCAATTGAGGCGGCCGCTTCGTCCAGGCTTCCTAGTTGGAAAAACGCGACCGTTTGGTACCAGCGGACGTTGGTATTCGCCGGATCGAAGCTGAGCACGAAGTCCGCGAGGATCGCGGTGCGCTTCCAGTCTTTTTGGCCGACGCGCAATAAAATCAGCGGCTCATAAGTCAGGACGTAGCGCTGGTCGGCCTCAAGGGCGTTTTCAAGAGCCGTCTCGGCGCCGGGGATGTCCCCCTCCTGCATCCTTACTTGACCGAGCAGGGTCCAGGCGGCGGCGTAACGCGGGTAGAGGGCAACGGCTTGTTCGAGTGCGGCGATGACCTTGGCGACTTTTGCCGACTCACCTTTGCGCGCCTCCTTCAGGGCTTTTTCGTAAGCCTTTTGGGCGCCTTTCGGGGCTTCGAGAGTTGTGATGCTGACGGCTGAGGCGACCTTGCCGCCGAGCGGCGTCAAGATGAACTGCCCGACCTCGCCGCGGCCCATGGTGTGCATGCGCGTGAGGACGATCGGGGCGGAGCGATAACCGGGAGCGTCAGCGACCAACGAGCACCCGCTGAGGTCGATGCCGCCGGTGGGGTCTGCGTCGACGAGACCTATGGTGGTCTTCTCCACGCCGGTGACGAGGTCGTCGGGTCGGTCGTTGCCGACGCTAGCATTCATGGTTGCGGCTAGGCTGGAGCCGCCGCCGATGCGAAAGCTGAATTTCCCCTTGGAGTCGGAGTACCCCTCAGGTGTGACGCTGGCTCCGCAGATGCGTTTGATGAGAACGGGATCCAGCGGCTTTTCGCCGGAAGCGAGGAGCACGGATCCGGTCATCACAACGGGCCGATCGATTTGCCCGCCGCGGAACAGACGGGGCGCGCTGCGCGAGTTTGTGACTACCCCGCCAGCCTCCATGGGGCTGCCGGAGCCGCTGTTGTTAGAGGGGTTCGAGTCGCGGGAGGAAGTGGTGAACTGCCCGAAAGCGGGAACCAGGGAACAAGCGAGAAGAATGGATGCGGTACGCAGCATGATAAGGAGACTCGCACAGTTATGATAGCCCGGCTGGTGGGGTTGGGCGATGTTACATTTGCTCATGCGGCCAAAATGGGCCGAGGCCGCTTCTCAGGCTGGCCGTGGTTGGCTGGCGTCGTCCAGGAAGTAGCTGGAATCGGCAACAAATGGCTGCGATTTGGCCGTGAATCGAACGACTTGTCCAGTTTTGCCGGGGGTAAAACGAGTTAAGTTATTGAAAGGAAAGGAAGATGCCCCGCCGGTACCGGTCGCTTTGGCCATTTCGGGATAGAACGCAGAGCCGCCGGCCGCCTGAACGGGGGCGATTCGGGGAGTTCTGAGATGCCACGGGTG
>JAQCLD010000035.1 GCA_027592785.1 Acidobacteriota bacterium
CCAGTAAGCGCCGCCGGCCCTCCCGACACCTTCGCTCACCCCTACCGCGCCCTCGCCCTAATCCTTACCGACGGATTTGGGACTGGTATCGGGGAACATCGGACGCCATCTACCAGAACATCCATCTACTCGAACTCTCTCAGCCGGAAATGGTTGCGGTGTTCGGCGCGGACCACATCTACCGCATGGACATCTCGCAGATGATCAGCTACCACAAGAAAAAGGGCGCCAAGGGCACGGTTGCTGCGCTACCCATTCCTGTTGAAGAAGCTCACGACTTTGGAACGATGGCCATCGACGAGGACTGGCGCATCACCGAGTTTCACGAAAAGGTCGCCAACCCGCCGGAGATCCCGGGACGCCCCGGGTGGACGTTGGCTTCGATGGGTAATTATCTGTTCGACAACGACGTCTTGGTTAGCGAACTTCGCCGGGACGCCGCCGACCCTTCTTCAGAGCACGACTTCGGCAAGAACATGCTGCCGGACATGATCCACGAGCATCCTCTTTATGCCTACGACTTCCATAGCAACGTCGTGCCGGGAGAGAGGCCCGAGAATCGCGGCTATTGGCGCGACGTCGGAACGCTCGAGGCCTACTTCGAAGCCAGCATGGATCTACGCGCGGTCAAGCCGTTGCTGAACCTTTACAACCACAAGTGGCCGTTGCGCACCGCCGAGTATCCGCAGGGGCCGTCGAAGTTCACATTCGATGAAGAAGGCCGCCGCGGCGTTGCAATCAACTCGGTCGTGAGCGAAGGCTGCATTCTGGCTGGCGCCGAGGTCCGGGACTCGATCCTTGGGCGGCGGGTCTTCGCTGACAATGGCGCTTTGATTCAGAACTGCGTCGTGATGGACGGCTGCCATATCGGCGCGGGCGCGAAGATACGAAAAGCGATCATCGACAAGAACGCGAAGATCGAACCAGGGACAATCATCGGATTCGACGAAGAGGAAGATCGGGCGCGCTACCAGGTCTCGGCGACGGGCATCGTGGTGGTCCAGGGCTACCGTTCTGCAATTCCGGTTTCGCCCGCCGCCATCTAACCCAAGCGGCGACGGAGCCAGATCCGTTTGCTTTGGCGAAGCCTTACAATTAGTGCAGGCGAATCTTGCTTGTGCGCATCATCTTCTCGTTCCTGTTGCTTGCCTCGCTGCTTCGCGGTCAAGCGGTCGATAACTACCTCGCTCAGATCAACGGACTCCAGCTTGATCCGCAACAGTGCTACCGCGTCCGTGACCTTTTTCTAGAGCGCGAGGATGTGAAGTTCTACTTCACCGACGGCCTGCTGATATTTGCCGAACCGGTTGACGGCCGGGAAGTCGGCGCGTTTTTCATCGCGCAAGAAGCAACGGACTCGGCCGAGATCCTGGTTATCCCGCCCACGGGGCAGGAACGCTACTCGATGGCTTCTTTCACGGGAGACGGTGTCCTCAACCGGCCTTTCAACCACGTCATGCTGTTGTTTTCGGACGATACGGCTGACGTGCTGCGGGCGGGACTGCAAGCGAGTTCGGCTGCTGGCGCGGATCCAGATGAAGGCGCCGCCTTAAGCCGGAAATGGAGCCCGGTTTTTCGGAATCTGCTGAATGGTGCCTCTATCCGAATCGCGGTCGACGTGTTGGCGGACATGCCCAAGTCGGCTGGTTTTTTGGCAGCCGCGGTGGGCAGCGCGGCAACACGTTACGACGTCATCATCGATCCCCGCGGAGAGGACGATCACATCTCGATCGGCCAGGCGGTCCGTAAGAACAACGCCATCTACGAGGAGATCTGGAGCAGGTTTTCGGCACGTTCATTTCGGGAGGGCACTCGCAAGCCGGTCGGTTTTGGCGGTCGCGTCGAAGCCTATGACCTCGACGTGAGCCTCGCTGATGACCTTTCCATTGCGGTTGTAGCTTCGACGAGATTGGTGGTGACGGAACCGGGGCGGCGGACGTTCCCTTTTACCCTCTCGCGGAGGGTGGAGATCAGCGAGATCACCGTCGATGGCGTGCCGGCGGAGTTTCTGCATGAATCCGGGGAGTCTGGGATGCCCGGCGACTTGGACTACGGCACGGCGCTGCTGGTTTTGCCGGAGGCTCCCGAGCCTGGCGCGGCCTTGAATATTCGTTTCCGCTATCACGGCCGCGTCGTTGATCACACCGAGAACGACATTTATCTAGTCGGCAGCAGAACGAGTTGGTACCCGAGGGGCCGGTTTGAGCCGAGCGACTACCGGCTGACCTTTCACTACCCGGCGAGCCTAGATTTGCGCGCCACCGGCATGCTGCGCGACACAACGCAAGCAGGCCAACGCAAGACGTCGGTCTACGAGACGGAGCATCGGATTCAGTTAGCCGGATTCAACTTGGGTCGTTATGTGTCCGAGGTCCGCGAGATCGGGGATTACCGGCTGGAGATTCTCGCGAATCGGGAGGTTGAGTCGCGTTTCCAGCCGCAAGATCGCATCATCGCGACCACTCCCTCGCGTGGTCGACGGCGCAGTCCGATCAATCAAGCGACGCAGAACGTCTTGCGGATTCCGGCCGAACAGATTGCGGCGCCGGCGGAGCAAATCCAGGAGATCGCGGACACAGTGACGAGCTCGTTCGAGTATTTTCTCAGCCAGTTCGGGCCGCCTGTCTCGCGAACCGTGTCCGTTACGCCGATCCCGAACGGTTATGGACAGGGATTTCCAGGACTAGTCTATGCGCCGACGTTAAGTTACCTGGATGTTACAAATTCTCCTCTCGCGAACCTTCCGGATTCGCAGCGGGCCTTCTATAAGGAAGCGCTGTTCCCGCATGAAATATCCCATCAATGGTGGGGCAATCTGGTTAGGGTCGACGCCCGGTCAGACTCCTGGCTTGCGGAGGCGCTGGCAACTTATAGTGCTCTGTTATATCTCGAGCAACAATCCGGTCCGGGCACGATCGAACGATTCCTGGGGTATTACCTAGAAGATCTATGGAGAGAAAACGCCGAAGGCAATACAAATGAATCGGCGGGCCCAATCGTTCTTGGCGAGCGATTGACATCGTCTCGTTTCCCGAACGCGACGGCATCCATCGTTTACGGCAAGGGGGCCTGGATCATGCATATGATTCGTGCGGCGATCGGTCCCGCATCAT
Organism: Acidobacteriota bacterium; assembly: GCA_027592785.1. Classification (GTDB taxonomy): domain Bacteria; phylum Acidobacteriota; class Terriglobia; order Bryobacterales; family UBA6623; genus CAMPKL01. Next base: position 3,114 of record JAQCLD010000035.1, read on the forward strand.
TTGCGAAACTGCTGTCTGCGCTGCCCAAAGACTTCGCTGATCGCGATATCAGTACGGACGGCTTTCGCGAGGCCGCAGCGGCGTATCTGCCCGCTGGTTCGCCTGACCCTGCGTTCAAAGAATTTTTCGATCAGTGGGTATACGGCATTGGCATGCCGCGTTTAAAAGTGCGATGGTCCCAACAACGAGGACGAGTCAGCGGCGTGATCGAGCAGGAGGGAGTCCCTGACTATTTCTCCGTCCCAGTTACGCTCGAGTTGCGGACGGCAGGAGAGGTCATCAGGAAGGAATTGCGCACCGATGGGCCCGAGACGGAATTTTCATTCGCGATCCCGCAGAAGGTTGAACAGGTCCGCCTCGACCCGGACCGGACCGTGCTGGCCTTGATCGAGCAACCGCAATAGCGCCATGACAACTCCCGCCTTAGTGCCGGCGAATTCTCCGCCGTTTCAGCTGGCTTCCGATTACGAACCGCGCGGCGATCAAGGGTCAGCCATCGAGGCGCTCGTCCAAGGACTTCGCGACGGGGATAACTATCAGACTCTGCTTGGCGTCACTGGTTCGGGCAAGACGTTCACGGTGGCGAAGGTCATTGAGGAGTTGAATCGACCGGCTCTGGTCCTTGCTCACAACAAGACTCTAGGAGCGCAGCTGTACCACGAGTTTCGATCGTTCTTCCCGAGTAACGCGGTGGAGTATTTCGTTTCTTATTACGATTACTACCAGCCGGAGGCTTATATGCCGACGAGCGACACGTACATCGAGAAAGAAGCGACGGTCAATGACGAGTTAGACAAGTTGCGTCTGTCCGCGACGCGGTCGCTGTTTGAACGTCGCGACTGCATTATCGTCGCCAGCGTCAGCTGCATCTATGGTCTTGGTTCGCCCGAGGCTTACTACGGCATGTTGCTCATGCTGGAGCAAGGACAAACCGTTAAGCGGGAAGATATCGTCCGGCAGCTCGTCAAGATCCTCTACAAACGACGCGACGGAGAACTGGAGCGCGGCACGTTTCGGGTGATCGGCGACGTCATCGAAGTGCAGCCGACGTACGACGATCATGCCTATCGAATTGAGCTCTGGGGCGACGAGGTGGACAAGCTTTCTCAGATCGACGTGATCGCCGGTCAAGTCCGACAGACTTACCAACGTCTGCCGATCTACCCCGCGTCGCACTACGTCATGTCGGATGAGATGCGGAATCAGGCAGTCGTGTCGATCCTGGAGGAGTTGGACTGGTGGACCGCCGAACTTCACAAGAACGGCAAACCTCTTGAGGCGCAAAGGCTGAGCCAGCGCGTGCAGTTCGACATCGAGATGATGCGCTCGATCGGCTACTGTCACGGGATTGAGAATTACTCGCGGCACTTCTCAGGCCGTTTGCCGGGCGAGCCCCCGCCGACACTGCTGGACTATCTACCCCAGGACGCGCTGATTTTCATCGACGAGAGCCATCAGACTGTTCCGCAGCTGCGAGGCATGTACAAGGGAGACCGCGCCCGCAAAGAGAACCTCGTGCAGTTCGGATTTCGGATGCCGAGTGCGATGGACAATCGTCCGTTGACGTTTGAGGAGTTCGAGAACCGCATAGGGCAGGCGGTCTTCGTGTCAGCGACGCCGGGTCCCCATGAGCTCTCCAAATCAGGCGGGGTCGTGGTCGAGCAAGTCATTCGGCCCACCGGCCTGCTCGATCCGCCGGTCGATATTCGTCCGGTTAGAGGGCAAGTAGATGACCTATTGGAAGAGATCCGCATACGCGCCGAGAAGAACGAGCGCGTGTTGGTCACGACGTTGACCAAACGAATGGCCGAGGACTTGGCCGAGTACTACGCCGAGGCGGGAGTGAAATGCCGTTACCTGCACTCGGAAGTCGACACGCTAGATCGCGTTAAGACCCTGCAGGATCTGCGCCGCGGAGAGTTCGATGCCCTGATTGGCGTCAATCTGTTGAGAGAGGGCCTCGATTTGCCCGAGGTCTCGTTAGTGGCGATCCTAGACGCGGATAAGGAAGGCTTTTTGCGGTCAACCGGCGCACTGATCCAAACGATTGGTCGCGCTGCTCGAAACATCAACGGACGAGCGCTGCTCTATGCCGACAACATGACTGACAGCATGCAGCGGGCAATCGATGAGACGGACCGCCGCAGAGAAGTTCAGCGCACCTATAACCAGGAGAACGGGATTACTCCGGCCGGCATTTCGAGACCAATCGATATGACCCTTGCGCGCATCGTCGAAGCCGATTATGTCCAAGTGCCCCTTGCCGAGGACGCTCAGGAGAACCAACCAGAGACCGAGGCGGAAGGATGGCTGCTTATCGCTCAACTCGAGAAGAGGATGACGGAAGCGGCCAAGGCGTTCGAGTTCGAGCAGGCGGCGGCTTTACGGGACAGGATCGCCCAACTGCACCAGCAGTTCCCTAGCAAGCCTGGCGATGCGCGGGAAAGCTGATGGGGATGGGGTCTTCGGCGACTGTGCGAAGCTTGTTAGTGGTCGCGATGAAGAGTTCAATTTTTGTGATGTTGGTGCTATTCGCGCCCTGCCTAGTTAGCGCGCAACAGAGGTCACCGGAACCACTCCCCCAACCAAAGTTAGAGATCAATTTGGCTTCAAAGGCTGAATTAGAGACCCTGCCGGGCATTGGACCCGAACGGGCCGGCTGGATGATCGAGACCCGGCTAAGTAACGGAGCGTTTCACTGCATCGAAGAACTTCGGGCCATGCCCCGCCTCTCGGATCGTCAGTTTAATGTATTGCGGCCATTGATCTTCGTGGCCGATGCGGACCCTCGTTGCCGACTTGAGTCGGTCCGGCCGACTAACTAGCCAAGATGTCGCCAGTACAACGGCCAAATCGTCTCTTCCTGCTTATCGCAGCCATCCTGCTGATTGCGCCGCTCTACGGCCAGCAGACTTTGCGTGTGGGCGTTGCCCTTTTCCCGCCTAGTGTTGTTGAAGCCGAGGACGGGCGACTCGAAGGGTTCGACATCGAACTGTGGCAAGCAATCGCCCAGAACGCTGGCCTGCAATACAGCTTCGAACTCTTGCCGTTGTCCGATCTGCTGACTGCGGTGGAAGAGGATCGTGTGGACTTGGCTTTGTCGGGGATCAGCGTCACGTCGGCTCGCGAAGAACGCATGGACTTCAGCCATCCCTACATGACTGCCGGGATACGAATCCTGACGAAAGCGGACGATAGTCCGAAACTGCTGCGTTACGCGCAATCCGCATGGGGATCGGGCGCGGGACGCGCGCTCGCATTCTTGGTTGGTTTTATCCTGATCTGCGCGCACGTCTTCTACATCGCAGAAAGGGGTTCCAAGTCCGTTTCGCGAAGTTATCTGCCGGGCATATTTGAATCGGCTTGGTTCGTCGTCGCCACAATGACGACGGTTGGCTACGGCGATCTAACGCCGCATCGCTGGTTGGGACGTTTTGTCGCATTCGTCGTAATGATCACGGGGATCGGCTTGTTCGGCATCTTGGTGGCGGATCTATCGACAGCGATGACGCTTGAGCAGTTGCAAGCACGGATTAGCGTACCGAGCGATCTAGCGGAACGCACGGTCGTCACGGTTCGAGGCTCGACGAGCGTGGAAGTGGCGCGATCCTACGGCGCGTCCGTGAGAGAGGAAGATTCCATCGAGAGCGCCATCGCGGTTTTGGACGGGGGCGACGTCGACGCTGTCGTTTTCGACAGCCCGCCGCTGCTGCATTACCTGCAGATGCATCCCGATGACTCGGCGGTGTTAGTCAACGGACAGCTGACTGCCGAAAACTACGCCATCGCCGTTCCGACCGCTAGCCCCCTGCTGGAGACGGTGAATCGTTCACTGCTCACTCTTGAGGAGACTGGACAACGGGACCGCCTCTACACCAAGTGGTTCGGAGTGAATCCGTAGCCGCTTTCGAACCAGGCTCGCCCTCACGATACAATTGTGGGTTACATGAAGCCCCCTACCCCGCATTCAGAAGACGTGCTGGCGCGCGCCTCAAAAATTAAGCTTTTGCTGATGGACTGTGACGGCGTGCTCACCGACGGGCGCATTTATTTCTTGCCGAATCCCGACGGAACGGTCGGCGAAACGAAGTGCTTCGACACCCACGACGGGATCGCCTTGCAGTGGGCGTACCGCAACGGGATCGACACGGGCATCATCTCTGGTCGAGGCGGTATCGCGGTGCAGGAACGCGCTCGCTCGGCGCATATGCGCTTCCTTTTCGAAGGCAACACCGAGAAGCTGCCGCTGTTCAATCAAATTGTCACGGAGACGGGCTACGCTCCGGAAGAGATTGCCTACGTGGGCGACGACGTCACGGATTTACCTATCCTCAAGCGCGCCGGACTCTCAGCAGCGCCTTCCAACTCTCGTCAGGAAATCCTGGACCTGGTCCACTATCGAATTCCTGCCGCGGGTGGAAGCGGAGCCGTTCGTGAGGTCATCGAGCTGCTGCTGAAGGCGCAGGGTAAGTGGGACGGCGTTTGGAGCCACTACGACGTCTAGCGAGCGCATGAGCGCGAAAAAGCAACAATCGCCTCCAAAGAAGCCCGCCGGCAAAGCTTCGTCGGCCGGGTTATTGCGCTCTGCGCCGTGGCTTTTCGCCCTGCTGGTGATCGCCATGGGCGTGGCCGCTTACTGGCCTGCGACGGCGGGCGGCTACGTGCTGGACGATTACGACTTGCTGGAGCCGGGGGCGCCGATACGCGCGTCCAGTTTCAGGTCGCTGGTTGGACCCGAGCGGCCGATCGTCACCATGAGTTACTTAGCCAATTCCCGGCTTGGCGGACTCAACCCGAGCGGCTTTCACTTCACGAACATTCTGATTCATTGCTTGAACGCTCTCATTCTGTGGCGGCTGCTGATCGCGCTGTTGGCTGCGGGCAAAATTCCGGAGCGCATCGCGGCGAATCGAGAGCTGTTTGTCTACGGGATTCCCCTGCTCTTTCTGCTGTCGCCCATCCAGACCGAATCGGTCGCCTATATCAGCAGCCGGACGGAGTTGCTAGCGGTCCTGTTCTTCCTGCTGGGGCTGTGGGGATTTATCGGCTACCGTGAGCGACGGCCTTGGGCTGCGGCAGCGATCGTGTTGATTTGCCTGGCTTTCAGCGTTCTCAGCAAGCAGGACAAACTAGTCTTGCCGGCTGTCGTCTTGGCCATGGACTACCTCATCCTTTCGGGATGCGACTGGCGAGGTCTGCGCAAGAGCTGGCCGCTTTACGGGACGTTGGCGGCAGGCGTCGCGGCGGGAGCGGTACTGGTCATACGGCCGATATTGTTCGTGCAGAGCGCAGGCTTTCGACTCGACTGGAAGACCTACCTGTTCACCCAATTTCGGATGTACTTCCGCTACCTGGGTCAGTTGCTTTGGCCGTTTCATTTGAATCTCGATCCAGATATCGTTCCATCCCACTCGTTGATTGAACAGGGTTCTTGGCTCGCGCTGCTGCTGCTCGCCGCCATCGCCGCCGCCACTCTGCGCTGGCATCGCAAAGCCCCGATCGTTGCGTTTGGCGCAGTGCTCTTCTTCATCGCCTTGGCTCCGACAACGAGCTTCTTCCCGCTGCTGGATTTCGCCGCCGAGCGCCGTCTGTACTTGCCCTCTATCGGATTCTTCGTCGCGATTTTGGCAGCCTTGTCTTTTCTGCGGCTGAGTCAGCGATCCGTACTGCGCGTGGGTTTGGCGGCGGTTCTCATCGTCTACGGCGTTGCAACCTTCCAGCGCTCGCAGGTCTGGGCGGACGAACTGGCACTGTGGCAGGATACGGTCGAGAAGTCTCCCGGGAAGTCCCGGCCATGGGGCTGGTTGGGCCGCGTCCATGACGGCCGCGGGCAGCAACAGCTAGCCGAGCAAGCTTGGATCCGAGCGGAACAAGTGGTGCGGCCCGGCTCCTTCGAACAAGCAGCGCTACTAGGGAACCTGGGCCTCGCCGAAGCGCGTAAACAGAATTATCAAAAAGCAGTCGACTACTACCAGAGGGCCTTTGAAATCCGTGCCTATCGGCCGACGCTACGAGCCCAACTTGCCGTGGCATTCATGCGCTTGGGGCGTACTGATGAAGGCTGGCAGGAGTTCGAGAAAGCCTTCCGGAACACCACTGGCTCGTATGAAGTTCTCATACTTCGCGCGCAGGAGTTGTATCTGGTGGGCCGATATGCGGAAGCTGCACAAGACTACCGGATGGCTCTTGCCCTGTTGCCCGATTCGGTGGAGGCGCAACGCAATCTCGAAGTCGCCCAGGCGGCCGCGCGGAAGGCGGGCCAACCCTAAGGGGTATCCGTTATCCTGCGCAGCTTTTGAGCTATGGCTGTCAGTTGAACCTTGTCCTGCGAACCGGCGGCGGCCTGGAGATTGATTTGTTCCAGTTCGGATCGAAAAATTAGAACGGACCTGGGAGCGTCAATGCCGATCTTGACTGCACCGGCTCGCACGTCCAAGACGGTGATCTCGATGTTCTCTCCGATGCGAACCGACTCGCCCGCTTGCCGGCTCAGCACCAACACGGCTAGCCTTCCGCGAGCGGATGCAGTGTCGAGTAGGGGCTGTCGACGCCCGTGACTTGGCACCCTCGATTGTTGGCCGCATTGATGACGATGGGGGCCGCCAGATTGCAGTACGGCCCAGAATCATCGCCTATCAGCAGTACGGCCAGGTACAACAACGACGGCGCCACGTCCTCATCCGTGATGGCAAGTTCGGCCCGATCGTCCTCGTCGAGTTCTACTTCATAGCCAGCGATTACGCTGCGACAGGGGATCGCAGGCAGCCCGATGCCTGGATTGTCGACGCTTTGCAGCATGACGATAGGCTCCAGTCCATCCGGCTTCAGAATCACGAACTGGTGGGCATCCAGCCCGGGGAGGCCCCGGTCTAACGTCAAAACTGCACTGTCTGGAATATCGCCCTTGAGCTCCATGCTTTCAGGCTAGATCGACAGAAACAGTCAGGCTGTTTAGGGAAATAACGACTAGTAGGCGCCCCGCCAAACGCCGCGGCCTTCGGGCGTGTCGGCATAGAGCGCAAACTTCTGGACCTTGACCGCGTCGGGATCAAGGCTCTCACCCTCCGGGTTGCGGAAGACTTGGGTCAGGTAAGTATTGGTGGTGTTAGGGCCCAACTCTTGGATCCGAAATCGGTATCCGCCCTCTGCCCCGCCCTCGTTGACTACGATCGCGACGCTCTTTAGGGTTAGGCTGGAATGGTTTTCCACCACCATTCCCATGCCAACGAATCCGACCACGACCCCAGTGATCTGAACGGCCGCCGCGGCAGGATCGTCCGAACCGTCTAGCGTCCCGGGGGCGTCAGCATCGGCAGGGCCACTGCAGCCGGCCAGCAACGCAGAAAGCAGAACGATGACGAAAAGTACGTCAACTAACCGGGATGAACCAGGCCGGGGCGAAGATGCACAGGAATATCTCACGGCGTCTTCTTAAAGGTAACGATCACGACGAAACCTGTAAAGCATAGAAAAACCTTAGATTTCAATCTGCTAAGGCGAGAGCAACTGATTGGCCCCAAAAGCGCAAATATAAGCCAACGCCGTCATGTAGGTGAACTGAATGATTGGCCAGCGCCAGCCGCCCGTTTCCCGGCGAACCACCGCAACCGTCGACATGCACTGCATGGCAAACGCGAAAAAGACCAGCAATGCTACAGCGCCGCCAATACTTAAGTCAGCCTGCAGGGCAGCCTGCAATCCTTGGGAAGTCTCGTCAGCTGATTCCATTCCATAGATCGTGCCCAAGGTGCCGACGATCACTTCCCGCGCGGCCAACGAAGTAATCAGCCCAATTGCAATCTTCCAATTGAATCCGAGCGGGGCCACGAGCGGCTCTAACGCTCGACCCAGCGTTCCGGCGATACTGCTTTCGATCGCAGCGGGTTGCCCATCCACCATCGGAATCGTCGCGAGGATCCAAAGAATCACCGTCGTCCCGAGGATGATCGTGCCGGCTCGCCGCAAGAAGACTTTCGTGCGGTCATACAGACGCAGGCCAAGGCCTCTCAGCGAGGGCCTTCGATAAGGAGGCAGTTCGAGCATGAAAGGCGTCCGGACACTCTTCAGCACGGAACTCTTCAATAAACTGGCCGTGCCGAATGCAGCCAGAAATCCGATCAAGTAAAGACCCAGCATCGCGCCGGCTCTGGTGCCGATCGGCCCCAACAATCGTTGCTCAGGAATGAATGCAGCGATCACCAACGTATAGACTGGCAATCTTGCCGAGCAGGTCATGAACGGGGCGATCAGTATGGTCGCAATACGGTCGCGCTTGTTCTCAATTGTGCGGGTCGCCAGAATGGCGGGGACCGCGCAGGCGTAGGCGGAAAGCAGGGGGATAAACGACTTCCCTTGCAGCCCCACCTTGGCCATCGTGCGATCGGCGATTAGGGCGGCACGAGCTAGGTAGCCCGAGTCCTCCAGAACCCCAATAAATAGAAACAGAACTAGGATTTGCGGCAGAAAGACGAGGACGGAACCGACCCCGCCCCAAACGCCCTCGACTAGAAGAGATCGAAACAAGCTAGGCGCCAAGCTCGATTCAATCCAGCCGCCGCTCACGGCGATCATCATTTCGACCGCGTCCATCAGTGGCTGCGCCAACGTAAAGATCGACTGGAAGACGGCCACGATGACGGTCAAAAATACTAGCGGACCGGCGATCGGATGGAGAAAGACTGCGTCCAGGCGGCGTGTCCACTCAGGCGGCGCCGGTTGACGGTACCCGGCCTTGGCATTCGCTTCCACGGCCCACGCTCTACAACGCGGCACGTCCTGCAACACCGGCAATTGCACCGGCGGCGGCGCACCGAGGCGACCTTCTAGGAATTCCCGCAGGGGCTCCAGACCCTCGCCGGTCTTGCCGCTCAACAAGGCTACCGGCGAGCCGATTCTCTTGGAGAGTTCGTTTACGTCGAGCGAACCGCCGCGCCGGCGCATGTCGTCGGCCATGTTCAACGCGACCAGTGTGGGCATCCCGAGCGCGATGATCGGCGCAGCCAAGGTTAGATGTCGATTGAGGTTGGTGGCGTCCAAGACCAAGACAACCGCGTCTGGGCGCCTGATGCCAGGTACCTTGCCCTCCAGCACGTCATGCGTAATCACTTCGTCTTCCGACCGCGGCTCCAGGCTATAGACGCCGGGTAGGTCCACAACGTCGACGTCGAACCCGGCGGTCAGCTTGGCGGTGCCGACTTTCTTCTCGACGGTCACGCCCGGATAGTTCGCCACTTTTTGACGCAATCCGGTGAGCCGATTGAAGAGAGTTGATTTGCCTGAGTTGGGGGGGCCGACTAGGGCAACAAGTCGCCGGCCGGCGCCTACTTTCGCGGCTGGGTCCACCACCTCGGGATGGCAGGGAGTCGCCATTAGGTTTGTTGCGGGGCCGGCCTCAGCAGTATATGCAACGCTGTGTCACGTCGCAACGCCACTTCGGAGCCGTCGACCAGGAACACCCGAGGGTCGCCGAAAGGCGACCGCCGCGCGTAGCGTATCTCAGCTCCGGGCAAGAAACCCAGCTCCATGAGGCGTCTGGAGTCCCCAGCTGGGAGGCTAATCGAGTCAACAATGCCCTGCTCGCCTAACTGCAGTTCGGTTAAGCTGCGCAATGGCTCAGCAAGGATCGCCGAAGGGGCTTGAAGCGGGTTGCTCAAAGCCCCTTCAGTATCGATCTAGCTGCAATTCATTGTCAAACAGGTCGACTAAGGGCCGACGGGGATCTGGATGATCTTCTTCTGAATCGCGTATTGCACCAGCTGAGCCTTGTTGTGGATATCCAGCTTGCGCATCAGATTGAACTTGTGAGCTTCAACCGTCTTGACGCTTAGGTTCAAGTGCTGTGCGATCTCCTTGACGGACTGACCCTCGGCCAAGAACTTCAAGATTTCCTTCTCGCGCGGCGTCAATGTGGCGAAACGCGGTTGACGATGGGTCGACTTGATCCGCGAGCGGCAATCGTCCACCAACTGCGAGAGCATTTTCGGGCTGAGGTAGCTGCCGCCGCGATGTACGTCGCGAATGGCCGCTAGCAGTTGGCCTGCGGGCGAATCCTTGAGGACGTAGCCGCTGCCGCCAACTTCCATGCACTCGACCAAGTAATCTTCGTCGTCATACATCGTAAGAAACAGAATCTTCGTCTCGGGACGAAGCTTCTTGATCTGTCTGGTGGCCTCAAAACTCGACAGCCCAGGCATGCCGATGTCCATCAGCACGACGTCATGGCGAAGAGCTGGAACCGCTTCCACCGACTCGGTACCGTTGGCAGCCTCCCCGACTACCTCCAGGTCCGACTCGTGTTCCAACATGTTCAAGATACCTTGACGAAACAGGGTGTGATCGTCAGTAAGCAGTATTCGGATTTTCGACATTGCTATTCTCCTCGGCTCCTAGTCACCGATACCGGACGAATTGTCCGCTCCTTCCAAAACAAAAAACAGTCGCTCCCGTCAGACGGGAATGGCGATCGACACCTTCGTACCCTCTCCGGGGTTTGTCTGAATGTCGATTTCGCCTCCAAGCAAAGCAACCCGCTCGCGCATGCCGGCCAAACCGAACGATTCGCGCTTACGAGCCGCTTCCTTCACATCAAAACCAACTCCATCGTCCTGCAACTTCATGCGAACCTAACCGTTTTTGCGGCTCACTTGCAGGCTCACGTTGTCCGCGCAGGAGTGCTTGACCGCATTGGTGAAACACTCCTGAACCAAGCGGTACATCATGATCTTGGGCCCCTCGGGCAACTCGTCGAGTTCCGACATGCGGACCCGCACGCGTCCCGGGAATGTACGTCCCAAATTCCTCACAAACTGTCTGATACTGGCCGGCAACCCAAGCGCCTGCAAGACGCTGGGGCTCAGCGCGGAAATCAAGCGGCGCATCTCGACGATCGTGTCTTCGACCACCTTGCGCGTATCCGCCAACTTGGCACTGGCCGGTTTGTTCTCGTCGCCGACCATGCCCTGGATCATTTCGAGGTACAGGCGCACGACCAATAAGCTTTGGCCGACTTCGTCGTGGAGTTCGCGGCTAATCCGGCGGCGCTCCTCTTCTTCGACCTTCATCATGTGTTCGCCAAGCGCGCGAATCTGCTACTCACGCTCGTGCAACTCTTCAAGCAACTGGGCCTTATCGATGGCCAAAGCACAACGCTCGGCAATGGCCTCGAACAGCTTCATCTCGCGCGGCAGGCAGTTGTACTCATGAGAGAAGCCGAGCTCGACGACGCCGGTGATCTTGCCGCGCACCGCCAGCGGCACAGCCCAAAGGCTGTGGAAGTCTTGGCGGATCTTGCTGGACTTGACCCGGGCGTCCTTGGCAACGGAAACAATGACCTCGGCCTTGCCTGACAAAGCGACTTCGCCTGCCAAGCCTTCGCCGAGCCTGGTATCGAAGCAGACGGCGAGCGGATCGCTCATCCCCTTCCAGGCCTTCACCGTGAGTTGGGCTGAATCCGGCTGGGTGAGCAAGATCACTCCGCCATTGGCACGAAATGTTCTAGTCAGGGTCTCCAGCACCCTCTGCAGCAGTTCCTTAACCCGCAGAGTTTCCAACTGATCCTGTAGTACGTCATAGAACGCTGCGGCCTCTAAGTCGCTAGCGTTGATCGGAATCGACGCGGCGCAAAGCTGCTCGGCAGCGGCTGATCCGTTTTTACCGCGACGATTTCGATAACAAAACTTGAAGGGGAGCGGCGGGGAAGAAGCCTGAGCAGCGGGCGCTATGGAGAAAGAAGGTTGCGAGAGCTGACCCAAGTGCGGAGCCGGGGGCGGGGAGCCGGCCGCTGGGTACAGATGCGGGCAAACGACAGGCGGCGAAGCGGAGCGGATGCGTACCGGTGAAGGCGGGATGAGAGCGAGATTCGGGGCCTGAGACAGACGGGTGCGAAGGCCTGGGCGAGCAGGTCTTGGAGTCCCGCTTGTTCGGTCGTTATTCTTACGATGTATCGAATGCCGGACATAGTCGCAGTTCCTTGCGGAAGACAATCTCGGTTGCGGTGAGTCGTTCGCTGACCTGGACCGGAGCGCCGCAGTCGGGACAGGTCCAGCCGTGTGCTGCGCCGACCGCTGTGTCGGCGCTGGGGGATGGGGCCTGGTTCAGCAACTGCCTACACAGCGCCAGTGAAGCCCTGCGGACGCCGTTGGCCAGGAATCCGAAGTGGCGGATGCGGACACAGCCCTTGCCCAGAACGTGAAGCAGAAAGCGCCGGGTGAACTCGTCGGCGGACAGTTCCATGGTGCGCTGCAGGTTGCCGGCTTCCCGATCGCGGAAGCGGAACTGAACCCGATCGGAGTCGAACCAGATGAGCCGCTGGTTGGAGATGGCCACGCGGTGGGTGTAACGGCCCAGATAGCGGAGCGTCTGTTGGGGGTTGCCGAACGTGGCTTTGGGATAGACCACCCACTGATGGACGTAAAGCGAACGCAGCCAGGCCCGGAAACGCTTGGGGTCCGAGAGGGACTCAAGCTGGGGAGGAAAGCGGAAACCTTCCGCGGCGACCAGCCTGCGGAGACCGTCGACGAACTTGCCGCGGAAGACAGTGCGGAGGACCCGGCGCGGCGCAAAGAATCGTTCCGACCCGAATATCCAGGCGCTGTGATCAGGCGCCAGACCGCCGGCCGGGATGACGCAGTGGATGTGGGGATGGAACAGCAGCTTCTGGGTCCAGGTGTGCAAAATGGCCAGGAATCCGATCTCGGCGCCGAGCCGCTTGGGGTTGCCGGCGACCTCGATCAGCGTGTCGGCCGCCGCACGGAACAGCAGGTTGTAGAGGACTTCCGGGTTAGCGCGGATCAGCGTGTTGAGTTTGTGCGGCAGGGTGAACACGATGTGGAAGTAGGGAACCGGGAGCAGATCCTGTTCTCGTGCAGCGAGCCACCGTTGACGGGTCTGCGCCTGACACTTCGGGCAATGCCGATCCCTACAGGAGTTGAAAGATATGCCCCACTGCTTCCCGCATCCGCTACAGGCGTCGAGGTGACCGCCGAGCGCCGCCGTGCGACAGCGGGTGATCGCCCGGACGACCTTCAGTTGCTGGAAGCTCGGGCGCCGTGTCTGGAACAAGCGGGTCGCCACGCTGCGCAAGATGTCGGCGACTTCGACCGCGGGGCGGCTCATGGCCGCCTCGGGCGAAGGAAGTTCGGAAGCCGAATCTGGTCGACCGGGTCGGACACCGCCTGCAGGTGGCGGTCCGACAGATGCAGATAGAGGGTCGTCGACTCGAGATCGGCGTGTCCGAGCAGCCGCTGGATGGTGGCCAGATCCGTGCCGGCCTCGAGCAGGTGGGTGGCCCGGCTGTGACGAAGCGTGTGCGGTGAGATGCGTTTGCTGATGCCGGCGCGTTGGCTGGCGTCCCGCACCACCTGCCAGATCGCTTTCGAGCTGATCGGCCGGTCGGTGTGGGTGTGATAGCGTCCCCCCGGAAATAGATAGAGCGGGGGCCGCAGTGATCGCCACCACTCCCGCAGGACCCGCAGCAGTTTCGGCCGCAGCGGGACATCCCGGTCCCGGCGGCCCTTCGCCTGACGGATGTGAATGATCATCCGCTGGCTGTCGATGTCGGCCAGCTGCAGACGGCACACCTCGCTGCGTCGCATGCCGGTGGCATAGAGCGTCAGCAGGATCGTGTAGCGGTACAGAGAAGGCGCCGCTGCGAACAGTCGTCGGACTTCTTCCCGGCTCAGCACGACCGGCAGCCGCGTCTCTTGTTTCGGGTTGGGGAGCTTCAGCTCCGGGTAGCCGCGACCGAGCGTCTTCACGTAGAAGAAGCGCAGCCCGGAGATCTGCTGCACGATCGTGTTCGTCGCCAGCTTCCGATCGATCAGGTGCAGCTGATACTGCCTCAGATGCTCGGGTCCGAGTTCATCCGGCCGTTGCTGGAAGTTCCGTGCGTACAGTTCCACTGCACGGACGTAGCTCGCAATAGTAGTCTCTGCGTAGTTGCGCCGCTGGAGCTCCTCCAGCATGCGCTGACGTAGTTGGGTCATCTCTCAACCTCCTCGGTAGTTGTCGGGATGACTCACTCTACGTTTAGGTGTTCATGTGCAGTCCTTTACGCCATGCGTCCGCGGCCGCAGGCCGCTACCGTTCAAGTCGCGTACGTGGTAGTACGCGTTGTTCAGCGTCAACTTGATGCCGAAGTAGAGGTGGTCTAGGGCAGAACCATAGCTGGCGTGGTCTTCAGGAAAGGCCTTTTTCAGCTCGGGAGCAAAGGCCCGTTCGTACTCGGCGACCGACGCCAAGACCTTTGCAGGGGGCACATCGAGCTTCGCCAGCCGGCGCGCATGATACTCGACATTCTCGAAAAACTCTTCCAACTTACCTGCCGCAAGCACGTCCATCCACGCGCCTGGATTGATTGACGCCAAGGCTCGCTGGCGCGATGCATCGAGCCGCTGATCGAAGACGCCGTTGAGACGTCGCCGCCAGCGGGCCTCAATCGTACTAGCAACAGGTCCTAGTCGCGTGGCTAGCCTGCGTAGATCCTTCTGGACCTTCTTGCTTAGGACAACCCCGTCCTGCGATAGGACTGGCGTACGCTCTAGGTCTCTTAGCATTACCACCGCGAGTATACAGCCCTTTAGCATTTATGCCAAGGGATTCCCTTAATTTTCAGTGTTTTAACTCAGGAAAAAACCAAGGGTGATCTTAAATGTATCGGGTCAAAACCACCCTACACGTTATGGTACTTTAGTACTGATCGACGGCATGTTTCCGGGGGTCCTGAGCCGTAAACTCAGTGCAACCCCTTTAGGGTCAACGTGTCATAATGGCTTGAGTTCCCTAGAGAGGCGACCGTGGCACGCATTAACCGCAAATACCTAAAGCACGATAAGTTCGTTGAAGAAGTCGGTGACGGGATCGAATACTTCGGCGAACACCGTACGACCATCCTCGTTGGGCTGGCAGTTGCGGTCGTCGCGATCGTCGGCGGCGGTTGGTTCTATACCCACCAGCAGAGCCAAAGCCTGGATTCGATGGCCGCGCTGCAGGAGGCTGCGGTCATGTTCAGCCGGCCTGTTTCGGTTGATCCCCAACCCGGTACACAGGCCTTCGTCACGTCAGGCGAGCGCATGCGCGAGGTGACCGAGGCGTTGGAGAAGGTCAAGGTGGACTTTCCCGGCACAAGCGCCGCTTCCGCTGCGGACTATTACTACGCTCTGTTCGATATGGAAACAGAGGACTATGCGGCAGCCAAAACGAAACTGCAGTCGGCCATTTCCGGTGCCGACGTGGAGTACGCTTCGCTGGCGCGCCTGGCCTTGGCGGACGTCCTCATCGCCGAAGACGATGTTGCCGGAGCCCGCGCGGAGTACGAGAAGCTCGTAAGCAGCCCAACCGCGGTCGTGCCTGCTTCGCGCGCCAAACTGGCGCTGGCACGGACGATAGCCAGGAGCGATCCCGCTGCAGCCCGAGCGCTGCTGCAAGAACTGGTTGACGCCACAGGGCCGGCCAGCACGATCGCGGCACAGGAACTTAGAAAGCTTCCGCAGAGCTAGCCGTTCGACCTGCAATGCTCCAACGGCTCCGCTTCGATCCGTCACAGAGTCGAGGTCGGCGGCGTCCGGAGGCGGAGCATGCCTACCGCAATCCGTTTCAGCGCGATCGCGATCGGATCATTCACTCCCGCGCCTTCCGGCGCATGCAGGAGAAAACTCAGGTCTTCACCGCCCCGCTCTCGGACCATTTTCGGAACCGTCTGACGCATACCATCGAGGTTGCTCAGGTCACCCGTACGGCGGCCAGGGCGCTGGGCCTCAACGAAGATCTAGCGGAAGCTTTGGCGCTGGGCCACGACCTGGGGCACCCACCGTTTGGCCACGCAGGCGAAGCCGCGCTGGATCGCACCATGCGCCGCTACGGCGCTCGTTTCGACCACAACATACACTCGCTGCGCATCGTTGAGCGTTTCGAACGACGGTACGCCGCCGCTCCGGGACTGAATCTGACTTTCGAAGTACGCGAAGGCCTGCTCAAGCATTCTCGGGACTTGACCGAGGCGGAGCATCCGGAAATGGCCGAGTACCTGCTCGATCTGCGTCCCCTGCTTGAGGCGCAGCTCATCGACCCTGCAGACGAGATCGCCTACAACTGCGGTGACCTGGACGACGCTGTAGAAGCCAAAGCCCTGGAGATCGACGTTGTCTGTTCTGAGATTGGATTGTTCGGCAGGCTTTTTGAAGAAGCCCAAACTTCCTATCCTCAGGCTCACCGTTGGGACTGGTTCAATGAGGCACTACGCAGGCTGCTGGACTTCTTCGTCGCCTCGCTAATCGAAGGAACGAAGACCGCCGTCGAGGAATCGGGCGTGCTCAACGCAGATGACGTCCGCGCAAGCCCGGAGCGGCTCGCCCGCCTCGCCCCCGATGCATCCCAAGCCGCAAAATCGCTCAAGGAACTTCTCCGCCGCGAAGTCTATCGATCGCCCGCAGTGGCCGAGCGCGGAGAACGTTCGGTCGAAAAGCTGGACACGGTCTTCGACTACTTCATGGGACATCCCGAGAGCCTTCCCCGCCCTTACCAGGAGCAGGCTGAGCTCGAATCCAGGCAGCGGGCGGTATGCGACTACATTGCCGGTATGACCGACACTTTTCTGCTGCGGCGGCACGAGGAGATAGCTCATGAGATCGCCTAAGCTCTGATCGGGCATACTGAGTGGCGAACCATCGCTATGCCAGACGCTCCCAGATCGCTATACGTTATCCCTGCAGACCCGGCGGCAACTCCTTATCTGCGGCTCATCTATGCCGCCTGGAGCGACGGAGAACTCACGGACGATGAAATTCGTTCGGTGCAGACGCACATCGCCTCCGCAAAAGGGCTCTCCGATGCAGCGCGAACAGATCTGCAGTCCTGGCTGCAGCCCAATCGTCCGCCGTCTATCGAATCGCTTCAGACGCTGCTGAAACCAATGAGCGGCGATCTGGCTTCGGTCACCGAACCACGGCCAACAGTCGAGCCGCCGGTTTCAACTGCCAGCGCGTCTTTCTCTGTCGCGGCGCTGCAAGAAGTGACCGCGGGAAAGCGAGCGGCAACTCGGCGACGCGTGTTCGAAATCCTTAGCGGTCCCGGCTTCGAACGGCATTGGGAGCGCAGCAAAGAAGCGCACCGCGAACAGGTCCTCGAACAACTGAAGGTTTTGGCGGCGGACGGCATCGGCTCGCTCTCTTATCCCGAGGAGTATGGCGGCTCCGACGATATGGGTCGTTTCGCCGTCGCCTTCGAGACTACTGCCTTCTACGACATCAGTCTCACAATCAAATTCGGCGTGCAGTTCGGGCTCTTTGGCGGCACGATCCACGCGCTCGGCACGAAGCGTCACCACGACCGTTACCTGCGTCAGGCCGGAACGGTCGAACTTACCGGCTGCTTCGCGATGACCGAGCTGGGACATGGTTCCAACGTCGCCGACATCGAAACCACCGCAACTTATGACCCGGCGAGCGGCGAATTTGAAATTGACACGCCTTCTGATTCGGCTCAGAAAAACTACATCGGCAACGCCGCCGTTCACGGACGCTTGGCGGTCGTCTTCGCGCAACTCGTAGTCGGTGGCGAAGTCCAAGGGGTTCACGCGCTGCTGGTTCCGATCCGCGATGAGGCCGGCGCAACGATGCCCGGAGTGCGCATCGAAGATTGCGGCCAGAAGCTGGGTCTGAACGGAGTCGACAACGGGCGTATCTGGTTTGATCATGTCCGCGTGCCGCGTGAGAACCTGTTTAATCGCTATGCCGACGTCTCGCCCGAGGGCGAATATGTCAGTCCGATCGAAAGCCCCTCCAAGCGTTTCTTCACCACAATCGGGGCCCTCGTCGCTGGACGCGTCAGCGTCGCGCTGGGTGCCCTGAGCGCGATGAAATCCGGCCTGGCAATCGCCGTGCGCTACGGCGATCGTCGTCGCCAGTTCGGAGCGTCCGGAGCGCCGGAGACTCGTCTTCTCGACTACCGCACGCATCAGCGAAAACTGCTGCCTCGGCTAGCCTCCGCCTACGCGCTCGACTTTGCCCTCAAGCATCTGGTGGACCGCTTCGTGAATCGCAACGAAGAGGAACAGCGCGAAATCGAAACTCTCGCCGCGGGGCTCAAGGCTTACGCCACCTGGGCCAACATCGAGTCGTTGCAGGTTTGCCGCGAGGCGTGCGGTGGGCAAGGCTACTTGTCAGAGAATCGCTTCGACGACCTCAAGGCCGACACCGATATCTTTTGCACCTTCGAGGGCGACAACACCGTCCTCATGCAACTCGTCGTGAAGAGCCTGCTCAGCGACTATCGCCGCCAATTCGAAGACGCTCGCCCGTTCACGCTGTTGAAGTACGTGGCGGCGCGCGCTGCCGACGCCGTCCGCGAACCGCATCCGTTGGCTGCTCGCAACACAGACGCGGATCATCTGCGCGACGCGGAGTTTCACCTCGACGCTTTTCGCTATCGAGAGCAGCGTTTGCTCGGCTCGTTGGCCCGACGCTTGAAGCATCGCCTCGACCAAGGTATGGATTCGTTCTACGCTCTGGTGGACGTTCAAGATCACGTCCTGGCGGCGGCCAACGCCCACGCCGAACGTATCGTGATGGAGCAGTTCGTAGCGGGCGTCGCCGGCTGCGTGGATCCCGCAGTGCAGACAGCGTTAGGTAAGCTCTCAGCTCTATTCGCACTTTCGCGAATCGAAGTTGATCGAGGCTGGTTCCTGGAAGCCGGGTATGTATCAACGGCAAAATCCCACGCCATTCGTGAGCAGGTCAATGTTCTCTGCGCGGAGATTCGCCCCGACGCCGTTGGTTTAGCGGACGGTTTCGGCATTCCCGACCGCCTACTTGGCGCGCCCATCGCAATGCCCTAGGCCGCCAAGCTAAACTCTTGGTCAAATGCGCCTAGTAGCTTGCTTCCTGATCTGCCTGAGTCTCACCGCTCAAGGTCTGCCGGAAGGCGACCTGCGCTACGGGGAAGTCCGCCACCTCGATGCGACCTTCACCATGGCTGAGTACTCCTCCGCCGCCGAGTGGCTCGAACACGCGGACTATTTGCGTCAACAAATTCTGTGGTCTACCGGTCTCGATCCCATGCCGGAGCGGACGCCCCTGCAACCGCAGCTTACCGGCAAGATCGAGCGCGCCGGCTACACGATCGAAAACGTGCTCATCGAGACCACTCCCGGCTTTTACTTGGGCGGCAATCTCTATCGCCCGACCGGCGTCGCTGAGACGCGTCCGGCGGTGCTGCTCTCCCACGGCCATTGGGCTTACGGCCGTCTCGAGAATAGTGAGATCGCCTCACCGCCAAAGTTGGCCGCCAACCTCGCGCTGCAGGGGCAGATCGTGTTTGCCTACGACATGGTTGGCTACAACGACACGCTGCAATTGCCGCACTCGGCAATCGGCGGTGAAGTTGAGTCGCTGTGGAACGTCGGCCTGCTCGGCTTGCAGCTGTGGAACAGCATCCGCGCACTCGACTTCCTGGAGTCCCTATCCGGCGTGGATGCGTCGCGGATCTATGCCGCCGGAGCGTCAGGCGGCGCGACCCAAGCGATGCTGCTGACCGCCGTCGACAAACGCATCGCCGCTGCTGCCTACGTCAACATGATCTCGTTCCACATGCAAGGCGGCGACGTTTGCGAGAACGCTGTGGGCCTGCGCATCGACACACACAACGTTGAGCTTGCGGCACTAGCCGCGCCACGGCCGCTGCTGATGGTTTCCGCGTCCGGAGATTGGACGACCAATACGCCCAACCGCGAATTTCCGGCGGTCCAGCGCATCTACGATTTGCTCGGCCACCGGGATCGCGTAGAAACGGTACAGTTCAACGCCCCGCACAACTTCAACCGAGCCAGCCGCGAGGCAGTCTACGCGTTTCTATCGCGGCGAGGCGCCAACCCGCGGGATGCAGTAGCGGAGAAATCCGTCGCCATCCCGCAGGTCAGCCAATTGCTGAGCGTCTGGGGGCGAGCGTTGCCCGGCTCAGCGAATTTCGATATCAGTTCCCTGCCCATGCGCCGCACAACGGACGCTGGCGCCGGGCCGCAAGACGTTCGCCGCCGGCTGCAATACGCGCTACACGCCGCGCTGCCCTCAAGCGAACAGCTGCAATCTCAATCAATCGAAACATGGGAGAACGGCGAGTACTTCGCTGCTGGCCGCAGCGGCAAGGGCGATCGCATTCCCGGTGCGCTGTTGCAACCGAAGCGAGCGCGCGAATGGGTCAAGCCGACGCTCGTCATCCATCCCGAAGGGTCGGCTTGGACAATGAGTTCTTCCGAGAGTAGGAACGGCCTGGTCGCCGAGATCCTTTCGCGCGGCGGCGGCGTGATGGCTGTCGATGTTTTCCAAACTGGTCACGCTCGCGGGCAGCGCGATATCGCCGGGGCCGGTCGCCGCGCGGAAGCTTTCTTCTCCACCTACAACCGCAGCGATACGGCCCAGCGCGTCCAAGACATCCTCACGTCCTATGCCTACGCGCGGCAGCGATTCGGGACGAACGACGTCCAACTTGTTTGCCTCGAAACTGCGGGACCTTGGTGCGTACTCGCCCGAGCACTCATTGATGCACCCGTCGATATGGCCATCGATTGGCAGAAGTTCGACGCCGCTAGCGACCTGGCCTATCTCGAAACCCTGTTCGTCTCAGGCATTCGCAAAGCCGGTGGACTAGAGGGCGCAGTCTCCCTTGCGCGAGACGGTCGGCTGCTCGTATTCAACGCCGCGGGCTTTCCCACGTCGGCGGCGCCGCATGCGGCCGTGAACCAGGCTGCTGTGGATCCAGAGTTCCTACTCGAATGGACCGCGGCGCGTAGGAAGCCCACGCCCTAACATGCCTACCGCCGACGATCACTCCTTCGCCCTCGTTCTCAATGACGTCTTCAAACGTCACGACACCGGCCACGGCCATCCCGAACGCCCCGCCCGCTACGACGCAGTCTCCTCTGGGGTCAATCGTGCCGACGCGCTCGATCACGCCGTCCGCATCGAAGCTCAGCTGGCCTCGCTTGAGCACATCGCGCTTTGTCACGGCGAGGACTATATCGAGATGGCCCGCCGCGACATCGAGTCAGGCTTGCCGCAACTCAGCACGGGCGACACCGATGTTAGTCTCGCCTCTTTCGAAGTCGCACGCCTGGCCGTCGGAAGTGTGATCGCCACGGTCGACGCCGTACTCAACGGATCCGCCCAGACAGCATTCTGCGCCCTGCGGCCCCCCGGCCACCACGCCCGCCCCAACCAGGGCATGGGCTTTTGCGTTTTCAACAACATCGCCATCGGGGCCCGCTACGCCCAGCAGCAATACGGCATCGAGCGGGTCCTGATCGCCGACTGGGACGTCCATCACGGCAACGGCACGCAGGACATTTTCTATGACGATCCCAGCGTGTTCTTCTTCAGCACGCACCAGTCGCCTTGGTATCCCGGCACGGGTGCGCGATCGGAAACGGGGTCGGGCGCGGCGGTTGGAACTAACATGAATCGGCCCTTTCCCGCCGGCTCAGGGCGCGAGCAGGTTCTCGGCGCCTTTCGCGACGACCTGGTGCCAGCAGCACGCGCCTTCCAACCGGACCTGGTGATGATTTCCGCGGGCTTCGATTCGCGTATCGGCGACCCATTGGGCAACTTCACGCTCGACGATGACGACTTCGTGGAACTGACCGAGATTATGCGCGATTTGGCCGACACGACCGCACAGGGAAGAGTCATCTCCCTTCTCGAAGGCGGCTATGACTTGGAAGGATTAGCGGCAGCCGTCGAAGCGCACGTCGGCGCGCTTCTTTAACCGCTAGGCAGCCGCGGCTTGGCGGACGTCCAAGATCCGCGACGTCGTAATCGTGCGGTACTCCGGGTGCTGAAACTCCAAATGCATCCCGCGCCCGATGAAAGCGAGCTTCAACATCGATCCGCCCCAACTGGATCCGCGAATCGATACATGGGTCGGCTCGGGACAGAATACAGGGTGTCCCGAAATATACGCGGCGCGTCCGTCGCGAAGCTCGATGCGGTACGAGCGATTCTCGGTTTGCACTTCAAGCGCCTCGCCCTCTTGAATTTCAGTGAGGTAAACGCCGCCTTCGATCTCCGAACGCACGATCCCACGGGTCACGTCACGGGCGAAACTCGAACTGCCCGAGAAGAGCGTGGGGTGATTTGTTTGGCTGTCCATCGCCGCCGTTTCGATTATAAGGCCGAGTTGCTCCGAAGTGCAGAATCGCTACAATCGCCCTAGATGTTTAGGGCGATTGTTCTGATAATTCTGTTGGCGGCTGCAGCCTGGGCCCAGCGCGGCGTCCAGCGCAACACCAACCCGCTGGGCTCCAGCCCTGAAGTCGCCACGGCAGGCCGGGCGCTCTACAACCAAAACTGCACGAATTGCCATGGCCTGGACGCCACCGCGGGCGACCGTGCCCCCGCTCTCGCCGCCCAGCGCAGCTACAACCGCACATCCGATCAAGACCTCTTCGACGCTCTCACCAAGGGAATCCCCGGCACCGGCATGCCAGCCTTGGGCTTGAGCACGGACGACTCGTGGCGCATCGTTGCCTACATTCGCAGTCTGCGCGCCTCGGCTGCCGACTTCCCGCCTAAAGGAGACGTCGCCCAAGGCGAAGCAATCTACAACGGCAAGGGCGAGTGCAGTACCTGCCACACGATCGGCGGACGAGGCGGCCTGATTGGCCCGGACCTGACCAATCTCGGCGCACGGTCGTCCGTGCGACGTATTCGAGAAGCCCTCACTGTGGCCAAGCCGCATCCGCCGGCGGGCTATCGCCCCGTCACTGTTCACTTAAAGGACGGCTCCATGGTCCGCGGTGTACTGAAGAACGAAAACAACTTCTCGCTCCAGATCCTGGGCACGGACGATCAGCTGCATCTGCTGTCCTCGAACGAGATAGAACGCATGGTCCGCGATGACGCGTCCTTGATGCCCTCCGACTACGACACACGCCTTGCGGCTGAAGAACTCACCAACCTACTCGCCTACTTGAGTCGACTCGTCCGCTGACGCGACTCCGAGAACAAGCCATGCTGCGAATCACTCTTCTTTTCCTCGTCGCTCACGTCGCCTTGGCACAGGTCTCTAACCAGGATCTGCTGAATCCACCGCCCGAAAACTGGCTGACTTACGGCGGCTCCTACGATTCGCAACGGCACACCAAGCTGGATGAGATTACGCCCGGCAACGTCAAGAACCTGCAGGCCGCCTGGATTTTCCCCATCACCAGCACCAACCGACTGCAAACCGTGCCGCTCGTCGTCGACGGGGTGATGTACGTCAGCGCGCCTAACGAGGTCTATGCCCTGGACGCGCGCAGCGGTCGTGAGATCTGGCAATATCGGCGCGCCAACGGACTCAATCGAGGACCCAACCGGGGCGTCGCCGTTTTCGGCAATCTGGTCTACGTCGGCACGCCCGACGCCTACCTCGTCGCCCTGGATGCCCGCACCGGCACGGTCGCCTGGGAAACCCAGATCGCCAAAACCAGCGACGGCTACTTCAGCCCCGGCGCGCCATTCGTCGCGGACGGCAAGGTTATTGCCGGCGTCGGCGGCGGCGACAACGGGCTCAACGGCTGGCTCGACGCCTACGATGCCGAGACCGGCAAGCTCATCTGGCGCTGGTATACGATCCCTCGTCCCGGCGAGCCCGGCAATGAAACCTGGGCCGGCGATTCCTGGAAAACCGGCGGCGGCGGCACCTGGCTCTCTGGCAGCTACGACCCGGAGCTAGGCCTCATCTACTGGGGGCTGGGAAACCCGGCGCCAGACTTCGATGGCGATATTCGCAAGGGCGACAACCTCTACACCGAGTCGGTCGTTGCCTTGGATCTGAAGACCGGAAAGCTCAAGTGGCACTTTCAGTTCACGCCACATGATGTTCACGACTGGGACTCTGTCGAGATTCCAATTCTTGTCGACGCTCAGTTCAACGGACGGATGCGCAAGGTGATGGCCCATGCCGACCGCAACGGTTTTTACTACGTACTGGACCGCGAGACCGGCGAGTTTCTGCATGGTACGCCGTTCATCGATCAGCTGAACTGGGCAACCGGGCTGACCCCTGAGGGCCGACCCATCCGCGTCCCCGGCGTCGAGCCCACGCTCACCGGAAACTTCGTCTGCCCCTCTACTTCCGGGGCCACCAACTGGATGTCGCCTGCGTACAACCCGGTCACCGGGCTTTTCTATCTCGCGGCGAAAGAAGGTTGTGGGGTGAGCTTTAAGGGCCGTCAAGAATTCCGTCCTGGCGGCTTCGACTTCAAGGCGACCGGCTACATCGAGAGCCCCGAAGAGCCTTGGCAGATGTACGTCCGTGCCCTCGACCTGACAACCGGCGAGCGCAAGTGGGAGTACATGCAGGTGAATGCCAAAAGCTACGGCGCTGGGCTGATCTCCACAGCCTCGGGCCTCATCTTCGGCGGCGACGACCAAGGAACCTTCGCCGCGCTGGACGCCCGCACTGGCGCCCCGCTCTGGCACTTCGAGACGAATTACCGCATCAGCGCCTCGCCCATCTCCTACGCCGTCAACGGCCATCAATATGTGGCTGTGGCCGCCGGAGTGAACATCATCGCTTTCCGGCTGCCTGACACCAACTAAGATGACCTCGACGCGCACCAGCATCGTGGTTTTTCTATTGCTGTTCGCCGCGGACGCACGGCCTCAAGAGGCGCTTATTGTTCCAGGAGTTCGAGTTGGCGCAATCACGGCGGAGACGGGCGAAGCCGACCTGATCTCCGTGTTCGGCCGCGACCGATTCTCAGCTCACAAGGTCGGTATGGGCGAAGGGAACGTCTGTGACGGCGCATTGATTCGGTTCGACAATGAGGAATCCCTGGCGGTCGCCTGGCGGGATCGCACGACCAAGACCGGAGTTAGCCAAGTCGTGGTCCGAAGCCGCAGCCTGCAGACCAAAGAAGGCCTGCGAGTGGGTCTGAGTCTCGCAGAAGTCGAATCACTGAATGGCAAACCACTCATCATCAATGGATTCGGCTGGGACTACGGCGGCGTCGTTAACTCTTGGGAAGGCGGCCGCCTCGCCCCTATTGGGTTGACCCACGACGGAGATGTACGAGTCTGGTTCGCGACCACGCGGGAGCAAGAGACCCAGCTTAGCCGTAACGAGTACGCCTCGGTCAGCTGAGACAAGCCGCTCTCCTCCGACCACCCGATCTTTGGTAAACTCCGCCCCACGATAGGCCAGTTGGATATCTTCTTCGGCGACGGGCGTTGCGAAGAATACTTCGACGCCTTCTAAGGGATCTTCCCACTTATGCCCTTAGCGCTGTGGCCTTACCATCCGGGGGTGTTGAATCGAATCTTCGCGCTGCTTGCGCTCTCCGCCGCGCCCGCTCTTTGTGGCGTCATCACCTTTTACGACGGAACCGCGCAAGCTGTTACCCCCAACAACTTTTCTCCGAAGTACCTGGAGTACGCCGCCATCGGCGGAACCCAAACCTATAGCGGAGCGGACCTGGCCACGAACTTCACTGCGACCGTCCAAGGCGGTTATGCCAGCAACTTGCTGAACCCCGACTTCCCGATTCTGAACCGCTCCGCCGGTTATACGCTGAGCTTCACCGTCGAAATCCTATCGGAGTCCCACTCCAACGCCAACCGTGCCGGTTTCAGCGTCATCGCCGTCTCTAGCGACGTCGGCGGCGGAGTACTCTCGAGCATCGAACTCGGTTTTCAAGACGGGCTGATTTTCGCCCAGTCCTCTTCGCCCCTGTTCACCGCCGCCGAGTCGACAGCCTTCGATCCAGTTGGGGTCGGCTTCGTCGCGTACGACTTGGCGATCTTTGGAAGCGGCTATGAACTCTTCGCCAATGGGTCGTCGATCCTCAGCGGTTCGCTACGCGATTACTCCGCCTTTGCCGGCTTCCCCGACCCCTACGAGACGCCAAACTTCGTCTTCTTTGGCGACGACACGACCTCCGCTGAGGCCGAAATCAATCTGCGTCGCGTCGCCCTGACGACGCCCGTTCCCGAGCCCGCCACCTGGACACTGCTAGCCTTGGGGCTCGTCGGCCTGATTCGACGGCAGCGCCGCAAGTCTTAGTCCCCTGCCGCCTATCAAAACCAAGGCCGCCAATAACGTCAGCAAGCTAAGTGCGGCGCCCCAAGCGAAGTACGTCGACCGGTACTCGAGCCGGAGTTCCCCCTGCCCGGCCGGCACAACGACGCCAATAAAGGCGTGATCGACCCGGATGATACGCAGCTTCTGGCCGTCCGCCTCTGCCGTCCACCCAGGGAAATACGGGACGCTCATTCGCAGAAGAGACTCCGCTGCGAGGTCATAGCTCAGCACATAGCTGGACTCTGAAGACGAAACGATCCGTACCTGTGCGTTCGGATTGGCTAAGGCCGGATCGACTGGTTCGGCAGCGACCGTCTCCGCGGCAGGATCCAAAGTAGCCAGTCTTGCGAGTGCATCGGCGTCATCCTCGACCACCGCAATCGATCGAGCGAAGTAGGCGCGAGGCAGGGTTGGCGAAAACGGAATCGCCGCCGCCCGCAACTCCGGATCGACAGTGCGCGAGACATTCAGCCCGGCGAGCAGTTTCGCATTCGCCGACACCGCGTCGAAGTATTGGCGGTAACGCAACAACTCCAGTGGGTTGTAGCCGTAAGTCGCCTCCAGGTGAATGTCGAGCGGATGATTGAGTGGTCCGAACAGCACCAACCCGCGCGGCGCGTGATAGCGGGTCCTGGCCTCCTGAGATGTCGCAATATTCTGACGGGCCAGATTCTCATTCGTTCCGTAGAGCCGCTCAAAGATGTACCGCGCGTATGCGCCTTCGTTTGTGTAGGAATTCCAAAAAAACAGATCCGCAGAAACGGCGACAACCAGGGCAACCTTGTAGGCGAGCTTCCCATTGAAACGTCGCAGTAGCCATCCGACTCCGCCGGCAGACAGCAGTGCAAGGCCAAGCGTGGCCACGAACCAACCATGCACTGGGGCCCTGACGCTGTGCAGCCCCGGCACGAGGGCCCCCAAACGGAAGAGCCCGAAGGCCGGTCCGAGCATGTACCAAATCGAGCCGACAGCGAGAATGCCGCCGGCCCACCTCAATCGGACGTCCGTCAAACCCAACAACGCTAACGGCACAAGCAACAATCCGCTGTAGAGGTAGTAGCCTGGAGCCCGCGAGCCCGTGGCGTTGGGCCAGACCAGGTTCGTCAAAGATTCGAGTTGTAAGACGCGCTCCGAACTCGAACCATAGTCGACTGTCGCCCGTTCGGAATAGCTGGCAAGCTCTAGTCCCGGCAGGGATTGAATCACCGAGATCCCGGCCGCCAAGGCGACGATCCCGGCCACCACCACTATCGATCTCTTCCAGTGCCGCGGCTTCAACACGAGTTCCGCCGCCGCTAACAAACATAGAGCGCAAAACGAATACAGCGCCGTTTGGAAATGCCCCGCCAGAACAAGGCAACCTCCAATCAAGCCGCCTGCGCCAATCCAACGCACCGCCCCGCCGCTCAACGCCCGCCGGTAGCTCCACAGAAGCCACGGCGCCCAACTCGCGGTGCTGAACATACCCACGTGCTGGCTGTGATCGGCGAAGAAACCGGACAGGCCATAGAACAGCGCCCCAACGAACGCCGGAAACCGCTCCCCAGTGATGCTGAAGATCAGCAAGTAAGCGCCGGCCAGGGCGATTGCCGCGTGCAGCGCCAGTTCGGCCTCAATCGCTTTAGGCGTGATCCCGGCGACAAAAAACGGCCAGTTCGGCGGATACCACGCCCCCACCTGAGGGTCGGCCAAGAAGGGAAATCCGCTGAAGATGTACGGGGTCCAAGAGGGCAGTTCGCCCTGCCGCAGATGGTCCGCGAAATACTTCTGCGCCGAGTAATGCACATCGATCGCGTCATAGCGCGGCGACGTGTTGGGGTCCGTCAATGGGATCCAGTAGAAGACCAGCACGACGAGGATGACCGCCGCGACCCACCGCCAGCCGCGGAGTAAGTCCGGTCGCTGCGGTACAGGAACGCTTGCTTCTGGCGCCAGCCTTCTCTTGTCTTTCGGTCTCGCCATACTGAGCAAGGTCTATCTTCTCAGGTTGAATCGCTTCGAAACCGGTATCGCGACCCCATCCTGCTGTATGACTTCGTAGTCATGAAGACATGTCTGTGGGTGCTGCTCTTCGCCCTACCACTAGCCGCCCAACACGGGCGCTACGAGAGCGAATCGACCAATCCGGCCATCGGGGACCCTGTCGCCATTGCCGCCGGCAGCGAGCTGTACCTGCGGTCTTGTGCCGGCTGCCACGGTCCGGACGGCAGCGGCGGACGCGGTCCAAACCTCGTGCAGCGCCCCATGTGGCACCCGCTCTCCGACGAGGCGATTTTCACCACGGTGCGCAACGGTCTGCCCGGCGCCGACATGCCGCCGACAAATCTGTCAGACGACGAGACCTGGCAGCTGGTCGCATTCATCCACGCCCTAATTGGACCGGCAGCTGAGAATCCAACGGCTGGCGATGTCACCGCCGGTGAGGCTGTTTTTTGGGGCTCGACGGCGGGCTGCTCCAACTGCCACGCCATCCACGGCAAGGGCGGCAAAATCGGCCCCGACCTGACGAATATCGGCGGCCTCCGCCCTCTAGCCGTCATCAAGAAAGCCATCGTCAAGCCTTCGGACGAACTCTACTACCTCGGCAATGAGTCGGTGACCGCCAAGCTCAGAAACGGCGAGACCGTTCGCGGGATCGCCAAGAATCGCGACATCTACTCGATTCAGATCATCGATAGGGCTGGCAAGTTGCACCTGCTGGCCATGAATGACATCGCGGAACTCGAGATCCTGCAACGCTCCCCGATGCCGGGCGATTACGCCGAGCGCCTCACCGCTCAAGAGCTCGAAAACCTGCTCGCCTTCCTCGCCCACCAAACCCTGCGCCCCGCCGGCCCGGAGGCCAAGTAATGCGTTTTATCTTTTTGGCCCTCGCCCTCAGTTCCGCACTATCCGCCCAAGTCGCTTACGAAGACATCCTGAAGGGTCCCGGCAGCAACTGGCTCACCTACGCCGGCAGCTACAACGGTTGGCGGCACACACCCAACACCCAGATCACGCCCGAGAACGCCGGCAGCCTGGTGCCCAAGTGGGTCTACCGTGTACCCAACGCCCGCGGCCTGCAGACCTCTCCGTTAGCCCATGATGGCGTTCTCTACGTCACCAACACCAACTCGGTGTACGCTCTGGACGCCCGCAGCGGACGGCTGATCTGGAGCTACGTCGATTCCCGCGCCGAGAGGCAGTCCCCCAATCGCGGCGCGGCCATACTAGGCGACAAGGTCTACTTCATCACGAGCGATAACTATCTCACCGCGCTCGACCGCAGTACTGGCGCCGTCATCTTCAGCAAACAATATGCCCGCCTAGAGGACGGCGTGTCGTCCTCTTCGGCCCCGCTGGCGGTCAAGGACAAGATCATCGTTGGCAGTTCCGGCGGCGATAGCGGAGTCCGGGGATTCCTCGCCGCGCTCGATGCCGAGACCGGCGAAGAGGTCTGGCGCACTTACACGATTCCGGCGCACGGCGAGCCTGGCTCCGAGACCTGGGGCGATCTGATCGATTGGGGCGGTGGAGCTACGTGGCTCTCGGGCACTTTTGACCCGCAGCTCAACACGCTCTACTGGACCACCGGTAATGCCTGGCCCGATTTCAATGGCAAAGTCCGCCCCGGCGACAACCTCTACACCAGTTCCCTGCTGGCCCTGGATGTCGACACGGGAAAATTTACGTGGCACTTTCAGTTCACCCCGCACGACACACATGACTGGGATGCGCAGAGCTGGCCGATGCTCGTCGACCTCGACTGGAAAGGCAGCCCCCGTAAGCTTGTGCTGCACGCCAACCGTAACGGATTCTTCTACGTCCTGGACCGCGTCACCGGCGAGTTCCTGAGCGGCACCCAGCTGACCGACAACGTCACCTGGGCCAGCGGCATCGACGCCAAAGGACGCCCTATCCTGATCGAAGGCAAGGAGCCTACGCTCGAGGGCAACTGGGTTTGTCCCAGCGTCAAAGGCGCCACCAATTGGATGGGCCAGACTTTCCATCCCGGAACCGGCCTGATTTACATACTCACGCTGGAGCAGTGCGGCTGGTTCAATCTTTCCGAACAAGAACCCGTACCGATGAAGAATTTCCCCGGCGGCGGGGCCACCGAAGAGGGCGGCCAAGTCATCCTCCGCGCTATTGATCCCACAACCGGCAAGCGCGCCTGGGAATATCCAATGACGGGCTACGGACGCATGTGGACCGGCACGGTCTCGACCGCTAGCGGGGTGATCATCACCGGCGACGATGCTGGCCAGCTTGCCGCCATTGACGCCAAGTCCGGAAGCCATCTGTGGAACTTAAATCTCGGCTAGAACTTGACGGCCTCGCCCATCATTTACGAGGTTGACGGCAAGACACGCATCGCCATCGCCTCCGCATCTGCGATATTCTCCTTTGGCCTCTTTGAACCGGCCCAGTCGATTGAGCAGCCGACCATTATCAAGCGCCAGTAGATTTATGCAGCGACACTGTTCCCTATTGATCGCGGCGCTACTCGCAACAGCGGCGGCTTGTGGGCCGACAGTCATCGAGTCCCACGAGGTCGTCCCAGAGCACTTCGCCCTCCGGCTGCACCCCTCCAACCCGCACTACTTCGAACACGAGGGCAAGCCGACAGTGCTCGTGAGTTCAGGCGAACACTACGGGGCCTTGATGAATCTCGATTTCGACTACGTCAAGTATTTCGACGAACTGCACTCCAAAGGCCTCAATCACACCCGCGTTTTCTCGGCGACGTATCGTGAGGTCGCAGGCAATTTCGGTATTGTGAGCAATACGCTCGCGCCGGCGCCCGATCGATTCATCGCCCCCTGGCCGCGCAGTGATCGTCCCGGCGCTCGCGACGGGCTGGCCAAGTTCGACCTCACGAAGTGGAATCAGAACTACTTCGATCGGCTCAAGAACTTACTGGCGGAAGCCGAGTCCCGCGGCATCATCGTCGAGTTAGTCCTGTTCTGCCCCTACTACAACGACTCCATGTGGGAAGTCAGTCCGCTGAATATTGCCAACAACATCAACGGCGTCGGCGACGTCTCGCGTGAGCAGGCGCTCACCATGACGTCGGCGGGCTTAGTCGAAGCACAACAGGCGGTGGCCCAGAAAACTGTTCTGGAGTTGCGCAACGTCCGCAACGTCTACTTCGAGATCTGCAATGAGCCCTACGCGCTCAATCTTGTCGCCAACGATTGGCAGCGGAATATGGCGGCCATCGTCGCCGAAGCTGACGCTTTGTCCGCCGCCCGGCATATCATTTCCATGAACTACGCCAACGGTTCCGCCGTCATTGCCAACCACGACCCGCTCGTCTCGCTCTACAACTTCCACTACTCGCGGCCGCCCGAAAGCGTCGGGATGAACTACGCACTCGACCTGGCCATCGGCAACAACGAAACTGGTTTCGACGGCAGTGCCGACTCCACCTACCGCATCCAGGGTTGGGACTTCCTTTTCGCCGGCGGCGCGCTCTACAACAACCTCGACTACTCTTTCTCAGTTGGGCACGAGCCCGGCGATCTCGACTTCCAGGGCAAGTCGCCCGGCGGAGGCAGCGCGGCCTTGCGCAGCCAACTCGGTCATCTCCGACGCTTCTTCGAGGGGCTACCGTTCATCGAGATGGCCCCGGACGCCACAACTATAACGTCGGCCCCTAAGGATGCCTCAGCGCGAGTTCTCTCAACCCCAGACAAGACCTATGCGGTCTATCTGCATCGCGGTCGCATCGATCCCAACGCGAAACCTCGCTATGTTGTCGATTCCGAATCGCGGACGTCTTCTCTAGTCCTTGACCTACCGACCGGGCGCTATTCGCTCACCTGGACGGACCCAAGAACCGGTGCTGCGGTCGGCGAATCCCAGCTAAACCATCAGGGCGGCGCCGCGCAAATCAGCACTCCCGCCTACTCCGAGGACTTCGCACTGGTCATCGCGGCGCTCTAGCTTCTGGCCGTGGATCAGGGGCTAGGGGAGGTCGTCTTGTGTCCGGTCGCTAAAATGCAGCGCCCTGCCAAGTTCCCGGAGCGAAACCTGAAGGTTGGTTCCATCTGATGAAACCAGCACTTCCAATCCCACCGCAAAAAGCGTACCCTCAGCGCGGCAGTGCCGCACCTCACATTGCAGGCTCTTGCCGGACGCACGCACGGTCACCGAGTCCCCGACCTCGAAAGGTTCCGCGCAGCAGATACCCAAGCCGTTCGCCGATACATCTCGAACCCATGCATCTGTTGCGATGCGCCTTTTGGCGTCGTCGGTCTTCGAGATCGTGACATCAAAAGCAGCATCTAAACGTGCCGCACCGCGGCGTTCGACAACAACCAATCCGGGACTTACGCTGCTTCCCATCGCCTCAAATTTTGCTCGATCAGCCATTGCGGACTTCCTCTTCTACAGTAACTTCTAGATCCTGGACGCTCTGTGGCACCTCCATATCGATGCGCTCCGCCAACCTCAACATCTCGATCGCGAGAGCGGAATCTTGTTCGACCAGTCCGCCTTGCCAACTGGCCCGGCGCACGGCCGCGTAGTCATTCGGCAATGCGGCCATGATAGGAGCTTCGGCTACGCGTTCCACGTCGGCACGGTCCAGCGACCCCCAAGATGTAGAGCGATTGACAATCAATCCCAGCCGGTTCGGCTCCCTGCCCAACAACGCTGCGATCGCCCGTCGCTTCCTTCGAACCAGATACAGGGCCGAAATGTCCGGCGTACAGATGATCCCCACGAATGACGCCCGGCTCAATACCGCCCGTGACGCCGTGTAGAGTGCGTCCGGGTGATCGACTACTACCGTCGAGTATCCTTCCATCGCCACGCGCACCACGTCGTCCAATCGCGAGAAGTTTAACGGCATCGCGCCTCTTTCCGCCGCCGGCACCAAGACGTCCAATTTTCCCCAGGCCGTCACCGCGCGTTTCAAGTCGCTGTCGAAGACAGAGCGTCTTTTCAGCAAGTCGTCCAAAGCTCCTTGGGGCTGCACTCCCAGCCGAAAAGCCGTCGTGCCGCTATGAAAGTCATAGTCGATCAGCAGCACCTTTTCGGCGGGATTGCGCGCGATCGCTTCGGCCACATGCAGTGCCGTCGTCGACGCACCACTGCCTCCTTGCGCCGGCAGCAGAGTGATCAACCGACCAATCGACTGCGGTTCGGCCTCGGTCGGCGGCGCGGCAGCTCCCATATCAGCGGTGGAGTAGCGCAGGTCCGTCGTCGTTTGAGCCAACGACACCAGGCCCGTGCGCCAAGAGTCGGAAGACCCTTCACCCGCGTCGCTCAACTCGGAGAGCCTCCCTAGTATCTTTTCGCGGTGCGCCGCTTCGCACTCGACGGAACAAAAGTCAGCTGAGTACTTCTGGCTCGGTGTGCGACCGCACTGCAGACAGCCCATCGTCGTCGACATCTACTTGCCGCCGGACTCGCCGACGTCCTCCGCCAACTCTCGAATCGCCGACATGGCGTCGTCGTCGGCGGAGATTGACAGCACTTCCGCCCCTGCGTAGTACCCACGGCCAGTCTTGCGCACATGACGCACAACGCAGTCCAAGGAACGATTTGCCGTCGTAATGGTGATCACCTGGCCTACCGGCAAATGATCCGGGCTAGCGAAGGCAACGCCTCCGATCGACACGTTCACAATCGAGATGGAGTGGGCCTTCGGCAGTCCGAGATGATCCTTCCAACACACAACGGCTCTTTCCTGGGCCGGGCTGCGTTCATGTTTCCGACGCTCGCCAGGGGGTGCGGCTCGACCTGTTAGCGAGTTCAGTACTTGGATGAAGTTCATGGGGCGCTTCCTTCAACACTGCTTCAAAATCTCTAGGCGCCCTGAACTAGGCGGCCTTTCCAGTACGTTTATCTCACCAGTGAAGTAATTCGCAGCTTCGCTTTCAGCCCTAGTTGACTCGGTGTTTTTCGACCAGTACACTTCGGTGCTCTTCCTTAAGAAAGTCGATCCGCCGGTACCATGGCCGACAACATAGCGCTCCAAGCCGCACGAAGGGTAGGTCCCACCAGCGTCGCGCCGTATGCCCCTCGAAAGGCGAAAGGGCATATGTACTCAGCCGAATGCCTTAGCACTCTCTAAGCTGCAAAGTATTAGCTACGCCGGCCCAAATCCGTCGGTAAGGATTAGGGCGAGGGCGCGGTAGGGGTGAGCGAAGGTGTCGGGAGGGCCGG
>JAQCLD010000036.1 GCA_027592785.1 Acidobacteriota bacterium
GGCGTGGCGGATGGCGGGTGAACGCACGAAAAAAGCCGCGTTCACCTTAGTTTCGATGGAGGCGCTCACCGTCTGCGGCGGGAGCTTGGCGATGGGGTGCAGGCTACGTCGTCCCCGTCAAGCGGGCGACGAGCGAAGAATTCGTGAACTCCAAGATCGTCCGCTGCTACGGGCCGACGGAGGGGAAGGAGATAAGCATGGTGGACAGGTTGCAAAGACGTTGCAATGAATTAAGATATACGGCAATCATGTCAGTCCAGAACCTCTCTCGGCGTCGTTTCTTCTTCCTTGGCTCGCTGTTGGCGGGCGCCGTCCCGTCTGGCGGCTACGGCACGGTCAAGTCGCTGAAGGCGTTGGGCTACAAGCCCTACTACGACAAGCTCAACGTGGCCGCGATCGGCTGCGGCGGTCGGGGCGGCAGCATCTTGAACGACGCCGCCCGTACCGAGAACATCGTCGCTCTGTGCGACGTCGATGAGAAGCGCGCGGCGGAGAACTTCGCGCGCTACTCCAAACAGCCCAAGTACGCCGACTTTCGCGTAATGCTCGAGAAAGAGGGCAAGAACATTGACGCTTGTACGATCGGCATCCCGGATCACATGCACGCGACGGCGGCGCTGGCCTGCATGCAAGCCGGCAAGCACGTCTACCTGGAGAAGCCGCTGACACGGACGCCCTGGGAGGCGCGGCTGATGGCCGACGCGGCCAAGAAGTACGGCGTGGCCACGCAGATGGGCAACCAGGGGTATTCCCACGAAAGCATTCGAGTCACCAGCGAAATCCTGTGGTCTGGCGAGATCGGCGACGTGCAGGAAGTCCACGCCTCGTCCTCTCCGGGGACCCATCCGGTGGGACTGGACGAGCTGCCGGAGGAGTCTTCGGTTCCGGCTGATCTCGACTGGGATTTGTGGCTGGGCGGCGCGGACATGCGCGCCTACAACTCGACATTCACGCCCTACAACTGGCGGGGCTACTTTGATTTCGGCACCGGGCAGCTCGGCAATTGGGGGATCCACGTGTTGGGGCCGGTGAACTTGGCGCTGCAGCTGGGCGCGCCTACAAGCGTTGAGCTGTTGCGGCAGGTCGACTCGAGCGAGTTGACGTTTCCCGAGCGCGCGGTGCTCAAGTACGACTTCCCGGCGCGCGGCAAGATGCCGCCGGT
Organism: Acidobacteriota bacterium; assembly: GCA_027592785.1. Taxonomy (GTDB): domain Bacteria; phylum Acidobacteriota; class Terriglobia; order Bryobacterales; family UBA6623; genus CAMPKL01. Next base: position 1,163 of record JAQCLD010000036.1, read on the forward strand.
CTCGGTTTACTGGCACGATTCGCCGCGACCGTTTGAGGAAGAGGCGTACCGCGTGTCAGGTATGGAGCAGGAGACGATCCTGCCGGGCTCGAACAACTTGAGCGACAAGGGGCGCGGGCCCGCGCCGCAACCGCGGGGGCCAGGAGGTCCGCGCAGGCCGCGGACCGGTCCGCCGCAAGGCGCCGGGGGACCGGGCGTGGCAGTGTACGGGTACGAGCGGCGCGGCGACGCGGCGAGGCCGGGCGTGTTGTCGGGCAACGGGGCCGTGTTTGTCGGCTCGAAAGGAATGATGGCGACGGTGGCCCGCTGCCGGCTGAACGTTGGGCCGACTACGAGTTGCCGTCGCAATTGTTGACACGGTCGCCGGGCCACATGAACGACTGGGTGCGCGCCTGCAAAGGCGGCGACCCGGCTTGCTCGGATTTCAGCGTCGCCGGCCCCTTCACCGAGTGGGTGGTGTTGGGCGTCATCGCGTTTCGCGTTCCCGGCAAGCTCGAATGGGACAGCGCCAACATGCGCTTCACCAACAGCGAGGAAGCGAACAGCTACGTGAAGCCGACGTTCCGCCAGGGCTGGGAGCTGACGCTGTAACAGGGACCGTGGGGACGCCCACTTTCGAGAAACGGCGACGGGCCTCCTCACACTTGCGGGTAAGCGATATCGAGCCCCAGCGGCCTCATGGAAGACAGCGAACTTGCGTTGTTGCAGCCGCCTGCTAACCGAAATGCAGATCGTTTGTGACTGGACTGGCGATGGGGTACGGGGCTAGGACCCGCCGCTTACGCGCCTGGGCTCGGGTCGCTAGGCGGTATGTGGGTAGGGCGGTGGTTGTGGGGTTGGAGAGATCGGGGGATTACTCCGGGTCCCCAAAACAGTAGAGGTTCTCATGTGTGCGGACGTAGAGACGTCCGTCGACGATAGCCGGTGTGGCGCTTCCGCCTTCGTCAAGCCGCAGACTAGGGAGAACCGTCCACTGGCCGTCGGCCCGGACAACTGTCAGCGTGCCCTCCTCGTCGAGAAAGAAGATCTTGCCGTCCGCGGCTATGGGAGAGGCGTAGTAGGCTCCTAGGGCGTCGGGCAAGCGTCCTTGTTTGATAATCTCTCCTGTCTGCGCATCAATGCTTGTGAGGATTCCCGCATTGCGGACCGAGTAGATTACGCCGTCGTATATCAAGGGCGTCGGGACGTTGCCTAGCGGGCGATCGACGACCCAGTCGACATGACTGGCGCTCACGTCTCCGCTCCCGCCCAATCGGATGGCGAACAAACCGGGCCGAGTTGCCATACGCGAAACGAAGAAGTCCCACTCGCCCTGTTCCATGGAACCGTTCTGCGAAAAGTAGTATTCCCAGAACACGGCTCGGCGGTTCTCATAGAATTCTTCCTGTGAGAGACCCCCGTCGCCGTCGGCGTCGAATTGCGCAAGGGCCCCAGCATAACTGGGATATCGCCCTGCCATGGCGTCGCCTGAAGCGCCCTGGCAATTGAGATACGCTCGACCGTTGGCAATGAGTGGAACCGCCTTCGGCTGCCAGCAGAATCCGCCAGCTCGCCAAAGCTCATCACCAGTCTCGAGCGAATAGGAAACGAGGGTAAATGATCCTGGCGCCAACACCTGCGCCGGACCTTGGTCCGGGCGATAAATGGCCGGCGTGGAAAACGCTTTGCGAAACTCCGAACGGTCGGCGCGCCAGATCTCCTCGCCGGTAGTTGCATCGAGAGCCAGCAGGAACGAATGACCGCTATCGTCGTCACAGGCGATTAGCAATTTGCCGTCAACGACGATGGGCGAAGCCGCCATACCGCGAATATTGACAAACGGTCCCAGCGGAACCCGCCAGCGCTCGTTGCCATCTGGGCCATACGAGAGCAGACCGAACTCGCCGAAGAAAACGTAAACGTTCTCGCCGTCGCTGGCCGGCGTGGACGACGCGGCATTGTTCTGCCCGTTGAATCGAGAGAGCCGCGGGCGGGGAGCTTGCCGTCTCCACAGGACGCGTCCGGTCCTGCGGTCGAGCGCCAGGGTAAAGAGCTTATCCTCGTCGACGGCGGTGAGGTAGACGTGCTCGCCGACCACCACGGGGGACGAATGTCCTGTGGAAACCGGTGTTGTCCAGATGAGGTTATGCGCCAGCGACGGCTCTTCGATGACGGCGCCATCGGCGATGCCGCTCCCGTTCGGTCCACGGAACCTGCCCCAGTCTTGTGCCCCGCAAGAACTCGCGATGGCCAAGAGCAAGAGAACGCGCATCAAAGTCATGCAATGTGCATGTTATCAGGCAACTGAACGGCGCCCCTTCTGGGGGTAGTGTTCTGTATGCGGCGCTGGCTCAAGCGGTCGATGCAACACAAGCGTTAGAACATTCTGCTGGAGCTTCAAACTCCAGCGTCTTGCGGGTTCGCTCGTTCAGGCGGCGCGCCGCCCGAACGAGATCCTGCTGGGAGTGCAGCGACAATTTGGTTCCCTCTCAACAGCCCGTTCGTGTTCTCGTTCGGTGTGCGTTAGAAAGCTGCTCGCGGGCCACAGGAATCTCCGACCGCAGCGCGGGGCTAAGGCGACATTCACGTGAAGCTTAAGGGACTGTTACACCCAGCCGAGCTGCTGCATCGTAATCCCTGAGTGCCAGATCTTCGTCATGTGACTGATCTTGTCGCCCTCGAAGAACATCACGTACACATAGTCGGCCTGGGCGCTCTTCCCCGTGGGGGGGGCACGGTCCGCCCTCGCCTGTGTGCGTCCCTGAAAAAACCGCGTAGGCCGAAACGTTATTGCGCTCGTGGTCGACCGCCCACGACTTGATGTCGTAGCTCCCGTCCGGTATGAACCCGATTAACCCCTTCATCCATTCGGTGCAGGACTCGAGAGTGGTGACGTCCGTCAGGGGCTCGGCCTGCGCCGAGAATGACGCGTCGGGCTTACAGTGGTCTGCGCAAGCCTGCCATCCCTTTCCGGCCTCACAGGCCTCAAAAAAAGAACGTGCGGTCTGCTCCATAGAATCTGTCATTAGTTTCTCCAGGTCGAGAATACTATCACACTAACCCTTTCGCTCTGTTGCACCTGCGCAAACGGCCCGATGGGTTTTCAAGGCAGGACATTGCCACACTGAGTACCAAGCAAGTTCTCCCGTGTCGGTGTCGCTCTTACTTGTGTTTATGCCAAGCGGCCGCCACTGCCGCCGCCACCCGTGGGGCCACTGTTCGATCGAGTGGGTCTAGCAGCACGAGGTCCCGGGTTGGTTCTTCGACCGTAGCTGCGAGGGCGTCCGCGGCAGCCAACTTCATTTCTTCCGTTATCTGCGTCGCTCCCGCGTCGAGCGCTCCGCGAAAGATTCCGGGGAACGCCGAGAGGTTGTTCACTTGGTTCGGAAAGTCGCTTCGCCCAGTGCCGATAATCGCCGCTCCGCCCTTCTTGGCTTCATCCGGCATGATCTCCGGGATAGGATTCGCCATCGCAAAGACAATCGAATCAGGAGCCATCAGGCGCACGTCCTCGGCAGTTAGCAAATTACCTTTGCTGACACCGACGAAGACATCTGCTCCACCAAGTACGTCGCGTACCGACCCGGTCTGATTTTCTCGATTCGAGTACGACAGCAGCGCGCGTTTGTTAGGGCCTAGGTCATCGCGCCCAGCGTGGATCGCGCCTTTTGAGTCGCAGACGATGACGTCGTTGACGGGAATGCAGACTTTCGGGTCGTGGCCTACGCAGCGTAGCAGCCGTGCGATCGCCGTTCCGGCAGCTCCGGCGCCGTTGATAACGACCTTCATGGCGGACAACTCTTTTCCCAATACCTTTGCGCCATTGATCAGCGCCGCCAACAAAACGATCGCGGTACCGTGCTGGTCGTCGTGGAAGACGGGAATGCCCAGGTCTTGCAAGCGGTCCTCGATCTCGAAGCAGCGGGGGGCTGCAATATCCTCAAGATTGATGCCGCCAAAGACGGGAGCTATGCGGCGTACAGTGTCGATGATCTCTTCTGTGTCTTGGGTATCGAGGCAGATCGGCCAGGCGTCGATATCGGCGAATTCACGGAGCAACAGCGCCTTGCCTTCCATCACGGGAATTGCGGCGTAAGGACCGATATTCCCGAGCCCCAGCACCGAGGACCCATCGGTAATAACCGCCACGGAGTTGCGCTTGATCGTGAGATCGCGGGCTCTCGATGCGTCTTCAGCAATCACTTCGCAGGGCCGTGCGACCACCGGTGTGTAAGCAATCGCTAGGTCGTCGCGACTCGTGATCGGCAGTTTGCCGTGGACGGAGATCTTACCGCGGATCTGCTCATGGATGATGAGACTCATCTCGAAGTAGTCGTTCATTCTGGTTCCTTTACCAATACTGTGGTCAGCGCGCCGTTCATGGCCGCGTCGCTCTCCTGGCCCGGGCCTGTGCCCCTGGTCCTCAGGACGACGCTCCCAACCGGCCTCACCTATCCTCTCGACGAGGCGGTAGTGCGAGATTGCACAAGGCCGACGGCAGGGGCAATTGTAGCTCGACCGGACGGTTGGGTGGATTCAAGCGGTCGAGACAGCACTTAGGCGAATCGAGAAATCAACAGGGCCAGAGCAACATTAGACCGCTGCGGCGCGCGCGATGCACGGCACGGCGATTCGGCAACGCCGCAGCCTGCAACCGCGGCAAGCGCTAGGTAAGGAGGCTTGTTCCTCGAACTCTCGAACTCACAAGGTCAGCGTAAGCAGTTCAAGTATTCTTAGAATGAGTCCGTGAACCGAATTGCCTGGTGACGCTAGTCACCAACGACGATCTGCCTACGTACCGTAACGCGAGATTGCTGCAAGGAGATATGATGCTCAGGCCCGCTACATCGCCCCAAGACGAGTGCGCTCGGCGATTGCAGACTATTGTCTTAGCAGCATTGATCTCGACACTTGTCACGCCGTTGTGCGCCCAAACGACGTCGACAGCTGCTGACGACGTCACCTTGGAGCGAATCCAGAATGTTGTGAGCGAAAGTCTCGATCAACTTCCCAATCACACCTGCCGGCTGGAGATCCGTCGCGCTCACTTGGGCGCCGATACTCGCAACAAGCTGATGAAACGGGCCGAAAAGAGCAGGGCCCAGCTTCGCGCAAAGATCGAGAAGCAGGCGGAGGACCGAAGGAAAGGCAGACTCGTTCCGCTCACCCTAGAGGAAGAGCACCGAGCGCTTGAAGAAGAAGGACAACTCGACATCGATATTCCGCTAGACGTTGCTGACGCCATATCCCTGGAGGTCGTGGTCGTCGAAGGCAGAGAGCTCTATGCGTTCCCTGACAGTCCGCGGTTCGAGAGCATCTCGCTGGCGGAGCTCGTCGGTCATGGAACGATTGCCACGGGAGCCTTTGCGGGCCACGCCCAGCGGATATTGGTCGATCGTGTCGGGGCGATCAGGTACGTTGGCGAGGAAGAGCTGAACGGCCAACACGCCCAGCGCTACGACTATACTGTCCTACTGGCTGACTCTCGATACAGCGTGACGAACTTGGGTCTAAGCACGAGGGTCCCCTACCATGGTTCGTTTTGGGCGGCAACAGAGAATGATAAGCTTCTCCGCTTAACTGTACGAGTGGACGAGCTGCCGCGAGACGTGGGTGTGAATAGATTCGCAACACGGATTGACTACCAAACCGTAACGATGGGGTCCAAGCGACTGCTCCTGCCGCAGCGGTCGCAATTCACGATGTTGTTGAGCACCGGAGTGGAGAGTATAAGCGAAACACAGTTCACCAATTGTCGTTCCTTTGTGGGGTCTTCTACATTGTCGTTCGACGATTCTACTGCCCGCTTTTATGTCGAGAAGACCGAAGTGATCGAAAACCTAAAGGTTCCTCCGGGTCTATTGCTCCCGATTGAGCTTACGACCGGGATAGACTCGAAGAATTCGCGAATTGGAGACCGGATCGAGGCCGAACTGACGGATGACGTGCACTTTGGGGCCGATTCCGTTCTGCCAAAGGGCGCTTTGTTGCGGGGTAGGTTGCGACGGTTGGATTCCTATGAAGGACTCAACTCATACCATGCAGTCGGCATCGAGTTCCAAGAACTACTGTTCGGTACTAGCCGTGCGGTCGTTGCGCTGTCGCTTGAGCAGGTCGCGTACAACAGAATGGGAGCACGCACAGAGCTGCCGCCTGCTTGGAGTGAACGCCAGGTTGGAAATCTGAACCAATCATCGGTTTACGGCGAAAGAAACGCCCCCATCGTCACCGAAGAGAGTACTGACCGCTTCGTGGGGCACGAACTTTTCGGAGTTGTGGTCATCTACGTCCTGCCGCCTGTGGTGCAGTCGACATTGAGCCCGGGGCCGCTACACGCCTCATATCGCGGCAACAAGAATGACACCTTCAAGCTCATACGGGGCTTGCAGATGTCCTGGCGCACTGTCTCTCTCGCGTCGGTTTCCGAGTAATGTTGCCGGCTCAAGCGGTCGAAGCGCGCTTCATCGAAACGGGTCGCCCGCGGTGGGCAAGCAGACGAAGCTGGCGTTGGTTGCTCGGCAAGCGCGCTTGTCAAACCAGGCGGCAGACCCAGCCGGCGTTGTCGCGACTTCCGGCGTCGCAATACCAAAGGACGCCATCTGTGAGCGTCATGCCGTGTGGTTCTGGATCTTGCTCGCTGAGCTGAATTTTGGCTAGCAGCTGGCCGTTCCGGGGATCCATCTTGTAGATGGCGCGCTCGGACGTCTCGACGCACCAAAGAGCGCCGTCGTGCCAAGCCACACCGTGAGTACGCCAGCCGGGGGCCGGAATACTGCGCACGATCTCGCCGCTCTCCGGCTCGATCAGGTAGACCAGGCCAGAGGCTGGCACCGCCATCCAATACTGGTTCCCCACCCACTCCAAACCGTGTGCACCCGACGGCCGCGTCGGCGTGCCGAATTTGTTCATGCCCGCGCCATGCGTGTCGAAGGACTTCAAAGTCTTGCCGCTGGCGGGGTCGACCTTCAGCGTCTTCAATCCCCAGGTGGAGCCGATCCATAGCGCGCCGTTGCCGAACGTAATGCCGCTGCCGTGGATCGACTCGGTCTGAATCTCGTGGAGGACGGAGCCATCCTTGTAGTTCACCTTGTAGGCTTTGTTGGGATCGACCTGGTCGAGGATCCACAAGCCGTCGGGAACGGCTGCAAGGCGTTGGGTTGCCGGCAGGGCGCCCGGAAGGCCTTCTCGACACGCTTGGCGACGACCGGCAGTCTATGTTTATCTGCCTGCGTAGCGACCGCCAGCGCGTGACGCGCCCACAGCGGAATCAGGCTCGATGCAGCGAAGAACTGCCGCCGAGAGACACGACTGGAAATCCTTATGTCTTCTCCTATGTTCTGAAGGCGCACCCCGGCGGAAGTCGAGCAGCTCAATAATGACTTTCACACCCTGAGGCTCCGCCAACCGATTCTTGCCCATGTTGGACATAGCTCATCCCAACTGAGGCTTGGTGCTGGCGCGGTTCGGTCGGACCGCATCTTGGTCTGTCTTTGAGATCTCGGAGGCTGATTGGGCGCAGGAAGGGTCGCTCGTTATATAATCCGGTCGGCCGATGCGGCCCGGAGATACCTAATGACCAAGAGAGAATTCATGCTTGCAGGCCTTGGCACCGGTTTGGCTCTCGGCGGAGGACGTGCGATGGCGCAAGGGGAGGGCTCGGCGCCGCGGCGGATCGCCAAGACGACCAAGATGTTCAAGTGCCCTTCGGGGTTTCCAAATGCGATTGAGGTTACGCCGGAGGGTTTGTGGATTGGCGAGCAAAAGATGAGCGGCGCGCAGGCCGAGCGCTACGGAGTGACTCCCGCTAAAGACTTGTCGGAGTCGGCTTGGCTGGTCGATTGGAACGGAAAGGTGCTGAAGACGGTGAAGACGCCTTCGCGCAATACGAGCGGCATGGCGGTCGGCGGCGGGTACGTCTGGATGGCGGCCAACGCCCCGCCGCAGGGCATCTTCCAGGTGGATATGAACTCCAAGGTCATCAGCCACCGGCAGATCCCACTGGGCCCGGCGGACAACGGCGGCGGTTGCCACGGCGTGATGTGGCATGAGGGAAAACTGTGGATCTCCGCCCTTCGTCTGCGCGCCCTGTTGCGAGTGGACGCCAAGACTTGGGAGCCGGAGTTCATGATCCCCTTCTATAGGGGGCCCAACGTGGCTCGCTACCACGCGGCGGCCTGGGACAACGGAGCCATCTGGCAGGTCACCGGCAACAACAGCAAGAACTACGCCGAGGGCCGGCCCGGTTTGGTCAAGTACGATGCCGCGACAGGCGACGTGCTGGAGGTTGTGGACTTCGAGCCGGGCTCGTGCGACCCTCATGGGCTTTCCATGCATAACGGGACGCTGATCAGCTGCGATGCGGGCATCCATCCGAATTGGCCGACAAACGATAGTCCGACGGCGGGCTGGATCTTCCGGATCGATATTGCCTGAAGAGAGGTGCTGAGCTGAGGAGGAATTCCGCTCCCTTACAGTCGCGGCTAGGATGTTATTGCGGCGGGGTGCGGATGTAATTGCGGCCGAGTCGCGGATGTTATTGCTGCCGCGAGAGGGAGGCGGCGTAGGCGATCATGTTGCCGGTTTTGAGGGCGATGGATTTGAGGCGCTCGAAGTCGCCGGCGCGTTCGCAGAGTTCGAGCGGGCCGGGGCAGATGAGGCGGTCGAGGGGGATGCCTGCGAGGCGCTCTTCGGCGAGGTCAATGGCTTCGGTAATGCGCTCGAGGCGGACGAGCAGGTTGACCAGAGTTTGGACCGCGATGTCGCCGTAGGGATCGGGCTCAGGGCTGACTTTGGCGCGAAAACGATCGAGGGCGGCGTCGACTTTAATTCCCAGCAGCGCCTGCAAATAGGCGCCGTAGTCGGGGAAGGGCTCCTCGAAGGGGAACTGTCCTTTGAACTGATACATTTCGCTTAGGCGGCGTCCGTACTCGGTGAGTTCGTAGGACATTTGCAGGATTTGCGGATCTTCGAAGTCGATGGCGTAGCGCAAGACCGAGATGACGTGCGACACGTCGATGTAGCTGGCGTTGCCGGCGAACAGGCCTTCGTTGGCTTCGACGAGTTCGAGCAGCGAAGCAGTGGAGTCCTCGGTTTCGAGCGCGGTAAGGATATTGCGGCGCACCTCGTCGTAGATCGTGCGAATGAGTAGTGCGCCAGCGTCGTCACGGCTTTCAAGGGAAGGGTACTGCCCGAAGGTGGTGATGGCGCGGCAGATGCCGTGGCGGTTCAACAACAACTCCAGGCCCTTGTGGGGATGTACGGCTTCGTAGAAACCGACTTCGATTGCGCCGTCGACGAGATCTCCGTCGATTTCGGGCGAGAGCTTTTCGATGGCGTCTTTGACGGGCGAAGTTTCGCCGATGGCGCGGAAGTAGGGCCAGGCGCGGCGGATATCGTCGCGGCCGAGGTAGAGGCCGCCGATTTCCCGCGCTGCGGCGATTTGCGTTTGGGCGTAGGTCTTGGCGTCGTCGGGCGAGAGGTCGCCTTGCGATTGGGACATCAGCGGCAGACCCATTTCGACGCGCTTCTTCATCAGCCGCGCCTCGAATGCAGCAGGGAAGTTACCGGAGGCGATAAAGCGTTCGGCGAGCAGGTCGAAACCGGCGGGTCCATGCTCGGCGAGCAATTGGCCGATCTCGTCGAAGCCGGGGTCAGTCATCGCAGTTGATGGTAACGAATGTGCGATCCCGCATCATACAAATGGAGGGTATAATGTTCTCGTCCTGGACAATCCCTTATGACTTTGCAGGCCGCACTCTGGGTCTTTTTGCCGATCTGCCTTTGCGTGGGTTCGGCTGTGTTGGCGCTCTACATCATGCAGCAGCGCATGGAAGTGCAACTGTCGCGCGAGCGGCAGAGCTTGGGAGAGGCGCGGGCATCGATCGAAGCGCAGAAGGGTGCGCTGGACGAACTGAACCGGCTGCGTGAAGAGGCGTCGCGAAGCAACTCGCTTGAGGCGGTGATGCAAGACCTGCATACCGAGCAGCGGCGGTTCATTCGCGATCAGAAAATGCTGTTTGCGAATCGCAAATGCTTGGTGGTGCAGGAACGTTTGTACTTCCGCAATATTCCGCTGTGCAGTTGGGTGGAACACGAAGTCACGGTTGACGAAGGCGCCGACGTGGATGAGTTAGCGCGATCGCTGTCGGTCTTCCACTCGCTCGAAAAGCAGTTCAGCCAGGCAGACGCCAACAAGCCGGTAGAGGGCGACGACGTCGTCAAGTTGGCCGGCGCTCAGACATCCAGTTAGCGAACGGTTGCGTTGAGGCGGCCGATGCAGGTGACGTGGGCTTCGACCGTGTCCCCGAACTTAATGCGCGCGCCTTTGGGGCATCCGGTGGAGAGGATATCGCCGGGCTCGAAGGTCATCACTTCGCTGTGGAAACTGGCTAGCTTGTACGGCAGGTGGCGCATGTTGCGCACATAGTCGCGCGAAAACTCCTTACCGTTGTGGATGGTGATGACTTCGACATCTTCGAGGTTGGCGACTTCGTCTTTGGTGACGATGATGGGGCCGAAGGAGAAGAACGTGTCGAAACTCTTGGAGCGCTGCAGGTAGCGGGTGTTTTTGGCGAGGATATCCAGCGCGGTCATGTCGAGCGTGGTGGTGTACCCGAACAGGACGCTGGGCACTTCTTCTATGGGCACGTTCTTGCAGCGCTTGGAGAAAACGAGCGCGAGTTCGCCCTCGGCGTCAACGTCTTTGGTGAGGTGTTCAGGCGGCAGGACGATCTCTCCACCTGGCTCGAAGAAGGATGAAGAAGGCTTCATGAAACTGCCGGGCTCGTCGGGCTGCTGGGCGTTAAGGTCGTCGGCGTGGGTCTTGTAGTTGAGGCCGATACACCAGACTTTGCCGGGCCGCTCGTAGGGAATGCACAGACGGGTTTCGAGGAGCGGGATGGTCGCCGTCAGATCTTTGGAGAGATCCGCGAGCGCGGCTGAGTCTGGATCGCCGATGAGTTCGAGCAGATCGCTGGAATAGCGTGTGCCGCGTTTGACGTTGACGTCGGAGACGGGCAGCAGCTTGTCGCCTTTGAGGATTGCGGCGAACTTGGAGCCGTCAAACTCCGCGGTACACAGTTTCATAGTTCGGCCATTATCGCTCAGCAGGGCGGAAGGCAGAGCTTTCCGAGAATAGCGGGGCGGCGGGCGCCGGTGGCTGAGGGCAGATTAGCCGGACGGCGATGCCAACTCTCATAGGCCAAGGCAGCGAAGGCGATGGCCTCTTTGGCGTCTCCGTCGATGCCCAAGTCGTTCGAGCTAAGAACTTGTACCCGGTCGAGCTGTTCGCGAAGGCGGCGCAGGAGCTCGGGATTCTTGGCGCCGCCGCCGGAGACGATCAGCTCGTCGACGGGCATGTTGGGAGCGATGAAGTTGCGCACGGCCTCGGCGATGGCGGCGACAGTTAAGGCGGTTGCGGTGGCGACGAGGTCGGCCGCGGGCAGGTCATCGGCCAGCAGAGCGGATACGAATTCAGCACCGTACTGTTCGCGTCCGCAGCTCTTGGGCGGAGAGCGTTTGATGTAGGGCGCCTTCATGAGTTCGGCGAGCAGCGGATAGTTGACGCGTCCTGTGGCGGCCATGCGGCCGTCGCGGTCGAAGGTGAGCCCGCCGACGGAGAACTGGGAGACGAGGGCGTCGATGACCATGTTGCCCGGTCCCGTGTCAAAAGCGATGACGGCCTCGGGAGGCGCGCCTGGCGGAATGGCGGTGAGGTTGGCGATGCCGCCGATGTTGAGTGCGACGCGGCCTTTTTGGGAATGGCGGTAGAGCAAATAGTCAACGTAGGGGACCAGCGGCGCGCCTTGTCCGCCGACGGCCATGTCGGCAGGACGAAAGTCGGCGATGACGGGGGTAAGAGTTCTGGCGGCGATGAGCGAGGGCTCGCCGATTTGCAGCGTGCTGGATACGGCTCGGTCATAGAGCGTTGTGGCCGACGCTTGGTGGTAAATCGTCTGACCGTGCGAGCCGACGAGGCCGAGGCTGCTCAAAGGGATGGAGGATCTCTTGCATGCCTCGACTACGGCGTCGCCGAAGAGTTCGCCTAGCAGGAAATTCATTTGGCTGAGGCGTGCGGTACTGATCTCGGCGTTGGAGATGGAGAGCACTCCCTGGCGGACTCCCGGGGGGAAGGGAATCTCGTGAAAGGCGACGGGGCGGATTTGTTGGTCGAATCCTTCGCCCTCGATCTGGACCAAGGCGACGTCGATGCCGTCGACGGACGTGCCGCTCATGAGCCCCGCGACTAGCATTTAGTTCAGCGCCTTGACGGCTTGCGACAGACGAAGCTGCCAGGACGTGAGCAGATTGAGCGCCTCGATCGGCTTGAGGTTGTCGATGTCGATGCAGCGCAGCTCTTCGAGGACGCCGGAGTCGGCCTGGAAGATTGACACCTGTAGGGGGGAGTTCGCCTGAGCAGGCGCTAGTTCTTCGGTGACGGAGACTTCCCGTTGCTCGTGCATTTCGAGAACGCGGCGGGCGCGGTTGATCACCTGCATCGGCAAACCGGCAAGCCGGGCGACTTCGATGCCGTAACTCCGGCTGGCCTTGCCGGGTTGAACTTTGCGCAGAAAGATGATGCGGTCGCCGGACTCTTGAACGCCTACGTGCAGGTTGAAAACGCCCTCAAGGATGTCGGCGAGTTCGGTGAGCTCGTGGTAGTGGGTAGCGAAGAGCGTCTTCGCACCGACGCGCGTGCAGATGTCTTCCACGACGGACCAGGCGATGGAGAGGCCGTCGAAGGTCGAGGTTCCGCGGCCGACTTCGTCGAGCAGGACGAGACTGCGCGAGGTGGCGGTGTTGAGGATCTCGGAGGTCTCGGTCATCTCGACCATGAAAGTCGAGCGTCCCAAGGCGAGGTTGTCGCTGGCGCCGATGCGGGTGAAGATGCGATCGATAATGGGCAGCCGCGCTTCCGCGGCGGGAACGAAGGAGCCGATCTGGGCCAAGATTGAGATCAAGGCGACCTGCCGCAAGTAGGTGGACTTGCCGCCCATGTTCGGTCCGGTGATCAGCGCGCAGAGATGGTCGGTGTTGTTGAGGTAGACGTCGTTGGGGATGAAGCGATCGAAGCCGTCCTCTTCAGCGAGAGCCTCAATGACGGGGTGTCGGCCGCCGCAGATCTGGATGTCGCCGGTGTCGGTGAAGACGGGCCGAACGTACTTACGTTCGGCGGCGACCATCGCCAAACCGACGAGGAAGTCGAGTTCGGCAATAGCGGAGGCGACCTGGCGGATGCGTTGCGCCTCGGCGGCAGTCGCGGCGCGCACGCTTTCGAAAATGGCCTTTTCCTTGGCGAGGATGAGCTCTTCGGCCTCGACTACCTTCGATTCGTACTCCTTCAACTCGGGGGTGATGAAGCGCTCAGCATTGACCAGCGTTTGCTTGCGATCGTAGGACGACGGTACGAGATGAGCGTTGGCCTTAGAGACCTCGATATAGAAGCCGAAGACGTTGTTGTGGCGTACCTTGAGCGAGCCGATGCCGGTTCGCTCGCGCTCCTGCGCTTCTAGGCGAGCGATAAAGCCGCGACTGTTCCGGCTGAGTTCGCGCAGCTCGTCGAGTTCGGCGTCGAAGCCTTTGGCGACAACGCCGCCGTCGGAAATCGACATTGGAGGGCTCTGATCGAGAGTGTTTAGGATCCGTTCGCGGATGTCCGCCAGTTCATCCATGCGCTCAAGCAATTGACGCATGCGCTCGGATTGGAGCTTGCCGGCGAGGCCTCGCAACATGGGCAGGCAACGCAGCGACTGTCCGAGGCTGGCGACATCGCGAGGCGTGGCGGAGCCGAGAGAGACGCGGGCGAGCAAACGTTCGATGTCGGCGACAGACTGCAGTTCGCGAGCGATCTCGGTGCGCGTGATGGTTTGGGCGATGAGTTCGGCGATGCCGCCCGAGCGCGCCTCGATCTCTCGTTGATCGAGTGATGGGCGAAGGACTTGTTGACGCAGCAGGCGGGCGCCCATCGCAGTGGACGTCTGGTCGATGGTGTGCAGCAGCGTGGAGTTCTTGGTTCCGCGGAAAAGGGGTTCGACGATTTCGAGATTGCGAACCGTGACGGCATCCAGCGCCATTCGTTCTTGCTGTTGGAACCAGGCAGGTCTTGCGAGGTGGTCGAGGGCGGCCTTCTGGGTTTCGCGCAGGTAGTGCAACAACGCGCCGGCGGCGGAAACGGCTGCGCGACGGTTGGTGACTCCGAGACCGTCGAGCGAGTGCAGGCCGTAGTGATCCTTGAGCAGGCGTTCGGCGACGTCGAAATCAAAAGTCCAAGGTTCGACTTCGGTGTGCATCTGGCGGCGGTCAATGCCGTTGGCGTTGCCGTGCCGGTGCGGATTGGTTTGGAAGAGCGGGCCGGCGGACGGCGAGAGCACTTCGCGGACTTGGAGCGTTTCCAACACTGTTGCCGCTTCGCCGGGGGCCATCTCCGAAATGCGGAACTCACCGGTTGAGATATCGACGTAGGCGAACCCGGTCACGTCGCCGCGCTGAATGACCGCGGCAAGGTAGTTGTTTTCGCCGGCCTTGAGTAAGCCGATGTCGCTGGCGGTACCGGGGGTGACGATGCGCGTGACCTCGCGGCGAACAAGCCCCTTGCCCTTGGACGCTTCTTCGACTTGCTCGCAGATGGCCACGCGATAACCCTTCTCAATCAACTTGGCGATGTACGAGTCGGCGCTTCGGGCGGGCACGCCGCACATGGGAATTTTCTCGCCTTGTTCTTTGTTGCGAGAGGTAAGAGTGATGTCTAGTTCGCTCGCGGCGACGATGGCGTCTTCGAAGAAGAGCTCGAAGAAATCGCCGAGCCGGAAGAGCAGTAGAGTCCCAGGGACTTGTTCCTTGATGGCGTGATACTGCCGCATGAGCGGCGATGTCGAAGTCTTCTGCGGCATGAACTAGGGGGGAGCGAACCCATTGTATCGACGCGCAATCGCGATGAATAGCGATTGCGGGCGACAAACACGCGGCTCGCGAAAACTGTTTCGGCGAACCGCTCAAATCGAGACAAGAATATCGGTTTAGATACCGCCGAGCGCCTCAACGCCGGGCAACTTCAAACCGGAGAGGAACTCGAGAGAGGCGCCGCCGCCGGTGGACACGTGTGAAAGTTTTGCGCCGATGCCGGCTTTCTTGATTGCTTTTTCGGAGTCGCCGCCGCCAACGATGCTCACTGCGGCAGAGTTGGCGACAGCGCGACCCACCGAAAGCGTTCCATTAGCAAAAGGCTCTAACTCGAAGACGCCCATCGGGCCATTCCAAACGATGAGCTTGGCGCCGGCGATTTGCGCGGAGTATGCGGCGATGGTTTTTGGTCCGATGTCGAGCCCCAGCCAACCCGCGGGGACGGGCTCGTCCACGTCTACGGTTTTCGTCTCGGCCTCGGCGGAAAAGCTTGAGGCGATGACATGGTCGAGGGGCAGCATCAACTTGCCGGCGGCCTTGGCCATAGTTTCTTTGGCGAGATCGAGCTTCTCGTCCTCGACGAGAGATCCGCCGACTTGTTTGCCCTGGGCTTTGAAGAAGGTATAGGCCATGGCGCCGCCGATCAACACTTTATCGGCGAGCCGTAAGAAGTTTTCGACGACGTCGATCTTGCCGGAAATTTTCGCGCCGCCGACGATGGCGACGTAGGGATGTGCGGGAGTCGCCGTCGCCTTAGAGAGCCAGGTGAGCTCTTTATCCATCAGCAGACCGGCGGCGGACTCGCTCACGTAGGCAACGATGCCGGCCGTGGAGGCTTGGGCCCGATGCGCGGTTCCAAAGGCGTCGTTGACGTAAACGTCGGCGAGAGCGGCCAATTGTTTGGAGAACGAGACGTCGTTGGCTTCCTCCTCGGCGTGGTAGCGCAGGTTCTCGAGCAAGAGAACTTCGCCGGGTTTGAGCGCGGCGGCGAGAGCTTCGATTTCAGGGCCAACGCAATCAGCGGCCATCGCCACGGGCCGTCCCAGTAGTTCGGCGAGTCTTGCGGCGACGGGTTTGAGGCTCATCGTCGCGACGCGTTTACCCTCAGGACGTCCGAGGTGCGACGCCAAAACGACCGCGGCGCCATTATCGAGAGCGAGCTGGATGGAGGGCAGGGCGGCGCGAATGCGCGTGTCGGAAGTGATCTCGGTACCGGTGGCTTTGTCCAGCGGCACGTTGAAGTCCACGCGCATGAAGACCTTCTTGCCTTGGAGATTGAGATCGCTGATGATTTTGTAAGCCATACGGAAACCTGCGAGAAAGTCCTTCTTTGGCGACGCGAGCGCCGCATCCAATCAATAGAAGTTTGCGGCGGGGCTATAGAGTCTTGGCAGGATCGGCGAACAGCGATTCATCGACTTCATTGCTTACGACCGGGTCGCCCATGTTGATTTCGCTTCCGTCTGGGCGCTTGTGGGTAGCGGCGAGCTTGAGCCCGTTGGTCGTCGTATAGACCCAGTTCGAGGAACCTTGCTGATCGCTTTGCAGCTTGTATTCCCAATGAACCATGAGGTGCGAAGCCTTGGAGACGAAGGCTGTGTAGACGTCGCCGGGGGTGAGTCCGACTTGCTCGAAGCTCAGTTCGACGACGTCGCAGGCTTCGCCGTCGACGGACTCTTCGCCGACGTACTTGAGGTTCACGCCGGGCTCCAACCACTTCCAGGGCATGGCCAGCCAATAAGTGTCGTTGATGTAGGCGCCGTAGGCCCTGTCGATCTGTTCTTGGGCCTGCTCGGCTGGGAGCTCTTGGCCATCGACGTAGACCTTGCCTTGCTTGGTGTTGACGTTGAACAGGGCGACGGAGCGAATGCCTTCGCCGTCGGTCGATTCAAAACGGTAGCGCCCCTCCCACTTGTCCCAAAGATGCGTGCGGGACACGCGCCACTCGCCGCCTTGGCCGACTTGGAACTTAAAGCTGACGTAGCGTGTGTTGTTCCAGTTGTCCAAGCCGCCCATGGCCGCGTGCATTTCGTGGGCTACCTTCGTGGGACCTGCGTCGACCGGCTGGTCAGCTCCGCAAGAAGTGAGGAGCGCGAAGGCGGCGAGCGCGCAAGCTGGGGTGATATTCATCTTTCGACGTCTCCGGGGCGAACTTCCATTTTAGGGATCAATTGAACTGGAATGTGACTGGGAAGCTACGAGCGCTGTTTACGGAGGAATGCGTCGCGGCTGGCCGCGGACTCGAAGTAGTAGGTCGTTCCCTTGACGTCGGCCTTGATGGCGACGCGCTCATCGATGTAGCTGCCCGTCTGCGGATCTTTGACCAGGCGTCCGGCTGTGGAACCCGCTGAGGGGGCGGCTGGCGCGTCGGGCGGCGCCTTCATCGTCTTGCCAACCGCCTTGATGACGTCGCCCAAGAGCATACGCGCCAGGCAGATGGCAATCACGATCAGGATGAGGATGACGATGACGCGCATAAACAGTTGACCGGAACGACGAAGGGCGTCGACCAATCGGCCGACGCCCGTGTCATTTCCTTCGCCGGGCCGGCGAACGTTACTACTTCTTGTTGGGGTTGGTGAACGACGTGTCGACAGCGGTTGTCAAAGTGGCGACCATGGCCTTGGCTGTCTCGGCGTCCGCGCCGTTGGGTTGCAGTTCGAGGTACTTCTGGAAAGCCTCCAAAGTGCCCTCGACGGGGATCATCGCCCCTTCGGGGCTGAAGGTGGCCTTGCCGACCAAGGACATCCCTAACTGGTAGTGGGCTCCAGCGTAGTCGGGCTGCGCTTCTGTTGCCTTGCGGAACGCATCGATCGCACCGTCAACGTCGCCGCTATTAGTCAGGATCGCGCCGACGTTGAAATAGTACTTGCCGGCGTTGGCCGGATCGGAGGCGGCGGCTCGCTGCAGCA
This sequence comes from Acidobacteriota bacterium, assembly GCA_027592785.1. GTDB lineage: Bacteria > Acidobacteriota > Terriglobia > Bryobacterales > UBA6623 > CAMPKL01. Next base: position 18,952 of record JAQCLD010000036.1, read on the forward strand.
TGGCCATGCCTTCATCGCGCTGGCCGGCCTGAATCAGGGCCAGGCCGAAGTTGTTGGCATAGCCTGCCTCGGTAGGATTAAGCTCCATCGCCTTGGAGTAGGAGGCGGCGGCCTCACCCATGATGGCCGTGCGCTCGTCGCCGTTCTTAGTCATGGCCAGCTTGGACTGCGCTTCGGCGAGATTTCCCCAGATGGTGTGTTGCGTGTCGCTGAGCGCCGCGGCTTCTTTGAGGAAGGGGACGGCAGTCTCGTAGTCCTCAGCCTTGAGCGCGGTCATGCCATTGTTGAAGGCGCTGTTGAGAGCGGCGTTTTTCTCCAGTGCCTCTTGGCGCTCCTTTAGGGCAGCTTCGTAGGCCTCGCGCTCCTCGTCGGACATGCCGGCGAGCGCGTCCTCAGCCGGGGTGCCGCTGGCGGCGGACGCTTGTCTTTCCTTCAGGGCCTTGACGTCGAAGCTAACCGGGGTCGCATCGCCACCGCGGACACGGACGTCAGTGACTGACTCGATCGTTTCGTCCTTCAGCGTCAGGGTGACGCTGTAGACCCCATAAGGGAGGCCAGCATGCAGAAACTGACCATTCTTGTTCGTCTTGACTTTGTAGGAGCCCTTTTGGTCCGTGCGTTCGATCTCGATGACAGCGCCGTTGAGCGGCTTGCCGTCTTCGCCGACTGCCGTACCCTGGAGGCGCCCCACCTGGGCCCACGCTGGAGCTGCAAGAAGCGCTAGAAAGAGCGTAAAGATCAATGTCCTCAATAGGTTGTTCATCATGGGTCAACTCCTCAGTTCACGAAAAGGATACAACATCTTTGGAGTCCGGGTCAGCCTCTCGAACGGACTCAAAACTGTATGGTGCGGGGTCAGGCGTGCCCGCGAGCTGAAAGGCACGCAGGCGCAGGGCGCAACTGTCGCATCGGCCGCAGGCGATCTCGCCCTGCCGGTAGCATGACCAGGACAACTCCAAGGGCGCGCCCAAGCCCAATCCTTGGCGAATGATCTCCGCTTTGGACAGGCGAATTAGCGGCGTTTCGATGCTGATGGATGTCTCGGGGCGGGTACCGACTTCCGCGACGGTCTGGAAAGCTTGGTAGTACTCAGGACGGCAGTCGGGATAACCGGAACTGTCTTGCTCGACTGCCCCGACGAACACGCGCGATGCGCCGATGACCTCGGCCCAGGAGATCGCCGCTGACAGAAAGTGAGCATTTCGAAAGGGAACGTAGGTGGCCGGGATGGCTTCAAATCCTGCCGATTCGGGGTCGAAGTCAGGGACGGAAATTCGGCTGTCAGTGAGGGCGGAGCCGCCAATCGCGGCCATGTAGCGCTGATCGATGACTAACCTTTGCTCAATGCCCAGTTTGTCGGAGATCTGCTCGAACGCCTGGCGCTCGCGCGTCGCCGTGCGCTGACCGTAGTCGGAGTGCATCGCGGCAACTTCGAACTGCGAAGCCGCGATGGCCGCAGTAACGCAGCTATCCATGCCGCCGCTCAACAAAACCACCACTTTCTCATTCTGGTGTGCCACAGATTCATCATACCGTTTGCTTTCCGCGCTCTATATGACGAGCTGGAACGGCTGAAGGTTTCCCTGGTGGACGACGTCCTAAGAAGCAAGTTGCTCGCATCTAGGCGATTTACGGCTTGCTCGTCGCGGCGTGGGGCGAGAACATAAGAACACCTCCGTGGAAGAAACGATCCCGTTAGCGCTGAAGGCGGCAACGCGAGCCGCCGAGCTGTTTCTGGTTGTCGCCCAGGTTCATTTCGCGGCGCTGCTCTACCGGTTCCTCAAGCGGCGAGGCGTGCGGGGAGCCGTGGTGTTGAGCGTCGCCGCCGGAGCGTGCGGACTTTTTCTAGTCTGCGTTTCTGAGTTGGTCACGCTGCACCTGGAATTGTACGAATTGTCACGGCGCATCCCGCCGATCTTCCATTTAGCTTCGGCGGTCCATGTGGCGGGCTCGTTTGGGGCCTATGCGGCGTATCTGGCATGGAGGCTGGCGGCGCGGATCTCCGGACCCGGAGATGCGACGCGAAGCGGAGGCGGATACTCACGACGCGACTTTTTGGACGGATCGGCCAAGACGGCCATGGTGCTGCCGTTCGTGGCAGGTGGCTATGGAACGTTTATCGGCCGCGATGATTTTGAAGTGCGCGAGACGGAAATTCGCGTGAAAGGCTTGTCCGCCGATCTGGACGGTCTGCGAATCGTTCAGATCAGCGACATCCACTACGGACCCTATTTGGACCGCAAGGACCTTCGGCGCGTTGTCGGCATGGCCAATGAGCTGCGGCCGCAGATCGCGTTTCTTACCGGCGATTTCATCACACGCGAAGGGGATCCGCTGGAGGAGTGCCTCGATGAGGTCGCCAAGCTGAAGGCGGACTCCGGGCTGTGGGCTTGCTTAGGGAATCACGAAGAGTTCGCTCGATGTTCTGACCTAGCGGAAAGCTATGCCGCGGAGAAGGGCATTCAGGTGTTACGTCAGCGTGCTCAAGGACTGCGGTTTGGCGATAGCAAGATCAACCTGATCGGCGTGGACTACCAGCGGCAGTCCAGGGGTTATCTCACAGGCGTTGCGGATCTGGTTGACGCGTCGGCGTTTAACCTGTTGCTGTCGCACAATCCGGACGTGTTCCCGGCAGCGGCGGCGGCGGGCTGCGACCTGACGCTTTCTGGCCATACACACGGCGGACAGATCACGGTGGAGATCGTGGAGCAGACCCTGAATCCAGGCCGTTTCTTCACTCCGTTTGTCGTCGGAGAGTATCGCATTGGCGAGAAAGCAGCCTATGTGACTCGCGGAGTGGGAACTGTCAACATGCCCATGAGGATCGGGGCGATGCCGGAGATTGCGACGCTAGTTCTTCGTTCAGCTTAGGCCTGAGTATGCGTTATCTGATTCTTAGTGATATCCATTCAAACCTCGAGGCGCTGGAAGCCGTACTAACCGACTCGGCAGGTCTTTATCAGCAGGTTGTTTGCCTCGGAGATATCGTTGGCTACGGCGCGAATCCCAACGAAGTAACGGCGTGGGTTCGCCAGAATTGCGAGGCGGTGATTCGCGGCAATCACGATCGGGCCTGCACGGGGATGTCCGATCTGCGGTTTTTCAATCCGGTTGCCAAGGCGGCGGCGGAATGGACTCGGACGAAACTGGAGCCGGATCACTTGATTTACCTCAGCGGATTGCCGAGGGGGCCTTTCGATGTCGCCGATTGCAGGCTCGTACATGGATCTCCGTTGGACGAAGACACGTACGTCATTTCTATACCTGACGCCGAAGAGCAGTTACAAAGCCTAGAGCGGGGACTGATTTTCTTCGGGCACACGCATATTCAAGGTGGATTCGGGCGCCGCGGTTCCGGGGATGAGGTCGAAGGGCTATCCCCTTACGAGTTGGTGATTGCTGCCGAGGAAGACGCTCTGCTCGTTAACCCGGGCTCGGTGGGACAGCCGCGAGACAACGACTGGCACGCGGCCTATGCGATCTACGACGCCGGCACGCGGCAGATTGAATTTCGTCGTTGCCCCTACGATGTAGACGCCGCCCAAAGGAAGATCGTCGAAGCCGGTTTGCCGCTCGCGTTAGCTGAGCGGTTGGGCCTTGGGCTTTGACGATTTCTTCGCCGCGGGCCTGCCCTTCTTGTTGCGCGTTGCGGGCTGCGTTGCAGCCTCTTTGATAGCGGCAGCGGCCTGTCGCTCGACCGGCGAAGAACCGGTGTTGGTTCCCGAGAGCAGAGCCTGCAGAGCCTTCGGCGGCCGGCCTCTTCTGCGACCGGAGCTAAGAGCCTCGAGAGCCAGAATCAACCCGTCGATACGCTCTAAGTCGCGCCGAAGTTCGCTAATGATCGCTACAACGTTCACGCGGTATGGCTCCGTCACGAGGCAAGGAGGAAGAGGCAGTAGGTCGTAAGATCGTAGTCTAGTTTCGCTGGCCTTGCGGCAATAAGCTTTCGTTTGTTTACACCGCAGCGGTATCCGCACGGAAGCAGTCGGGCCTGCCCCGATCGAGCTGGTGATACCGTTTCTTGACCGCCGTCCTCCAGCCGGCGTTGAGGCCGATGCGTTCTAACGGCACTTGTGCGCCGAAATAGCCTGTGATCAGTTCGGTTGTCGGATGAAACTCCAGCGCGGGAGCGATGAGAATGAGCCTCGGCGAGGCCTGCGAAACTGGGAGGTCTGGGAAGTAACTCGTTATCAGGTCGGGAGAGGTCCTGATGATGGCGTCTACGGCGACCCAATAGTCGAGGGCTTGGATCGGCAATTGAAGGTTAGCGGTTGCTTTGACTTCGAGGATGGCCAGGCGTCCTGATTGATCCGCGGTGATGAGGTCGATGATGCCGCGATCCAAGCCGGCGGCCGCCTCGGACTGGCTGAAGAGCGGGGTCCCGCCAAGCGAGGGGTCTAGGTTCTGAATATCGCGGCGTATCCGCGATTCGAGCCAGCGCTCAGGATCGGCCCGATACAGAGGGTGATCCCGGTCGGCAGCGTTCGGGTTACGGAAAGAAGCCAATTGGTCAACCAGCTTCAGTACGTCGCCGAAGTTTTCCTGAGTGACGACGGTTTGCGTTTGCAATCCGTAAACCATTTCACGCGCTCGGGCGGCGGCGAACTCTAACCCGAGTATGCGCAAGGACAGCGAGCCATTGGCCTGGGCGACCGTCGCCACCCAGGGACGCTGCTCCAGTTGCGCGAGCCAGTCTAGCAGGGGCGGTCCAAATGCGGCGGGTCGATAACGTGCGCGGAACAGAGTTCGCGTGTTGCCCGCGTTAGCCAGATCGATCTTCTGCACGTTGCCTCTGGGGTCATAGGCGTAGACTTCGTAGACGGCTAGTTGGAGATTGAGCCCGCGCAGGATGCGGCAGGTGCGTTCTTGTCGGCCGAGAGGCAAGAAGATGCGCAGCCCGACGATGGGGCGGCGGGTTTCCATCTGACGCAAACTGTCGAGCCAAAGTAGTCCGGTGGTGATGGCGCAGTCGCAGGACTCGGCGCTCGACATGGGAGGCGCCGCCACTACCGCCCACGACAGCTGCCCTTCGTCCATACGGCAGCGAACGTGCCTGCCGGAGAGACTGTGCTGAAGATCGCTATGTCCCGATAGCTTGCTCACCCGGGCTAGGGGAAACTCCCTGGCGATGAGCCGTTTGAGGAAGATTTGCGATGAGTGTCCGTCCGTGGACCCGGCGACGGAGGCTGCGGCTGAATCGATGATCGACAGGCGGATGTCGCGTTGGGCGAAGCGTTTGGCTCGCAGCTCGATTCTCGTCCGAGTGACCGAGGCGATGCTGGTCAAGCGCCGGATGACGGCGCCCTGCGGCCCCCAACTCTCGAGGATGACGCCGCTCGGGGTCGCTTCTATGCGCAGGCGGTCGCGCACGATTGCGAGGGCCTGGCGACCGTCTTCCACCAGGACGGGGCTCTTGGCCGCTTGAAGGAAACTCTCAAGCGCTTCTAGGATCTGCTGCGGATCCTGAAGGGTCCGGCGATCCACGACCGGAGACATGCAGACTAGTCGAGATCATACGAAACCGACGCGGTCCGCGTCTTGCTCGGTGTTCTGGGGGAGTGCGTTGTTACAATCAGCGCGATGACTGAGAGCTTCTACCGGGAGGGTCCTGGATCGCGTTGGACTCCCGATCCGACGCGAATGCGCCAGGCGGCTTTAGCTTTGCTGAGCGCTGGTTTTTACGTCGGACTGGCGGGTGCGCTGCTCCCGCTATTGGCTACTCATTTCACTGTCAGCGCGGCGGTTGCATTGGAGTGGCAGGCAGCGCTGCTGGGCGGAACGGTCCTCGGCACCATAGTCGGGCGCTGGTTGGCTCGGTTGCCGAGCGGAATTCAGGCCGTCAATTCGGCCGGGGTCGTCGCCGCCGCTGCGGCGCTTGCCGCCCTCGCTATCTTCCCAGGGATCGAGCCGTTGAAGTTTGCCGCGGCATTGATCGGCCTAGGCGTCGGCCTTGCCTGCGTCGCCTCTTCCTACTCCCTGGACGGGGTATTGTCGGCGGGCCGCGCGGCGAGTGCACTCGACCTGGCCGCGGCTTGTTTTGGTTTTGGGGCCGTGTGCGGAGGGGTGTTGTTGATTATCCTGCGGCAATGGTGGCCGCTTAACCAATCGACAGGTGTGGCGGCAGCGCTGCTGCTGCTTACGGCGTTGGGCGTGCGGCTGCGAGGATCGCCGCCTGAAGCCGTCGCTTCGGCAGTGTTGACGCACCATTGGCACGATATGGTTCGACCGACACGCGTGCTGATCTCGTTCTGCTTAGCCTTGGAGGCTGCACTTTGGGGCGTGGCCGCGTTGTGGCTCGGATTCTATGCCAGCCGTGTGTTGGGGACGTCACCGGGATGGTCGATCGGCTTGCCGGTGCTCTATTGGGCCGGTTGGGTAATCGGAAGAACGTCGATGATTCGGGCTACGCACCTGGGCTTGCTGCGTACGTCCGCGGCAGTTGCTGGGTTTGGAGCATTGGCTTGCCTCTTCCTAGCGAACACCGAAGAGTTATCCGGTGCGGTGGCCGGCGCATTGCTCTTGGGGGCCGCAAGCGGATCCATGCAAGCTATTGTTCAATCGCTGGCAGGCGGACCAGATGTCGCGCTGCGCATGGTGGGCCGGTTCTTCGCTAGTACGGTCATCGCTGCACTGTTTGGGGTGACGGCGACGGGCCTGTTGCTGCAGGTGTTCGGCGTACGGTCGATCGTATGGGCGGTTGCCCTGGTAGGCGCGTTGTTGTGTGTCGGCTTGGTCGTCCTGGCGGTCGAGGCGCGGCTGTCCGGGAGTCCGGCTGAGGCTTGAGTATGGAACAATGCTCGGAAGCTCCTGAGCGGGTTCGATCCGCCGCCGGTTCTAAATGAAGCGTTCCTCCCGCGATCCTCGATACTTAGCGGTATTGGCTTTGGCTGCCGCGGCGATTCTGCTGGTGGGGAATCGCCTGCGGCCAGTCAGAAACGTCGAGGACGGTGCTGCACAGCCGGTTGCTGCAGAGAGCACTCTGTCACAACTTACGAGGCTCACGCAGCGACGTTCGATTGAGGATCGCGTCGAGTTTGTGCGGCAACTGGTAGCGAACCGGAATCCCTACATCTATCGACTGAGTTCGGCTGGTCAAAGCGCCGTCCTTTGGAATGCGGCGACGCTGATCACAGCGCGGCCGAATGGCTACATGCCGTCCCCGGAATCCGCGACTGGACCGGGAACAACGCTGCTGGAGGCGTCAGTCACCACGGCCGGGCCGCAGTTGCCGCTGGCGATTTTGGCGACGAGTTTGGAACGCCCTCCGTTGCGGATTGAGCGCGTCGCTGCTGGGGGATTCCCTGACGGCTCGTGGATGCTGGCGTTATGGCGGTCGACGGACGGCTCGCTGGCTTGGTCTGAGGGTCAGTACTTGCAGAGCCGGCGCACGAATTGCGGCGATTTGATGCCGGCGCAAACCCTGGCTTCCACGATTGAGCTGAGCCCGAAGATGGCAGGTGCGGGCGTTTTTAGTTTGGACGGCGTGCTGATCGGGGTCGTCGGACGCTGTGATGGCGGCTTAGCGATCCTAGGCGTGCAGGCTATCGAACTGTTGTCAGGGCGCACGAACGACTTGGATGACCGCCTGCTTGAGCGCTACGGGATGAGAGTCGGTATAGCAGACGACGACGAGCACGCGGCTTTACGTTTTCAACAGGGTCTGTTGGTTCGAGAGGTATGGAAGGGCTACCAGGCTTATGCGTCAGGGCTGCGGCCCGGCGACGTCATCCTCAGCGTTGACAGGGCAGGGCTGACCTCGCCTGACGATCTGCAGAGACTGGTATTGCCGGTCGCACAGGAAATCTTCGAATTACAGGTTGCGTCCCTAGGCCGGCGGAGGACCGTTTCCCTTCGCGCACGGCCCGAGGTAAAGCCGCACTTCGCTTCTGCAGGCGTTCTGCTAGCTGAGAAGGAGCCGGGGGTGTTGATTTCGAAGGTAGCGGGCGAGAGTTCATTCGCCGCCATGGGCGCTGAAGAAGGGGACAGACTGCTTTCGCTCGACGGCCGAGCTTTCGACGACCCTGGCGCCGCCGGCAGCTATCTGGAGCGGGCCAGGGGATCAGTTTGGGCGACTGTTTGCAGAGATGAACGAGTTTGGGGAGCCTTGATCTCGCATGAATGAGATTATTTCCCTGGGCGTGATCTTGCTGTTGGCGTTGTTAGCCGGCCATCTCGTTCAGATCCTGGGGTTGCCGGAGGTCACTGGCTACATTCTGGCCGGAGTGGTTCTAGGCCCATCAGTGCTGGGCTGGGTCAGCATCGAGAACTTGCAGGCGTTGGGCGTATTTAGCGAAGTGGCGCTTGGGCTGATCTTGTTTTCGATCGGGTCGGTTTTTGAGTACCGGCTGCTGGTTCGGTCCGGGACACGAATTTTGTGGTTGACGCTGGCCGAGTCTACGCTGGCGGGCGGGCTTGTTGCCGTCGGAATCCTTTTGCTGGGGCAGCCTTGGCAGATCGCGTTTTTGTTGGGCGCGATCGCCATCGCGACGGCGCCGGCATCTACTCTGATGGTCATCCGCGAGTGCGGCGGGCGCGGACCGCTGAGCGACACGTTGACGGGCATCATCGCGATGAACAACATCTGTTGCATCATCGCGTTTAGCCTGGCCGCGTCCGCGATTGATCTGTCGGCGAATTGGGCAGGGATCGGGAATCTTCTGCCGGCTCTTTTCCAAGCGATCTTTCCTCTTTTTTGGCAGCTGTTGGGCTCGGTGGCGCTGGGTTTCTTGGTGGGTCTGATGCTGGCTGCCTGGTCGACCCAGGTGGTCGAAACGGGAGAGATGCTGATCCTGCTGGCCGGTTCGATCCTTTTGTGTGTTGGCTTGGCGCGGTGGTTTGGCTTGTCGACGTTAGTGGCGAGTCTCGCGGTGGGCGCGACGATGGTCAATCTCTCTGAGCGCAGTAGGAAGCTATTCGACACGCTGGGCGGCACGGACCCGCCGTTCTACGCCATCTTTTTCGTCATCGTTGGAGCCGATCTGGATGTTTCGTCGATCAAGGATATCGGCTCGCTCGGGCTCGTCTACTTGGTTGGAAGATCCGTGGGCAAGTTCCTGGGGGCGCGGCTCGGCGCGAAGCTGCTCAATCTAGACGCGAATGTACAAAAGTACCTCGGCTATGCGCTGATGGCGCAGGCGGGGCTGGCGATTGGGCTAATGCTGTCCATTGAGCAGCGCTACCCGGACTACTATCCGGTAATGCATGCGGTGATCTTGTCTTCGGTGACGATTTGCGAGATGTTTGGGCCGGTGAGCGCGCGATTTGCCATCATCCGGGCGGGGGAGTCGAAGTCGAGGGTCGCCGACACAGGCTCGATCTGGGCGCTGGAATAGTTAACTCTGGCGCGAGATCTTGCGGGCGCGTAAGAACGACGACACGCCAAACCAGCCCAGCAGCAGGACCATGCCGCATAGCGCGAGCAACTGCCAGAGACTATCTGGCCGCTCGTCCAGCTGCCGGAAGGTGTGGATGAGACCCTGCGCGCCGAATATTAGGAAGACGGCTAGAGCCAGGAAAACCATGCCCATCACTTCGTTGAACAGTTGGCGGGCGAGCGCCCATAGCTTGGGGACGAAGTTTAGAACCTCACCCCAACCGGCCGATGCTGCTCGAAGAATCTTCATCCTTGATGCATTCTAGAACGCGAAAGCGGGCGCGAGGCCCACAGCGACTAGTATAAGAAAGCCATGTCTGAGTCGACCTACCAAGATCCCAAGTTCACCCTGAGCAAAATCTATACCCGAGGAGGCGATAAGGGCCAAACCAGCCTGGTTAATGGCCGCAGGGTCGCCAAAGACGATCCGAAGGTCGAGGCTTACGGTGCGGTGGATGAACTGATCGCCCGGGTCGGCGTAGCTCGCGTGACGACCAACGAGACGGGCTTGGGGGAGCTTGGGGAGTTCGCGGGGATACTCCTCCGCGTACAGCACGAGTTGTTCAATCTGGGTTCGCTATTAGCGACGGACCCGGGCAAGATCGGTCCCAAGCAGCCGAGAATAGCGGAGGCCGATGTCATCCAGCTGGAGAAGGAGATCGATGAGATGAACGCGGAATTGCCGCGGCTCAACTCATTCACGCTGCCCGGAGGCTGCCGGCTGGATGCCGAACTGCACCTGTGCCGCACCGGTTGCCGCGAGGCGGAGCGACGCGTCATTACGCTGAGTTCGCTGGAGGAGGTGGACCCTTTTGCCGTCACCTACTTGAACCGCCTGAGCGATGCCTTTTTCGTCTGGAGCCGATGGGCTTGTTGCCGTATCGGAGCGCAGGAAACGCTTTGGCAACCGAGTCTGGCGTCGTCAGGCAAGGTCTGAGCCTGGTAATGGGCGGGGCGTCTGGACCGCTTATAATGGTCGATTCCGCTCATGTCGCAGAACCGTCCCGCCACGTACAAGGATGCCGGCGTCAATATTGATGAGGCAGATCGCTCCACGGCCAAGATCAAACGCTTGGCGGGAGACACGTTTAACAGCCGCGTGCTGACCGGAATCGGTTCATTCGGAGCTGCCTACGCGCTGGGCGGCTTGGGGCTCAAGGACCCGGTACTCATTAGTTCCGCCGATGGAGTGGGGACGAAGCTCAACGTCGCCTTCGCGATGGGGGTCTACGACACGGTCGGACAGGATCTGGTCAACCACTGCATCAACGACATCGCCGTGCAGGGCGCGCGCCCGCTGTTCTTTTTGGACTATTTCGCGGTCGGTCGTTTGGAGGCCGAAATTGCGGAAGAAGTTGTTCGCGGATTATCGATCGCTTGCAAGCAGAACGGGGTTTCGCTGATTGGCGGCGAGACTGCTGAGATGCCCGGCATGTATCGCTCGGGCGAGTTCGACTTGGCAGGATTTATCGTTGGCGTTGCCGAGCGGAAAGAACTTACGCGGGCGAGCCGGGCAAACGTCGGCGACGTGCTCATCGGACTGCCGTCCACGGGGCTGCAGACGAATGGCTATTCACTGGCCCGCAGGTTGATGTTTGAGACTGGCGGGTACGCGCCGGCGCAGATCGTCCCGGCACTAGGAATCTCGGCCGGCGAGGAGTTGCTCAAGATTCACTGCAGCTACCTGAAGCCGATTCGTTTGCTGCATGAGGCGGGACTGATGCGCGGCGCGGCACACATTACCGGGGGCGGTATTACGGACAATACGCCGCGCATGTTGCCGGACGGTACAGTCGCGAAGATTCGGCTTGGCTCCTGGCCTGTGTTTCCGATTTTTGACCTGTTGGGCGGCCTGGGCCACGTGACGGAAGACGAGATGCTGCGCACGTTTAACATGGGCGTGGGCATGATTATTGCGGTGTCGAAGTCCTCCAAGGCGAAGGCGCTGAAACTCCTGGCGGCCGAAGGACAGACCGCCTACGTGGTCGGTGAGGTCGTCAAAGCGCCCCGCGCTGGAGCGAAGGCGAAGGTTGTCTACGAGCGATGAATAAGCTGGGGATCCTCCTTTCGGGGAGGGGATCGAACTTCGAGGCCATCGCCGCTGCTGTTCGGGAAGGCCGGGTCGAGGCGGAGATCGCGGTGGTGATCTCGAACAAGCCGGCGGCTCCCGGGCTGGCTCGCGCCAAGGAATTGGGTATTCCAGCCGAATCGATTCCCTCAAAAGGGACGCGGCGCGATGAGTACGACCGGCGAGTGGCTTCGCGGCTCAAGGAATATGGCGTCGATCTGGTTTGTTTGGCAGGATTTATGCGGCTGCTGAGCGCTGGGTTTGTTGAGGAGTTTCCGGAGAGGATCGTCAATATTCATCCTTCGTTGCTGCCTGCTTTCCCTGGCCTGGATGCACAGGCTCAGGCGCTAGAGCACGGGGTGCGATATGCGGGCTGTACGGTACATTTCGTGGACGAGCAGCTAGATTCGGGGCCAATCATCGCCCAGGCGGTGGTGCCGGTTCTGGAGGGCGACGATGAGCATGCTTTGTCTGCCCGCATTTTGAAAGAAGAGCATCGAATTTACCCCGAAGCGATCCAGACGATCGTCTCGGGCGACTATAGAATCGTTGGCCGCCGCGTCTTCGGTGGTCGGGTTGCATCATGACCATCGACGAGCAGCTAGCTTACCTACGAAAGGGCTTTGCCGAGATCATCCCGGAAGATGAGTTCGTCAAACGGGTAACGGAGGCGTACAAGGCTGGCCGTCCGCTGCGCGTGAAAGCAGGGTTTGATCCGACGGCGCCGGACTTGCACTTGGGGCACACGGTGTTGCTGCGTAAGCTCAAGCACTTTCAGGATCTTGGGCACACGGTGATTTTTTTGATCGGCGATATGACGGCTTTGATCGGCGATCCGACCGGGCGCAATATCACGCGCCCGCCGATGACGCGCGAGGAGATCATCAAGAACTCGGAAACTTACCGCAGCCAGGTCTTCAAGATTCTTGACCAGCAGAAGACGGAAGTTCGCTTCAACAGCGAGTGGATGGACGCCATGGGCTACATGGAGATCATTAACCTCTGCGGTAAGTACACGGTCGCCCGCCTGCTGGAGCGAGCCGAGTTCGCCAATCGCTTCAAAGAAGGCATTCCGATCTCTGTCCATGAACTGCTCTATCCACTGGCGCAGGGTTACGATTCGGTGGCGCTGAAGTGTGACGTGGAGTTGGGCGGATCGGATCAGAAATTTAACCTGCTCGTTGGCCGGGAATTGCAGCGCGACTACGGGCAGACGCCTCAAATCGTCGCGACGACCCCGCTTCTCGAAGGCCTGGATGGCGTCGAGAAGATGTCGAAGTCGAAGAACAACTACATCGGCATCACCGAAGCGCCGGAAGTCATGTACCGCAAGGTGATGCAGATCTCTGATGAGATCATGTGGCGCTACTACGAGCTGTTGACCGATCTGAGTTTGGAGCAGATCGCTGAGAAGAAACGCCAGGTCGCGTCCAGCGCGGTTCATCCGATGGACTGCAAACACGAGTTGGCGCACACCATCGTCGCAGGGTTCCACTCAGAGGACGCTGCAGATCAGGGCGGAGCCACCTTCAAAAAGGTCGTGCAGCAGGGTCAAGTTCCCGAAGACATGCCGGAGTTTGATCTGCCGGATGAGACCCGCGACGGGTCCATCGTGAGAATCGACAAAGTGCTGCGGGCAGTCGGCTTGTGCAAGTCGGGCGGGGAAGCCAACCGCAAGCTCAAGGAAGGCGCGGTGGACGTCAACGGCGAGCGTTGCCAAGAGATGAGCTACGAGCTGCCTGCGGGCGCCAGGGAGCTTGTAATCCGCATGGGTAAAAAGTGGGCGCGGGTACGCCTCTAACGATCAAAGCGTCAGCGGATTCCTGGCGAAGATGAACTCTTCCACTGGTTTGCCGCCGATGACGTGTTCCTGCAGGATGCGCTCGAGTACTTCTGGCGTGGCGTTGCGATACCAAGTCCCGTCCGGATAGACGACCGCCACGGGGCCTTGCTCGCAGATTCTGAGACATCCAACCTTCGAGCGGTAGAGACTGCCGTCGCCGACGGCCAGGCCGAGTTCAGCGATGCGCTTCTTGAGGTAGGCCCATGAAGCCACCGTCTCTTCGGGCTGGGCGCACTTGGGCTTTACCTCTTCCACGCAAAGGAAGATGTGCCGGTCGTACTTTCCTTGTGTCGGCAGTTCCACGCGATGCCTAGAAGGTGGCGATGGGGTTCAGGGGTGAACCGGTTCCGCCTTCGACGGCTAAAGGCGCCGCGGTGAGCAGAAACTCCCAACGGTTCTGGCGCGCTGCTTCTTCGGCGACGGCCTCAAGATCCATGTTGTCGAAGATCGGAGTGCCCATGGCCACCAGGAAAAGCAGATGCACTGGCTGTACGAAGCCATCGACTCCCGAAGGCAACAGGTCAGCTGAGTCGTCGCTGCCGATGATGGCGATATCTCTGTCGTGGAACCACTTCACGCAAGAAGCGGAGAGGCCCGAGGATGCGCCGGTGGTGTCCCAGGGACCGTTCTCGGCGCGGGCCTTCCAGCGGCCAGTGCGAATGAAGACGATATCGCCCGGTTCCACCTTGAAGCCCGCTTGTTTTTCCCATGCGGTTAAGTCCTCGGGATAGATGGCGGTGCCGGGTTCGAGGTAGTCGACGCCTTTGAGCCGGGGGATATCCATGAGGATGCCCTTGGTGAAGATGCCGTCCTTGAGGGTGGTGATCGCCAACTTCGGGGCGGGGCCGTTCTCAGCCTTGTGCTGCGGGTAGCCGTTGTACATCTTGCCGTTGTAGGACATGTGAGTCAGGCTGTCCATGTGCGTGTGGGCGTGTCCGTGGTAGTTGACGCCGTAGTGGTCACCGACGAAGAAAGAGGTGCCGTCGCCGCCCATTTCCATGAACGTGTGCTCGAACGGCGCGGGGTTGTCTGGCGCAACCTGCACAAGAAGATTGTGCGAAAGCGACACTGAAATACCGGCGCGGACCAATCCGGCGGCCTGTTTCCTTTTCTCCGGCGTGATCAAGTTGATCGTGCCAAGCTCGTCGTTCTCCCCCCAGCGGCCCCAGTTCGAGAGCTCGTCCATCCAAGCTTTGACTTTTGCCGCGTCTACGGTTTCGGCCGAGCCTCCGGGAGTGGAGCAGGAGATGGCGATCAGAACGATCGCGGCGAGGCTGGAGAGGAAGAAGCGATTCATGGCGCATCCATGATAATCGACCTGGGCGCAGCCCCGCACCGACGGCCGGCGGAACAGTTTTCGAGCTGAATTTGAAAAGTAAAAGGCCGGTGGTCGCAAAACCCGAGAGTCGAGGGGAGGATAGAGCTCAGCGGGAGAAAACGGCCACCGACCAGGTCGCTGCTCTGGCTCGCCGACCCAAACCCCGAAGGCCTGGTAGCGTGGCGAATCCAGTCGCGAAAGGTTGATCACACTTCAATAGTGTATTAATCCGATATTGCTCAATAGTATCTCAAGCTTAGGGGGACAAGACAAGGGAATTGTGAGCGATCAGGCGGTCGGGCGTGTCGAGGTGGCATCCCGCTGGCCGTCAGCGTAGTACGATTTCGCGTCTGACGCCGCCGTTGACGCGAATTCCGCTGAGCACTGACGTTCGCGCCGACTCGCCGTTGCGAACGACCGATCGCCGGGTTGCGAAGCGGAAGCCGTCGATATCGACAAAGTCGGACTGGGACTCTTCGACCTGCGCCATGCCGCCGCCGGGAATATCTCCCACGTATACGTGCTTGACCACATCCTTGCTTTCGCGGTCGACGTAGAGGCGCAGCGGTGCACCGCCGACATCAATGATCTCAATCACGTCGACGATCCGACCGTCCACTTGCTCCTCACGCCGGTAGCGGACGAGTTCCTTGGTCGGGAGTTCTCCGTAGAGCACGTGGCGGCGCGCCAGCTCTGCACGCTGCAGGGCGGCGGCCTCGTTGGGCAGGTCTCGGCGTTTCCCGCCGAGCACCTGCCAGGCGGAGACGCCGTCGAAGAACAACTGCGTAGGGCCTTGAGGAGTTTGAAGTTCCTGCCGAATCAGATCGGGCAAAATGACGACGACTGAACCATGGACATCAACTTGGTTCTTCCCGGCGGGCAGCGTAGTGACGACGTCGTAGGAGTAGTCGACTAAGCGCCCTGGCTTGGAGCCGCCAGCCTGCTCGCGCGCTGCAAGATAGACGGTCCAGGCATCCGGATCGGCGGCCAGTCCGAAATCGGCCGCGATCAGCGTGACGAGTGCTAGTGCAACGGGTAGATGTCGCATGGGGTTAGTATGAGGGAGACCATGTAGGGGGCACTCAGTCATGCACCCTAATTCGTTCAGCGATATTTCTGACTGTGAGGTTGCATTGCGAACTTGGTCGAGTCGTACGATAATCTAGACGGAGTTGACGACCTCGACTAACTCAACTGCAGCGGACGGGAGCACGTGGTGAAACGTACCGGAACTGACGAAACGCTACGGTGTTCCTTCTGTCACAAGGATCAAGAGATCGTTGGAAAGCTGATCTCTACGCCGGGCGACTATCCCAAGTCGTACATCTGTGACGAGTGCGTCGCTGTATGCAACTCGATTCTCGAAGACGATCGGGCCGAAACGACCGGTCCGTCGTTGTTCAGTCTCGCCAAGCCGCAAGAACTCAAAGAGAAGCTGGACCAGTACGTCATAGGCCAGGATGCGGCGAAGAAGAAGCTTGCCGTAGCGGTTTACAATCACTACAAACGAGTCCTGCTGTCGAAGCAGTCCACGCCGGGTTCGGAGGAAGTCGAGCTGCAGAAATCGAACATCCTGCTGATCGGCCCGACCGGTACCGGCAAGACGTTGCTGGCTCAGACGCTGGCGAGAATTCTAGATGTCCCTTTTGCCATTGCTGACGCGACGACCCTAACCGAGGCCGGTTATGTTGGCGAGGATGTGGAAAACATCATCCTGAAGCTCTTGCAAGCGGCCGACGGCGATGTGGAGAAGGCGCAGCAAGGCATCATCTACATCGACGAGATCGACAAGCTCAGCCGCAAGGACGAGAACCCTTCGATCACCCGCGACGTTTCGGGCGAGGGCGTGCAGCAGGCGCTGCTAAAGATTCTGGAAGGCACCGTGGCCAACGTTCCGCCGCAGGGCGGCCGCAAGCACCCGCACCAAGAGTTCACGCCGATCGATACGACCAACATTCTTTTCATCTGCGGCGGCGCATTTGTAGGCTTGGAGAAGATCGTCGCTCGCCGCGTCGATGAACGCGTCGTTGGATTCCGCTCTGCAATTGAGAGTAAGGATCCGAAGGATATGCTCAAGCAGGAACAGCGGGATCTCGGGCTGCTTGGGCGTGCGCAGCCGCAAGACTTGATCCGCTACGGCTTCATTCCGGAGTTCGTCGGCCGCTTGCCTGTGATCGCCATGTTGGGCGACTTGGACGAAGGCGCACTGGTGCAGATCTTGACTGAACCGAAGAACTCTCTGCTCAAGCAGTACCAGCAGTTGTTCGAGTACGAGAACATAGCGCTCAAGATCGAGCCCGGCGCGCTCAGGGCGATCGCCAAGAGAGCGTTGGACCGCAAAGTCGGAGCTCGCGGACTGCGGATGATCATGGAAGAGTTGATGCTCGACCTGATGTACTATCTGCCTTCGTACCAGCAGGTCAAGGAGTTCGTCATCACCGAACGCATGGTTGACGCTCAGGATCTCAATCTGACGCTGCTGGATAAAGCCGGCTAGTCCCGCTTCCAGTTCGAGAGTTTGACCGACCTACCACGCATGCGCTGAGGGGTCAATTTCCCTTTCCGCGGATCGACCGTCATAATCAAGTCAAGAATTATGCAATCTGTCCAAGGCCCCCTTGTCTCCCGACGGCTGCCGATGATGCCCATTCGCGACGTGGTCATCTTTCCGCATATGATGACGCCGTTCGTAGTCGGTCGCGAGCCCAGCGTTCGAGCCCTTGAAGAAGCCTTAGCGGGCGAGAAGAAGATATTTCTTGCGACGCAACACGACGCATCCATTGACGATCCGTCGCCCGAACAGATTTACCAAACCGGAACGATCGCCTCGATCGTACAAAGCTTGAAGTTGCCGGACGGCAACATCAAGGTGTTGGTCGAAGGCCTGGAACGCGCCCGTGCGCTGTCGATCTCCTCAGAAGACGGCGTCCTGTTGGCTACGGTCGAGACGTCGAGTTTTGCCGTGGATGAAGGCGTCGAGTTGGAGTCGCTCCGCGCACGCGTGACGGGGCTGTTTGACCAGTACGTCAAGCAAAGCCAGAACCTCAATTACGAAACGATGATCGCCGCGGTGCGCGTGGAAGATGCGGGCAAGCTGGCGGATACGATCGGCGCGAATCTGCAACTGACGATTCCCGAGAAGCAGGAACTTTTGGAGCTTGCCGATCCGGTGGAGCGGCTCTCGCGCATCGGCGACATCCTCGACATCGAGATCGAGAAGCTGAGCGTCGACCGCACCATACAGAGTCGCGTCAAGCGGCAGATGGAGAAGGCTCAGAAAGAGTATTACCTCAACGAAAAGATCAAGGCGATCCAGAAGGAACTGGGACGAGGCGAGAAGGGCGAACTCGACGAACTGCGCGCCCGCGTCGAAGACGCGGGCATGACGAAGGACGCCCAGGACAAGGCCTTGGCTGAACTTCGGCGTTTAGAGAACATGCCGCCGATGTCCGCCGAAGCGACCGTTTCGCGCAACTACATCGATTGGTTGCTGGCCGTGCCTTGGAAAGAGCGGTCGCGCGAAAAACGCGATCTGCGCTATGCCGAGAAGGTCCTCAATACCGACCACTACGGGTTGGAGAAGATTAAGCAGCGCATTCTTGAGTTTCTCGCCGTGCGCCGGTTGGTCAAGAATC
>JAQCLD010000151.1 GCA_027592785.1 Acidobacteriota bacterium
GTAGAGCGCAGCCCTGAAAAGGCTGGCGTCGGCGGTTCAAATCCGTCTCTGGCCACCACTTCCTCCCCTGCGATTCTCTTCCCGCCTGGCGCGGCGGAAATTCCGCCATCGCGCTCGATTACGGGCCCGTTCCTCGGCTCAGACCTCATCCAGTACCGCGGCGATCGTGGCAGGGGAGTGCCCTTCGAAGCGGTTATTGACGACGACGAAGGCTTTGCGCCGTTCTGCACGGGCGCGGCGTACCAGCTGGCTCAGGGCCGCCCGGCCCTCGGGGTAGGGGTCTTGAATGCGGTCATAGGGCTGGAACCGTCCCACGGCTTGCTCGTAGCTTCTGCCGGGCCGCAGCAACGCTCGGCAGACCGTGAACTCAGCCGTAAAAGCCTCGTCCATGGCCAGCTGCTCAGCGAGCGGCGGCATCTTGGTCCAGCTATTGAAAACGTGTGCCGCTCCGTGGTCACGCAGGCACTGGAGGTATGTCGTATCGAGGTAGTCGGCGTTGCGCAGTTCGACGGCATAGCGAAAACCTTTGGGGAGACTGCCCAGGAACGGGCTGAAGTCGTCGACTAAGTCGCGCGCGCCCCGTGGATGAAGCGACTGGGAAAGCTCGCCAAATTCGAACACCAGCGCTCCGATCTGTTCGCGGTGGGGAGTCAACGGGTCGCTGAACTGCGAGCGAAACAGAGCAGCGTCTCAGAACGACCTGTTACGCCGGCCTGCCAGACTTCCGTGACGGGCCAGGTTAGGCCAAGCCGGAGTCGTGATCTCTTGGGGAACCTTGAGCACGAACTGGAAGTTCCCAGGCGTCTGAGAGAAGAGTCGCTTCCAGTACGACTCTTCATAGAAGCGGTAGAACGAAAAGTCGCCGCCCACGATCGGGAACGTCTCGGCGTACTCGGTCAGGCAAGTCGCGTCGAAGGTCTTCTGCGAGAAGCCGCGCCGGGAGCGATAGCGCCCATCGGAGTAGATCGAACCGAGCCAACCAGGGTACTTCCAAGAGCTTGTGCCGAAGTACAGCGATTCCGCCGCTAGCGTGCGCAACCGTCCGGCGAAATCCTTGAGCGGAAGTCCAGCGACCTCTTGACTGTCGAAAAGCGGCAGCACTGCACCGCAATTATCGCGGAACTAGGTGACTACCTGCGCCGTACGAGGTCCTTGGCGGCTCCGTCGCGGTCGAGCAGAAGGTTGTAGAAAGCCCGCTGAAGGCGCATCACGACGAATGCCAGGACGGCGAGTCCTGCAACGGCCCACATGATGCCTGGAACTGTTATATCGATCAAGTTAGCTCCTGGCCGCGCGGGGAACGCCGTCGGGCCTGAAAGAACTGTACAGCGGAATAGGCCAGTCCGATAGCTAGGCATACGCCTTGGCTCTACTGGGCTGACCCTAGGTAGAGATCTAAGGACCAGCGCTGCAGACAAGCCCAGCCGGACGAGCCCGGTTCAATGCCGTAGGAACCCACCGATGCCTCCGCCGGCTTGCTCTAATCGTTCTGCGCCAACAGGGTGGCTCGCCTAGTTACGGTTGGCGGCCTTCGTGACTAGCCTCGCCGCCTTGCTGGGCCTGAGGCATTCTCAACTGCATCATGGTGCGCCGAGATGCGAGCTTCCCCTCGAGTTGTACGAGGAGTTGTTCGTTCTCGACGAGACCCGCCTTGACCCGGGCCAAGTCGGTTTCTTGTTGGAGTTTGGCGATATTCTCACGGATCTGAGTCACGGCGTCGGCAATCTCCTGATGGCCTTGCATCATTCCGGCGCCCATTCGCTCTTGCATGCGGCCCTGCATGGGCCGCTGGTTCGCCGCTGGGGCGTCTTGGGCCAAAAGGCGCGACCCAAAAGTGGCTAAACCAGCCAAGAGCACTACGGACAGGGACTTTCTGAGTTTCATTTCAACTCTCCTTGAAGGCTAGAAAGCCTTCGTCAAGGAGAGTTGCACGATTGGAGCCACAGTCAGCGATGCTCTCGTGTGGCGGCGTCAAGCGGAGGTCAATCAGGGATCCGGGATCCCCGATTGGCGGCTCTTTAGACTCAGCTCGCGCGACGCCCGCGTTAGAGTTTGAGCACGTATGCGTAGAACATCGTGAGCAAGCCGATCACCGAGGCCAACAGAACGCTGTGCTTCAGCGTAAAGCGGAACAGTTTGGCCTCGTCCGCGGAACTCATTCCCGTCGCCGCGGCGGCGACCGCAATGCTCTGCAGGCTGATCATCTTGCCCATCACGCCGCCCGCCGAGTTGGCCGAAGCCATCAGCACCGGGTTCAGGTTCAACTTGGCCGCGGTAACGACCTGCAAATTGCCGAATAAGGCATTCGCGGAAGTGTCGCTGCCCGTCAAGAACACGCCGACCCAACCGAGCAGTGCGCTGAAGAACGGGAACAGGACTCCCGTGGCCGCAAACGCCAGACCTAGCGTGCCCGTTGCTCCACAGTAGTTCAGCAGGAACGCAAGACCCAACACGCTGGAGATGGTCAACAACGGAAGCGCCAGCTGTTGCGTCGTCGTCCCCAGCGCCCGCATGAACTGTGCCGGCGTTACTCGTAGCACCAAGGCTCCCGCGACTGATGCCAAGAAACAAGCCGTTCCGGCAGCCGAGAGCCACGCAAAACTGTATATGGCCGGGTACGGCGACGGTTCGCTCACCACCGGCGCAACCCGCTGCACGACGTTATGAAGACCGGGCCACTCGATGGCCACCGAATAGCTGTTAAGCCACACCTTGACGCTGTCCTGTCCCCACAGCAGTACGAAAATCACTAGCAGGAAGTAAGGCGTCCAGGCCGTGATGACTTCGCTCGTCGGGTGCTTCGGCGGCAGCTTGCGATCACTCGCATCTCCCTCGAGATGAAACGAATCTCTTGGCTTCCAGACCTTCAGCAAGATAATCAGGCTGCCGATCGCAGCCAGAGAAGCACAGATATCCACCAACTCGGCGCCGATGTAGTTCGAAACGAGGAACTGCACGCTCGCAAAACTGCCGCCGCAAACCAGGGCGGCAACGAAAACGCCCTCAAGAGCCCTCCACCCGCCCATCACCATCACTAGGTAGGCGGGAATGATCAGCGCAATCGGCGCGCACAGGCGGCCGACCATGGCGCTCAGATCGTCAACAGGCAGTCCGGTGATTACGGCAAGCGTCGTGACAGGGATGCCGATCGAGCCGAAAGCTACTGGCGCCGTATTCGCCAATAGACAAATACCCGCCGCATAGAATGGCGAGAATCCCAGTCCCACAAGCATCGCCGCGGCAACGGCCACCGGGCTGCCGAATCCCGCCGCGCCTTCGATGAAAGCGCCAAACGCGAAGGCGATGAGCAGCGCCTGCAGCCGCCGGTCCGGGGTGAGACTGCCGATGGAGTCCTTGATAATTTCAAACTTGCCGGTTTCGATCGACAAGCGGTAAAGCAGAATGGCCGAGAACAAGATCCAGCCGATGGGCAGTAGTCCGAAGGCCGCTCCGTTCGTGATGGCGCCGACCGCGGCGCCGACCGGCATTCCGTATCCAAAGAGCGCTACGCCCGTCGCGGCCGCCAGGCCCGCAAGCGCCGCGACCCACGCTGGCTTTCGATAGAAGCCCAATAAAAGGAGCAGTACGAAAATTGGCAAGGCCGCCATGACTGCGGACAGTCCGAGGCTATCGCCGAGGGGGGTGTAATTTTGTGGCCACATGGAGAACTCCCTTTTCTAGGCGACTGAGCCGTTCAATGTCAAGCCGACCGATATTTTTCTTGCCGCGCAAACGCATGAAACAAGATGCGTCTAGCGGGCAGACGCACTCGATCCGGCCATTTGCGTGTTGGTCGGCAGATTCGGCCTGCCGTTCCGCTACCGACAGTCCTATGAGCCACCCTAGGTCTAAGGGGAACTCTAGTCCTAGGACTAGGCGGCCAATGGTATCGAATTCAAAGGCTCGAAGCTGCCGATGACTCCAAACAACCGATGGGCAACCCAGCGGCGTGTGAACGGCTCGCCGGGGTTGAACTATCGGCGGGAATGCGCCTCTCGTTGACGTTGGCCTGACCTGGAGAGAGCGTACCGGCAGCCAAACGGCCGCTTCCGATTCGTCGCACGAGTGTCATTTGAGCCTTTCACTTTGGCCTAGCCCAGCCGGTTTTGGCATGAGCCGAGTGGCTCTAAAGAGTTGCATCCAGGCGTCTTGGCTGCACCGCGCAAGGCCACGTTAGTACCAAAAGCAATTTGAAACGGCCGTTCTATTGAGTACAAACGTGTACAGGCCGGACAATATGGGCACGATGCAGGAGCGATCACATAGGTTCGAGATCCGGAGGCCGGTGGAATTCCGCCTGAAACCTCCTGGAGCCCGGAACGAGGGAACCGGACAAACACTGAACATTAGCAAGGGAGGCATACTATTCGAAACTGAGAGCGAAATCGGAACTGGCCGCAAGATTGAACTGACCGTACACGTGGGAGATGCAATGGGCGGACCGCCCGTAACTCTACATGTGCAAGGGATTACCGTCAGGAATGAGAACGGCGCCGTCGCGGTGTCGGTTAAGAAACACCGACTTCGTCCTGTTGACGCGGACGCTTAAAAGCCGCTCGGGGCAGGGAAGTTGGTAGACTATCCGGTTCGCACGGGCGAGTCGGATATGAAACTAAAAGACAAAACTGCAGTTGTAACTGGCGGCGGAAGCGGCATCGGCGAAGCGATCAGCCGCACCTTCGCGAGTGAAGGCGCCCGGGTCGTCATCACCGGCCGCAGCGCCGAGAAGCTCAAAGCTTCGATCGCCGCCGCCGGCGAAGCGGCCGCCCGCCTCATCCCCTTCGCGGCTGACGTCTCAGACCCAGCTTCCGTGAAGCAACTCTTCGACTTCGCGCACAAAGAACTCGGTCACATCGACATTCTGGTCAACAACGCAGGCGGCAACGTGCCCAAGCGAAAGTTAACCGAGCTGTCCAACGAAGACTTCCGGTTCATGACGGATGTGAACCTGAATGGGATCTACTACTGCGTCCGCGAGGTTCTGCCGGGCATGCGCGCGCGCAAGGACGGCTTGATCATCAACGTGTCTTCTATCGCGGGCGTGCGCGCCAGCGTGTTGGCCGGGGCAGGCTACAGCGCCAGCAAGCATGGTGCTGCAGGCCTCAGTCTGGCTATCGGCATTGAAGAGGGGATGAACGGCATTCGCTCGTCCATGATTTGCCCCGGCGAGGTCAATACGCCCATCTTGGAAAAGCGACCCGTGGTGCCCGGACCGGAAGCTAGCGCCAAGATGCTCCAACCCGCAGACCTTGCTGCCGCTGCGCTCATGATCGCTACCCTCGATCCGCGCGCGAATGTTCCGGAGCTGGTGATTACGCCGACGATTTATCCCTACTCGTAGGGACCTAAATGGACTGCAGGTCTTTGCCCGGTTTGAACCGGACGGCCTTCCCGGGCGGGATGATAACCTCTTCGCCCGTCCGGGGATTCCGGCCAATTCCGGTCTTCCGCGGGCGTATGTTGAAGACTCCGAAGCCGCGCAGTTCAATGCGCTCTCCTTGCTCCATGGCGCGCTTCATGGTTTCGAAGACAGCTTCGACGGCCATTTCGGCCTTGGTCTTGCTCAACCCGGTTCGGTTGACGACCTGCATTACGATGTCGTGTTTGATCATCCTGGGGGTGCGTAACGCGTTGTTACGTCGAGACTTCCATGCTATGGAAGCCTGTTTGAAGTTGTCAAGACTTAAGGCCGTTTCAGCCAAAATCATTTGAAAACGGAGTCTTTGCTGTCCCGGCGGCTCATGGTACGATAATCTCACGCGAAAGCGTAGCTGGCGATTTCACCAAGATTGCTGAAAGGCGAAAAAGAATTAGGCCCCATGTAGCGGGCGGTTTGTCGGGGATTGCAGGTCCAGTGCGGCTTGGCAGTCCTTTTTTGTTTTGATGTACAGGTACGGGGAGATCTCAAGCCTCCGGGCTGGGATCTGACGATAGGAGGTTGGTATTTTTCGCAGACGTTTTAGACCGCTGCGTCGCGTTCGCAAGCAGAATGTGAACGAGACGATCCGCGCCAGAGAAGTGCGCGTAGTGTTTCCGGATGGCGAGACCGAAGTGATGCCGACCCACGTCGGTATCGAACGAGCCAAGGCCATGGGCCTGGACCTCGTCGTGGTCTCACCGACCGCTCAACCGCCCGTCGCCAAGGTCATCGATCATGGCGAGTACGAATACACCGAAAAGAAGCGCAAGGGCGAAGCGAAGCGCAAGCAGCATCGCATCGAGATCAAGGAAGTGAAGTTCCGGCCCAATACGGATCAGCACGACTACGACTTCAAGAAGAATCACGCGCGCCGTTTCTTGGAGGAGGGGAACAAAGTGAAGGGCACTGTCTTCTTCAGAGGACGCGAAGTGACTCACTCGAATCTCGGCGAAAAGTTGTTGATGCAGCTTGCCAAAGATCTCGTCGATATCGGCGAAGCTGAAGGGCGTCCCCGCATGGAAGGCCGTACGATGCACCTCATCTTTGGTCCTTCCAAGAAAGTGAAGGAAAAAGAAAAGGCCCCGAAGAAACCGGCTGCGACCGCTGCTGCCGCCCCGCCCGCGGTTACCGCCCCGCCGCCTGCTGCTGCCGCCCCGCCGCCTGCTGCTGCCGCCCCGCCGCCTGCTGCTGCCGCCCCGCCCGCCGTGGAGCCACAGGTGCAAGAAGCGGAAACCCCGCCGGTAGCCGACGCCGCGAACTGACCGCTCGACTAGTTCGGCATGAGCTTAGACTGCGGCGCTGGCATTGGCGCGACGCTTGCCGCATATAACGGCAGGCGG
>JAQCLD010000152.1 GCA_027592785.1 Acidobacteriota bacterium
ACGTGTAGGCGCCGGGCCACGGAGAGAAGCCGCGAACGCGATTGTAGATCTCTTGAGCCGGCAGATTCCAGTCGACCAGGCCGTCCTCGCGCTTCATGATCGGCGCGTAGGTCGATGCGGCGTCGTCTTGAGGCTCGGGCGCGATCTCGTCTTTCTGCAATCGTTGCAGCGTCTCGATCAGCAACTCGGCGCCCATCTTGGCTAGGCGTTCTGCCAGCGCGGGGGCGTACTCGTCGTCGCCGATGGGCGTCTCTTTGACGCCCAGCACGTCGCCGGCATCGAGTTTCTTTTCGATTTGCATTGTCGAGACCCCCGTCGTCTTGTCGCCGCGAACGATCGCCCAATTGATCGGCGCCGCTCCGCGCAATCGCGGCAGCAGCGACGAATGCACGTTGACGCAACCCAGCCGCGGCAGGTCGATCACCCGCTGCGAGATGATCTGGCCGTAGCCCACCACGACGATGACGTCAGGGTTCTTGCCTTGTAGATAGGCGTAAACTTCGCTCGTCTTGGCGCTCTCGGGTTGATAGACCTCGAGGCCCAGTTCCAGCGCGGCTTGCTTTACCGGAGGCGCCGTGAGTTTGCCGCCTCGTCCGACGGGCCGGTCCGGTTGGGTGAAGACGGCAGTTACTTCGTAGCCCGCGTCGACCAGCGCGTGGAGCGACGGGACGGCGAACGCCGGGGTCCCCATGAAGACGACCCGCAGCATCGAGCTAGTCCCACTCGCCTTTCTTGCGCAGCTTCTGGATCTTTCGTTGAATCAGGCTCCGCTTAAGAGCGCTCAAGTGTTGCAGGAAGAGCACGCCGTTGAGGTGGTCGTTCTCGTGGAGAATCGCCCTGGCCAACAAGTTGTCGCCCTCCAACTCATGCTCGTTGCCTTCGACGTCTCTCGCTTTGGCGGTCACCCGAAACGGCCTCCGCACCTTCTCCCTGAAGCCGGGAATCGACAGGCAGCCCTCTTCTCCGAACTGTTCGCCGGACGTGTCGACGATCTCGGGATTGATCAGCACGCGTCGTTGGCTGCGGTCTTCGCCTGCGGATACGTCGACCACGAACAGGCGCTTGGTCTCGCCAATCTGCGGCGCGGCCAAGCCGACGCCTTGCGAGTCGTCCATCGTCTCGAACATGTCCTCGACGAGTTGAATCAGTTCAGGCGTGCCGAATGCTTCGTCCGTCACCGGATCGCAGTCGGTCTCGAGGACCGGATCGCCGTAGAGATAGATCTTGCGCAGCATCTTCTGCTTTCAGTTTATCGCGCCAAGAATCGGAGTTAGAACTGGCGAACCTGCTGCTGGTAGCCGTCGTAGTTGCGGCGCGTCTCGTCCAGCGAGTCTCCGCCGAACTTTTCCAGAAAGGCCTGCGCCAGGACGAAGGCGGTCATGGCCTCGCCGATGACGCCAGCTGCCGGGACCACCGCCACGTCGGAGCGCTCGTACGCTCCCGTGGCAACCTCGCGAGTTCGCAGATCGACGGACTCCAAGGGCTGGCGCAGCGTCGAAATAGGCTTTATGTAGCCGCGGATTACTAGGTCCTGCCCGTTGGTGATGCCGCCCTCCAGGCCGCCGGCTTTGTTCGACCCGCGGTAGAACTCATGCTCGACCTTGTTGTAGTGGATCGTGTCCTGCGCGTCTTTGCCGGGCGAAACGGATGTCACGGTGCCGCTGCCAATCTCCACCGCCTTGAGCGCCTGAATCGACATGATCGCCTGAGCCAAGCGTCCGTCGAGACGCGAGTCGTAGGTGATGTGCGAGCCGAGTCCTACCGGCAAACCGTGGGCGACGACCTCGAAGATGCCCCCGCGGGTATCTTTCGTCTTGTAGGCGACGTCGACCTCGTCCTTCATGCGTTGTTCGACTTCGTGGTCCACACAGTTCAGCAGGATCTCGTCTCTCTCGCAGAGCGCCTCGATTTCTTCCCAACTGGCGTCGCGGCCAAGGTGTGCCGAGCCCACTGCCACCGCATGGCTTAGGACCTTGATCCCAAACTGCTCAAGCAGCAGCTTGCAAATGGCCCCCATCGCGACGCGTGATGTCGTCTCTCTAGCGCTGGCGCGCTCCAAGATGTAACGGGCCTCGGGAAAGTTGTATTTGATGCAGCCAGCCAGGTCTGCGTGGCCCGGTCGCGGACGCGTAACCGGCTTGGCGCTGTCCGCGCTGCCCTCGGCGTCCTCCACCGGCAGCGCTTCGGTCCAGTTTTTCCAATCCTTGTTTTCGAGCAGGACAGCGATCGGCGAACCAATCGTCTTCGAATGGCGAACCCCCGAGACGATGTGCGCGCGGTCGGTCTCGATCTTCATCCGGCCGCCGCGGCCATAACCTTGCTGGCGGCGCCAGAGCTCCCGGTTGATTTTTTCGAGAGAAATCGGGACTCCGGCCGGCAGACCGGTGAGCAGGGCAACGAGGGTTTCCCCGTGAGATTCTCCAGCAGTTTCGTATCGCAGCATCGTCAGAAAGTGAAACGGCGAGCCTTCAGGGCCCGCCGAGTGGTCAGAAGATCCTATGATACCGGAAGCAACACATGAATCGAATCATCGGAATTCACGCCGTACAGGCCCTTCTCGACGCGGGCCGCGGCATCGATCGAGTCCTCATCGCCAAAGGAGCTACCAGCCAGCGCCTGCAAAAAATTATTGAGGATTGCCGCACCAGGGCGGTAGCCGTGCGCTTTGAGCCCCGGGAAAACCTGGACAGGCTAGCAGACAAGGGTGTCCATCAAGGAGTCGTGGCCTACGCCGCCAAGAAATCGGCTGCTCGCTTGGAAGATCTCATCGAGCAGGCCGGAGACGATGGCTTCTTGCTGGTGGCCGACAGCGTCGAGGATCCGCACAACCTCGGGGCCATCGTCCGGACCGCCCACGCAGCCGGCGCAGTCGGCGTGATCGTGCCCGAGCGGCGCGCCGCTGGCCTCACCGACACCGTCGCCAAGGCCGCGGCGGGAGCCCTGGAATATTTGCCGGTTGTCAAAGTGAAGAACATCAACCGCACGTTGGACGAACTCAAAGAAGCAGGTTTCTGGATCTATGGCTTCGATGAGCGCGGCGACCGTACGCCCTGGGAAGCTGATTTCAAAGGCAAAGTGGTGATCGTCGTCGGCGCCGAAGGCAGCGGCCTTCACCGTATGACCGCCGAGAAATGCGACTTCCTGCTGCGTATCCCGATGCAGGGCGAAATCAGCTCTCTCAACGTGTCGGTTGCCGCCGGGGTCGCCCTATTTGAGGTCGTTCGCCAGCGAAACGTGAAGCAGGACTAGCGCTCGTTGCAGGGTAACGTCTCGAACTCAAACACCATCACCTTGCCGCGCACAACGAAGCAAAGGTAGTGCTCCCAAAACTTGCGGAATCCCCGGAAGTTATTGACGAGAAACTCGAAGCCCAGCAGCCTCCAAAGCCGCAGCAGCTTCACATAGAGTTTGCGCTCGCGCAGGCGCCTGCGGCTGTAGTAGCTAAAGCCGCCGTCTTCGGTGAAGTAGCGGAACGAGAAGGTATTCAGGTGCCACTTATGGGTCGGATCGCAGAACGAGCTGAAGTCCGTATAGTGCGGCGTTTCGAGGTGGATCACGCCGCCCGCGCGGCAAATCCGGTGTAGCTCTTCCATTGTGTGGATCACGTCGTCTACGTGTTCAATCACATGGATAAGCGAGACTTCGTCGAAGGCGCCGTCGCGGAAGGGCAGGGAGCCTTTGTTCACGTCGGCAATAACGTCGGCCGCCGTATGCCGATTGGAGTCGACGCCGATCGCTCCAGGGCGTTTATTGATGCCGCAACCGAGGTCGAGAGATCGCAAGACTCAACAGCGTAACACCGAAACGACGGCCTACGATCCAGCTCCGCCCGCGCGCAGCGGATCGGCCCCAAGCGTGCCGCGCAATTCGGCGAGATACTCGGGCGCGGAGACCCGTCGCAACTGCTCTTGGGCGTACTTAGCGCGCTGGCCCAACTGGAGGTCCAATGCGCCGGCGGAGCCCTCCATCTCGGCTCGGAATCGATCGACGTATTCCAAGTGTCTGCGCCACAATTGCCTGTCCCGCGCTTGCTTGGTCTCCAGCCGCTCGCGATACCAGTCGCTTGCCAGCACGCTCTCGCGGGTGAACATCGCGCGGATCGTCGGGTCCTTTTCGGTCTTGCCTTCGTAAGAACCAAAGGCCATGATCGCCAGCAAAGCCTTTAACGGTGGGCACAGTTGCTCGACCGAACCGTCTTCGAAGTAGTGCTGAGCGGTCTCTTTCTGCGCCCCGACGATGTACTCGACGCCGTCGAAATAGGCTTCCGGGTCCTGTGTCTCCGGCTTCAGCATGGCTTCGTCGAAGATCTTATCCGGATTGTCGAAAACGCGTCCGAAGAAGCGTCGCACGAACCGGTAGTTGATGCGGTAGCCAAGCCGGCTTGCCGGCGCGGTAGCGCCCTTCCACTCGAAGTCCTCTACCGGTTCCAGCAGGCCTTGGGCGATGAGCCAGTCCGCGTCGCGCTCCTCGGCAGTCAGCCGGCACCAGACTTCCGGTATCAGCAAACTGATGTCGTGGCCGACCGCCACATGAGGGCCGATGAATCCGGCCGAAGTCGAGTAGCCCGCCAGGTCCGTCAAGACGCTGCTGACGAATGCCGCATTTAGGTCCGCCGCATAGGTGAGCGCGTTGAAGGGCCCCTTCGTCAGGGCGCCCTCGCTGCCGAAGCCCGTCGTCGAGGGACTCTTGCCGGTCAGGGAGACGACCAGGTCCATGAACAACTCTGGGCGCTGTTGATAGTGGATCGGACCGTACACGGCCAAACCGCGGATTCCCAGCTTCTTGTCCGGCGGATTGTTTCTGCGGCCCATCAGCACCGCATCCACTGGCACGTGCACGGGTTCCGTCGCGGGAACGCCCCGCCGTAGCCGTGCGCCGCGTTCTGCTACGTATTTGGCCATGGGATTGACCAGGTCGGGGCGATCTTGCAGATAACGTGGGTTCTTGGACGGCTCCCCGTTGATGTTCCGCGGAATCGAAGAGGCGACCACATAGGCCGAGCCAGAGCGCCTGGCCTGCCGCAGCATCCTCTTCATCGGATCGGAGAAAGCGTCGAAGTCGACAATTCGTTGCGTCAGCGCTTCGACGTCTTCGCGGCTTAGCGGCTCGAAATTCGAGATGAAGTTGCCGGGATAGGAAAGGTCCAGCTCCGTCTGCTTGTCGAGGCCGCGGTGGACGGCGTCATCGGGCCGCTGAAACAGGCGATACTCGCAGTTCGTCACGAACTTGTAGCTGCGTTCGGAGTTTCCGGGGCCGCCCCGTCCCTTCAAGAAGCGGCCTGGGGCGACCACCGAAGCGCTGATGTCATCTTCGGTTTGGATTTTATCCGCCGCGTAGAAATCTTGCCGGACTTTGAACGTTCGCCAAGTGCGGTCGCTCAATAGGCCGATGCGCAGGTAGGTCCCGACGAGTCTGCGGTCCTCGAACTTCAGCTCGTAGCCCGGTTCGCCGTTGATGATGTCGACCCGGAACTTCTCCCGCCAATTGGGCCCCCACTCCGGCGAGTAGAATCGCTTGATGATCAAGGCGATGGCGTAAACGTGATTAGGGATCTCGGCCAGCCATTGGTTGAACTCTGCAGTGTATTCGCGCGAAGGAGTCAGCAGCTTGATCACGCTGCCGACAGAACGGTTGGAGGCCAGGAAGGGCCTGCTCGGCTGTTTCTTGTAGCGCTCCAGGTAGTGCGAGCCCGGCTGCCAGCGCTCCGAGTAATCTTTCTCGAAGATCTCATTGACCAGGTCGAGATCCTTGTTGAGGTCCGAGACGAAGATCGATCCGTACAGCATGTAGTCGCCGATAGATTTGGAGATTTCGCTCTTTCCGCCGCCGCTGACCGTGCAGGGCTTGTGGCAAAGCACGCCTTCCGCGGCGATGCCGATCAACCGCCAAGACGGCGCCGCCGGGTGCTTCTCGATGCGCAGTTTGTAGCCGGACGGGGTGATGTAGATCTTCTCGGGCAGCAGCGGAATCTCGTGCGTAGCGTCTCCACGCTTCCAGGAGATTCGCTGCTCCCTCAGCGACGCTTTGGCGTTCTCGGGAATGTAGATCAGGTTCGGGAAATGCTTGTCGACGCCATAGCCTTCTTGGAACAGGTCCATGTCCTTTTCGTAATCGACAACCACGTCGGTCAACGTGCGGCCATTTGCCGCTCGGGAATCCACCTGGTACTCGTCGCCTAAGCTGGAACCGGCGAAGGCTAGCGCGCCTCCCGCATGCTCTTCTTCGCAGGCGCCGTAGAGGTTGGCCGCATAGCTGATTTGAGTCTTGACTTCCTTCTTGCAGTAACCGAAGTAGTTGTCGGCGATCATCGTAACGATCACGCCTTCCTCGGTCCTGCAGGTCAGTTTGAAGGCGCTGCCTCCGTTGTAGAGTTCGTTCTCGTCCTTCCAGCACATGCCGTCGCGGCGCTGACGCTCGGTCGCGTCGTCCCAATGCGGCAAACCAACAGCTTTCTTGGACACTTGGGCGAGGTGCGGCGCGAGGATCACGCAGCCCGTATGGCCGGTCCAGTGTTCGACGTCGAGTCCGGCGTCATTCTCGGGCAACGCGGGGTCGCCGGCATTGCCGAAGATCGATTCCACGAAATCCAGGTTGCTAACGAGCGACCCAGGTGCAAAGAAACGCGTCTCCATCGACTTACCCGGGGTGAAGCCGACCACTTCCGGGGAGACGATTGGCCTGAGCAGGAGGGAGACGAAACAATGCGCCTTCTCCTTGCGCTGCGAGGTTGAGGGGAGTTCCGTCAGGCTCTCCGGC
>JAQCLD010000037.1 GCA_027592785.1 Acidobacteriota bacterium
GAAGGGAATCCGCCCGCCGTTCCGGCGGGTTTTCTTGTTATTACGGCAAGAAAGCCCGTCGGGCGGCGGTACATCACATCAATGCGCTTGTCCAAGCGCAGCAGAGCCGCGCCCGTCAGGAAGCGATCTCTTCGACAACTCCCCAGCCCATGCTCCAGCGCAACGGAGCCACGACCGTCAGGTCGTGTCTAGACGCAGCCTCATGGCTGCGTCTCCGTTTTTCGCGTCCTCTAAGGCATGGTTGCCGATTCTCATCAACAGGATGAATCCATCCGGAAACAGAAACGGCCCGCAACTTTCGCTGCGGGCCGTCACGTTCAACCGTCTAGAAACAACCTTAAACGTGGAGGACTTCTTCTTCCTGGACAGCCTTCTTCACCGCGAAGCTCATGCGGTCTTCGTCGCCCTCGCGCTCCACGGTAACCGTGTCGCCTTCGCCAATTTCGCCATCGAGCAGCTTCAGCGCCAGAGGATCTTGCAGCAGTCTCTGGATCGCCCGCTTCAGCGGACGCGCCCCAAACTGCTCGTCATACCCATCGGTTAGCAGTAACTCTTTGGCCGACTCGCTCACGTCCATCGTGATCTTCTTGTCTTCCAACCGCTTGCGCAGATGGCCGAGCTGAAGATCAACGATCCGATGCAGAGACTCTTTCTCGAGTCTGCTGAAGACCATGATGTCGTCGATGCGGTTCAAGAACTCGGGCTTGAAACTGTGCTGTAACTCGGCCATGAGTTTGTCGCGCATCTCCTTGTGGCCGTCGTCTTTGGCGTGCATTACCGAGAAGCCGATCTTGCCGTTCTTCTGCAGCACGCTGGTGCCGACGTTCGAGGTCATGATGATCACCGTGTTGGTAAAGCTCACCGTGCGTCCCTTGCTGTCTGTCAGACGCCCGTCGTCGAGCACTTGCAACAACACGTTGAAGACATCCGGGTGCGCCTTCTCGATCTCGTCGAGCAAAACCACCGAATAAGGGCGGCGCCGCACATGCTCGGTGAGTTGCCCGCCTTCGTCATGTCCGATGTAGCCCGGAGGCGCGCCGATCATTCTGGAAACGGCATGCTTCTCCATGTATTCGGACATATCGATGCGGATCATCGACTTCTCGTCGTCGAACAAGAACTCGGCCAGCGCCTTGGCCAACTCCGTTTTGCCGACGCCGGTCGGACCCAAGAAGATGAACGAACCAATCGGCCGGTTCGGGTCGCTCAGGCCGGCCCGGTTGCGGCGAATCGCGTTGGCCACGTGCTCCACTGGCTCGCTCTGGCCGATGACGCGCTGCTCCAGCCGCTTCTCCATGTGAACTAGCTTTTGCATCTCGCCTTCGAGCATCCGGCTCACCGGAATGCCCGTCCACTTGGCCACGATCCGGGCGATGTCCTCTTCGGTCACCTCGCCGCGCAGCAAGCTCGAGTCGCTGTGGTCCTCTTCGAGCTTCTTGGTCGCCAGCTCGATGTCTTTCTCGAGTTTGGGCAACTTGTCATATTGGAACTCCGCCGCTTTTTGTAGATCGCCGGAGTGCTGCGCTTGCTCGATTTGCTTACGCATTTTCTCGTGCTCTTCTTTGAGAGCCTTGACCTTCTCGATCAACTGCTTCTCTTGCAGCCAACGATTGCGCAGCACGCTCGCCTCGCCTTTCAACTCGGCAAGTTCCGTTTCGATGACGACCAGGCGCTCCCGCGAAGGCTTGTCCTTCTCTTTCTGCAAGGCCTGCTTCTCGATCTCGAGTTGCATCACCTTGCGATCAAGCCTGTCGACTTCGACCGGGACCGAATCGACCTGCATGCGCAAAGTGGCGCCAGCCTCGTCGACCAAGTCGATGGCCTTGTCGGGCAAGAAGCGGTCGGCGATGTAGCGATGCGACAGCACTGCCGCTGCGACAAGCGCCGAGTCGCGATAACGCACCGAGTGGTGAATCTCGTAGGTCTCTTTGATGCCGCGCAGAATCGCGATGGTGTCCTCGACCGTCGGCTGATCCACCAACACTTGCTGGAAGCGTCGCTCCAACGCAGCGTCCTTTTCGATGTACTTGCGATATTCGGCCAACGTGGTGGCGCCGATGCAACGCAGTTCGCCCCGAGCCAAGGCGGGCTTCAGCATGTTGGCCGCGTCCATAGTGCCTTCGGCTCCGCCGGCCCCGACGAGCGTATGCAGCTCATCAATGAAGCAGATCACCTGTCCGTTGGAGTCCTGTATCTCTTTGAGTACCGCTTTGAGGCGGTCCTCGAACTCGCCGCGGAACTTCGTGCCGGCGATCATCGACGCGAGGTCGAGGGAGACGAATTTCTTGTTCTTGAGCGACTCAGGAACATCGCCGGCGATGATGCGCTGGGCCAGTCCCTCGGCGATGGCCGTCTTACCGACGCCGGGCTCGCCGATCAGCACGGGGTTGTTTTTGGTGCGGCGCGAAAGCACTTGCACGACGCGCCGAATCTCTTCGTTACGTCCGATGACGGGGTCCAGCTTGCCTTGCCGCGCGCGCTCGGTCAGGTCGATGGAGTAGCGCTCCAGGGCTTGATACTTCGATTCGGGGTTCTGGTCGGTGACGCGCTGCGAGCCGCGAACCGCCTGCAAGGCGTGCAAGATGGCATCGTGCGAGGCGCCGACATGATCCAACAATCGGCCCGCCGGGTCGTCCTTGCTGTCAGCCAAAGCCAACAGCAAATGCTCGGTCGAGACGAACTCGTCTTTGAAGCGCTCGGTCTCTTTGAAGGCGTTCTCTAGAACCGCGTTGAGCGTTGGCGTCAGGTGCGTACCGGCCTGGGCGCCCTGCACTTGGGGGATATCGCGTAATAACTTGCGCGCGTCTTCGGCCACCACTTCACGCTTGATGCCGCACTTGTCGAAAACCGCCCCGACAACTCCTTCGCGCTCTTCGGCCAACGCAATCAACAAGTGCAGGGGGTGAACCAGTTGATGCCCGTGTTCAGAGGCGATCGACTGGGCGCCTTGGGCAGCCTCTTGAGCCTTCTGGGTGAATTTGTCGAAGCGAATCATGTCGTTGTCCTCGGCTTAGAGATGAATCACGGCGGCGGAAGGTTGCAGACCCATTCCGCCGCCAGGTTAGGTCAGCTGACCTGGATGGTGCGGGCGTTCTTGGGACGCTCGACTTTCGGCGCGACAACCTTCAGGACGCCCTTATCGTACTTCGCCGAAATGTTCTCGGCGTCGACCGTATCGGGCAGGGCGAAAGTGCGCTCAAAGGAGCCGTGGCGGCGCTCGATGCGATGGAAGTTCTCTTTCTTCTCTTCGGTTTCGAACTTCCTCTCGCCCTTGATCGTGAGATGGCCTTCCTCGACTCTCACATCAATATCCTTTTCGTCCATGTCGGGCAATTCAGCCTTCAAGGTGATGGCTTTCTCGTCCTCGTAGATATCGACCGCCGGCGCCCAAGCGCCCTGCTCGCCGAACGAGCGGTCGAAATCATCAAGGAAGCGGTCCAGACCAAACCAGGGCGTCATGCCTCGGGGAGTATGTTTGACCAACGACATTGTCTAATCCTCCTTTGCTTACTGAATTGGAATCTTTCGCGAGCGCTCGACTTTGGGGACACGGATCTCCAAAACGCCCTTGTCGTACTTGGCCGTGATGCCGTCAGCATCAACCGCGTCGGGAACTCGGAAGCTGCGCTCGAACTTGCCGGCCCGTCGTTCGCGCATGGTGTAGGCTGCCTGTTTCGATGTATAGGTGGCGGGCAAGAAGAGCGGTTCTCCTGACGGGAGTAGGAAGCTAAGCGCAGCCGCGGAAAGCGGCGCCTTAGAACCCGGACTCAGGAGAACCGAGATGCACTATATCGGACTGGACGTACACAAGCAAACGGTGAGCTACTGCGTGAAGACGGCGGCGGGCGAGTTGGTGGAAGAAGGGCGACTAGACGCCACGCGCGAAGCACTGACAGAGTGGGCCGTCCGGAAGTCGGTCTGGCAAGGAGCGCTGGAAGCGACGCCGTTCAGCGGTTGGATTCACGATACGCTGGCGCCGTACGCCGAAGACTTGGCGGTGGCCCATCCGGCGGCCTTGGACGCGATCGCGCGGGCCAAGAAGAAGAGCGACCGCATCGACGCCGCCAAACTTGCCGACCTGTGTCGCGCCGATCTACTGCCGCGCGTGTGGATGCCGCCCGCCGAGTTGCGCGAGCTACGGCGGCTGTTGCGCTTCCGCCGGCGGCTGGTCGAGCAAGCGACTTGGAGCAAGAACCGCATCGCCACCGTGCTGATGGAACTGGGCGAACCCTACGCCAAGAGCAAGCTGCACGGCAAACGCTACTTCTACGCCTACCTCGATGAACTCGACGCGAGCGAGGCCGATCTGCTGCTGTTGAGCGCCAGCCGCGACCGGCTCGAAGACTCCGCCGCCGCCGTGCGGCTGGTCGAGAAACGGCTGCTCGAACATCCCTTACTCCGCGAGCGCGTCGCGCGGCTGCGCACGATCCCGGGCGTGGGCGCGGTGACGGCGCTGACTTGGGCGTTAGAGATCGGCGACCCGCAACGTTTCTCGTCTCTCGACCGCGCGGTAAGTTACTGCGGATTGTGCGCGCGGCTGAACGAGTCGGCCGGCAAGTCGAAACGCGGACCGCTGTCGAAGCAACGCAATCCGCACTTGCAGCACGTGTTGATCGAAGCCGCCCATCTCGCGCCGCGTTGGAACGAAGAGCTGGCGCGGCTGCACCAAAAACAAGTTGAGCGCGGACATCGCAATCGCGCCGCGGTTCGCGTCGCGCGCCAACTGGTCGCGCTCCTGCTGGCGGTCGACCGCCGCGCGACGGGTTACGAGCGGCGCTGAGCCGACGACTAGTTTCCGCCGGGCCTTGCGCCTCGGTGACTCCGTGACGATGTCGCCCAGCGACGTCGAAGACGGCCGCACTGCCTGTTTCGAGGCCGGCGGAATCCTTTGTTGGACCCGAACCGAATCTTCCGCGACGGCGCGCTGACGAAGCGCGCGCGAAGGCGGCTCATGGATGTCTGGTCGCGCCCGGCGGGCGGCGATCGCTGCGACTCGATTCGAATGCGGGATCTCGTCGACGAACAATTCGCCTAACAGCACGGACGATCCAGCTTCGCCCGCACAGCGCCCAGGTGCGTCTCAACCGCCCCGATTAGCGGATGATGCGCGACGCCCGCCCTCGTCGCGCTCTTTTCTCTTGACTTAGACCTATCATGGATGTTCTCCATGGCTGGCCTCTCTCTCGCCTTTGATCTGTAGCAAGCCTTGTTCTAACTCGACTTGAACCGACTTGGGGTCCACGCCCGGCAGATCGACCTCTAGGACGTATTCTTTGTCGGCGTCGATCACATCGACAGCAGGCCTCCAGGCGACAGCCTGTTGGGGAACCACAGCGGGGTTCGGATGGGTGTAGCGAATGAGTCTCATCGGTGTTCTCGGTCCTCCCGGGTAACTATCAACTATAGACTTCATAAAACCTGAGTTAATTAATGTCAAGAATATTCTCACTAATCTGATGCAAATACACTCATATATGAAATAAGTTGCTGATTCCAATACGGTTACATTTCTCATCAACGCTGGGCGAGAGCGAAAACTTCCGCTCCATGGGGCTGGGTGGCGTATAATCCGAGCCAACATGAGCACCCTATCGCGTCGCAACTTCCTGCAGGCTGCTGCCGGCGTCGGCCTTTTGTCGGCCTTCGATCCGCTGCGGGCTGCCGCTTCGAAGATCGGCGTTCCGCTGATCATCACGGACATTGAGGCGTTGATCCTGCGCAATCCGCCCGACAAAAAGCCTGAAGATCAGTTCGTCTCGATGCCGCCAATCGGCGCGACTACGGGCGGCATCGGGCTCTGGAATCGTCTGGAGCGCGGCGAGACGGTACGCCAGGGCGGCTATCAGCAGACCCTACTGGTCAAGGTCACCACTGATCAGGGCATCGTCGGTTGGGGCGAGTCCCATGCGGTGATGACTCCGCGAGTGGTCAAGACTGCGATCCTCGACTTGTTCCGGCCCATCTTGCTGGGACAAGACGCCCGCCAGATCGAACCCATTTGGGAAAAGATGTACTCGACCCAGCGGCTGCGCGGCTACGGCACCGGCTACTTCACCCGCGCCATGGCGGGCATCGACATTGCGCTGTGGGACATCGTCGGCAAGGCCGCCGAGATGCCGGTCTATCAGTTGCTGGGCGGCAAGTTCCGCGATTCGATTCCGACATACCAAGGCGTCGGCGGAGGACCGCCGGAACAGGTGCGCGACAACGCCCAGGCGCTGCTCGAACGCGGCTTCCCCAATCAGAAAATGAGCTTGGCCAAGGGCCGCGGCGAAGAGACTCGCGATGTGGACCGTGTCTTCGCCGCGGCAGAAGTCCTCGAAGGCAAGGGCCAGATCCTGGTGGACTCGCTCGCCGGTTACACCTTGGCCGAAGCGACGCGCGTCGGCCGGCGTCTCGACACCATAGGGAACTTAGGTTGGTGGGAAGACGTACTGATGCCAGAGGACTACGGCGCGTACAGCGTGTTGGCGGATCGGATGGACGTGCCCATCTGCGCCGGCGAGCAGTACTCGAACCGTTTTCAGTTCAAGGAACTGTTCGAACGCCGCGCTTGCGACATTGTCAACCCGGATACTTCGCGGGTGGGTATAACCGAGACCAAGCGGATCGCCATCATGGCTGACGTTTACAACATTCTGTTCTCGCCGCATTCGTCGATGGGCTCGGCGCCGTATCGAGCTTCGGCCATTCATCTGTGTTTGGCGACGCCGAACGCGGTCATCCTCGAAGGCGGCGAGACGTACAAACAGGCTTTTGGCGACCGCATCCTCTCAAAGCGCCTGCCCTACCGCCCAGGCAGCGTCGGCGTGCCGGAAGGTCCGGGGTTGGGGTTCGAGTTCGATGAGACGGAGTTGGCGAAGCTGGTCGTGGGCTAAATGATGAAACTATGCGCATTCTCTCTGTGATCCTTTTGCTCGTCGCCTCTCTCGGGGCGCAGCCGGTTGGCGAATGGTCATCCTACTCAGGCGACCCAGGGGGCATGAGCTACTCGCCCTTACGGCAGATACACCGCGGCAATGCTGAGCGGCTGCAGGTTGCCTGGACCTTCCGAACCGGCGCCCTGGAGCCTGAAACCCAGTTGAACCGCAAGGCGGCATTCGAGGCAACGCCGCTGATGGTTGACGATCAACTGATCTTCCCGACGCCGTTCAACAAGGTATTTGCGCTCGATCCGACGACAGGGAAAGAACTGTGGAGCTTCGACCCGGAGGTCGACCGCTCGATGGACTACTCGGAAGTGACGTCACGCGGCGTCGCCGTTTGGCGGCCTGCGAACGCAGCGAGCGACGAAGCGTGCGCGAAGAGGGTATTCGTGGGCACGATCGATGCGCGGCTGATCGCGTTGGACTTGGCGACGGGCCGCCTTTGTTCGGGATTTGGAAAAGGCGGCACGGTGGACCTAGTGGACGGCATCGATTTGAAGGACCGCGGCGACTACCAACTTACTTCGCCGCCGGCGGTGATCGGCGATCTCGTGGTGGTCGGTTCGTCATTGGGCGACAACCGGCGGGCGATCGTCGAAAGCGGCGCGGTGCGGGCCTACGATGCGAGGACGGGGAAATTGACTTGGAGGTGGGATCCGTTGCCCGCGG
Source organism: Acidobacteriota bacterium (assembly GCA_027592785.1). Lineage (GTDB taxonomy): Bacteria > Acidobacteriota > Terriglobia > Bryobacterales > UBA6623 > CAMPKL01. Next base: position 7,596 of record JAQCLD010000037.1, read on the forward strand.
ATCTTGAAACGGGCGCGGCGAACGCCTGGGCGCCGTTGTCGGTGGACGAGGGACGGGACTTGGTCTTCGTGCCGACCGGGAGCGCGAGCCCGGACTTCCACGGCGGTATGCGTCCTGGGGAGGATCGCTGGGCGAACTCAGTGGTCGCGCTGCGCGGATCGACAGGCAAACTGGTGTGGGGTTTCCAGGTGGTGCATCACGACCTTTGGGACTACGACGTGGCCGCCCAGCCGACGTTGATCGAGGTCCAGCGGGCGGGCGAGAGCGTAGCCGCCGTCGCGGTGAACACCAAAATGGGGCACTACTTTCTGCTTGATCGCGAGACGGGCGAGCCGTTGTTGGATGTGGAAGAGCGCGAGGTTCCGGTGAGCGATGTTGCTGGCGAGGCGGCGTCTCGGACGCAGCCGTTCCCGACGAATCCGCCGTTGATGCCGACGCAATTAGATGCCGAGGCGGCCTGGGGGCTGAGCGAACAAGACTTGGAGTCTTGCCGGGAGCAGCTGGCCCAAGCCAACTACGCGGGGCTGTTCACGCCGCCGAGCGTGAAGGGCTCGATCTTCTTCCCAGGAAACGTTGGCGGGGTCAATTGGGGAGGGGCGGCGTTCGATCCCGAGAGCGGGCTGATGGTGGCGATGGTCAATCGACTGGCGACGCTGGTGAAGCTGATCCCGGCCGAAAAGTTTACTCAGCAGCGCGAGGACACGGACAATCGCTTGACGGGCGAGTGGTCCCGCCAGACTGGGGCCCCCTATGGCATGTACCGCGAGACGCTACTGGGGCCTTCGGGAATACCTTGCATTGCGCCGCCCTGGGGCTCGCTGGTCGCGGTCAACGCCGCGGACGGAGAGATTCGCTGGAGAGCGCCGCTGGGCGAGATCAAGATTGGTGAGGGGAAAAGTATTCCGGGTGACTTGGGGCTGGGCGGGCCGTTGGTCACCGCCGGCGGGCTGGTCGTCATCGGGGCAAGTCGTACGGATCAGCGGCTGCACATCCACGATATCGAGACAGGCGCGGTGCTAGCGCAGTTGGAGTTGCCCGCGAATGCGCAGGCGACGCCGATGTCCTACCAGGGCGCAGACGGCCGGCAGTACATCGTGATTTCCGCCGGCGGACACGGAAAGCTCGGGAACCAGTTGGGCGATTACGTGGTGGCCTTCGCGTTGGACGCGGAGTGACGTGCATCGAGCGCCTGACGGTATAGACTGGCCTTAATGGCGAACTACACCGACGAACACGCCCAAGCGGGCGTTGACGCAGAACTGCCTGTGATTGAGACTTGGCCGAACCAGTATCCGCACTACGTGATTAAGATCGAGATTCCGGAGTACACCTCGGTGTGCCCTAAGACCGGTCTCCCGGACCACGGCAAGATCACTATCGAGTACGAGCCGGACAAGGAATGTGCCGAGCTGAAGTCGCTGAAGATGTATCTGCTGGCCTACCGCAATCTGGGGATTTTCTACGAGAACGCGGTGAACAAGATGAAGGACGACTTGGTGAAGACGATGCAGCCTGTTTGGTTACGCGTTACTGGAGAGTTCACGCCGCGCGGCGGGATCAACTCGACGATCACGGCGGAGTACCGCCGCAGGTAGACGGACGCGCGGCCTAGCGGTTCTCGCCCATCCCTGCCAGTTACCGGGTGATTGAATTGACTACGTCGCCCGTTGCCCGGGTCAACCGCTGGGACCCCGCCTGCGCTCCGTTCACCTGCAGGACGTATGCGGTGATGTTGACCGTCGTCTCCTCGGTGATGTTCTCAAACCCAAAGAACCCGTCATCGACAGTAATCTGAAACCGCGCGATGAGTTCGGCGGCAGTTTTAGCTCCCCAGCGGTCGAGGAATGTCTTGCCAGCCAGCGGCGGAACAAAGACGAACCCATGATGCCCAATGAATTTCTGATCGGCAAGCGACAGAGAGGTGAGCGGCGGCAGTTCATTCGGGCCGCCCTTCCGTCCCAACAAGGAGGGTGTGTGGCACCTCTCGCAAGTGCGCTCGTAATCCGCGCGGCCCGCCTCAGCCTGCGCCGAAGTAAAGACGCCGGGAATCGAATCTTCGGCGCTCAGAACCATAAGCCCAGAGGTGAGAATGGCGATGAGAAATGCCGTCCTAAGAATCATTCCGATCCCCAGTCGCAGAGCATATCACAGTCGCAAAGCAGTCAGAGCTACCGAGGCCCCTTAGACTGCTCGCTTTGACGGCCTTCAGGCGCTGACGGGACTAGTGACCTTGAGGCTCTCGTGCAGAGTCTCTTCGATACGCTGGTTGATGCGTCCGCGGCTGAGTTCTGCGGCGACGCGAATCGCATTCTTGATCGCATTTGAGTTGGACTTGCCGTGGCTGATTAGGCAGACGCCCTTGACGCCCAGCAGCGGCGCTCCGCCGTACTCGGTGTAGTCCACGCGTTTGCGGAAATCTTCAAACGCGTCGCGGGCCAACACGGCCCCAATCTTCGCCTGAAGCGTCTTCTCGAGCGACTGACGCAGCATCGCCTTGATCGTGGCGACGAGCCCCTCGCTGACCTTCAGCGCGACGTTGCCGGTAAAGCCGTCGCAGACGATCACGTCGGCCTTGCCGGAGTAGAGATCGTTGCCTTCGACATTGCCGATGAACTCCACCGGCAGTTGCCGAATCATCGGCGCGGCGAGCTTGGTCAGTTCGTTGCCCTTGTGGTCTTCTTCGCCGATCGACAAGATTCCGACTCGAGGCTGGGCGCAATGGCAGATTACGCGCGAGTAGATCTCGCCCATGGCGGCGAACTGCGCCAGCATTTCGGGTGAAGCGTCGACGTTGGCGCCGACATCGACCAGCACCGACCAGGTACCTTCGAGCGTAGGAAAGACCTGCGCCAAGGCAGGCCTCTTGACGCCGGGGACTAGGCCGAGAATCGTCTTGACGATGGCCATGCAAGCGCCGGTATTGCCGGCCGAGATGACCCCGGCAGCGTTGCCCTCGCGCACTTGCCGAGCTGCGACGTGGATGGAACTGTCCCGCTTGGCGCGCATGGCCTTGCCGGCGGAGTCTTCCATGGTGATGACGTCGGGGGCGTGGACGACCTCGATCGGCAGACCGTTGCCTCCAGCCGCTCTCAGCTCCGCTCGTAGACGCTCCTCGGGCCCACAAAGCAGTACGCGAACGTCATGCTCCTGGGCCGCAAGAATCGCGCCTTCAACCTCAGCCGTAGGACAAGCATCGCTGCCCATGGCGTCAACGGCGATGGTGATTCTTTCGTTCACTGGCTGGGAGACGATACGAAGCGTCGCAAGATTTCGGGCGACGGACGGACGGTTATTCCGAGTCGACCTCGATCACTTCGCGATCGCGATAGTAACCACAATTCAAGCAGACACGGTGCGGAAGCTTAGCCTCGCTGCACTGCGGACACGTCGTGATCGAAGGTGTCGTCAAAAAGTCGTGCGCCCTGCGCTTGCTGGTCCGCGATTTCGAATGGCGGCGTTTAGGATTCGGCATCTCGCGATCACCTCAGTCAGTTCAATTTAAATCCACGCAGAGCATTCCAGCGCGGATCTTCCGCGTCGGCTTCCGTCTGCTGTTCCGGCGCCGCTTTGGTGTGCGGGCAAGAACCTGTCCTCTCAGCATCTTCGCATTCTGGCCGCATCGGCAGCCACAACACAATTTGTTCCACGGCGGCGTCTTCCAAGAACAGTCCGTCTCCCTCATAGAACCCGACATCGGCGTCCTCGCTGGTCAGGGCGTATTCCCCATCTTCAGCGATTAGCTCTTCGGGGTAATAGAAGAGGTCAAACTCGTTGTCGAACTTCCGCCGGATCGGCTCTAAACCGATCGCACACTCATTTTCTAACTCGCCCTTAATTCGCCCGCGCAGACGTATCGTACGCGTGCCCGACGGATCTAACAGCTCGCCTGAACCAACAGCACGAACCGTCCCGACTGGCCGCCAATTATCGGGGAGCTCTAGGGACTCCGCGCCTAGGGCCTCTTCGAACAAGAGCTTCCCTCGTTCCATGGCTTTGACGCTTATGTAGACAGACCGGCCCACAGGAGAACCTGTCTTCGCTAGTATAGCCTGGGCCATTGTAAATCCGCCACGGGTTCCCGCTATACTTCTGATTCTATGGCAGTAAGCGACGCGGCAGTGCTGGCCAAGACGGGCAAAACCTGGGTCCAATGGTTCTCTCAACTAGACCAGGCCGGCGCGCTCGAGTGGGATCACAAGACGATCGCCCGGCACCTTGCCGATTCCTACCCGCTAGGCGGCTGGTGGTCGCAGATGATCGCCGTCACCTATGAGCAGGCCCGCGGACTGCGCGACAAACACGAACAAAAGGACGGCTACCAGATACAGCGCGAACGGACCATGGCAGTTCCGGTCGAGAAGGCCTGGGAGGCCTGTAAGAGTCTGCAGTGGTTGCCCGAAGCGAAGAAGTCCCAGATTCGCAGCATCCGCGAAGACAAACGGCTGCTGCTGCGGCTCAACTGGCCCGACGGCGGCGACGTACTGATCGGCGCAAACGCGAAGGGTGACGGCAAGTGCGCAGTGGGCGTGCAACAGAGCAAGCTCCCCGACCGCGAATCCGCCGAGCAAGCCAAGCAGTTCTGGGCCAGGCGCCTGGACGAGCTGCGCGAGCGACTCGAAGGCGATTGATATAATCGCGGCTTCTATGCTCGCTCCTGAAGTCATCCTCGCGGACCCGGAAACCATCGCCAAATATGAGGTTGTGATTGGGCTTGAGGTCCATGTGCAGCTCAAGACGGCGACTAAGATTTTCTCGCCCAGTTCGCACGAGTTCGGCAACGATCCCAATACCCAAACCGACCCGGTCGTACTGGGGCTGCCCGGCGCGCTTCCGGTGTTGAACCGCGCCGCCGTCGAGCAAGGCATTCGCGCGTCGCTGGCGATCAATTGCAAGATCAATCGCAAATCGGTATTCGCGCGGAAGAACTACTTCTACCCCGACCTGCCCAAGGGCTATCAGATCTCGCAGTTCGATGAGCCTTTGGCCGAGCACGGCTGGGTGGACATTGAGCTTGAAGACGGCACGGCGAAGCGCATCGGCGTCACCCGCCTGCACTTGGAAGAGGATGCCGGCAAGAATACCCACGACGGATATCGCGACTCGGACCAGTACAGCTACGTTGACTTGAACCGCGCTGGCGCGCCGTTGGCTGAGATCGTCTCTGAGCCCGATATGCGCAGCTCGGACGAGGCGTTCGCGTATCTCACGGCAATCAAGCAGCTCGTGCAATTCTCGGGCGCCTCGGATTGCGACATGGAGAAAGGCCAACTGCGCTGCGACGTGAACGTTTCGGTCCGGCCCAAGGGTCAGCAAGAGTTCGGCACTCGCGCGGAGGTCAAGAACGTGAACTCGTTCCGCTTTGCCAAGGCGGCCATCGAGTACGAAATCGCCCGGCAGGTAGCCATCGTCGAGGACGGCGGCAAGATTGTCCAAGAAACGCGCCTGTTCAACAACACCACGGGCGAGACGACGTCGATGCGTTCCAAGGAAGAGGCGCACGACTACCGCTACTTCCCCGAGCCCGATCTGCCGCCGCTGATTGTCGACGACAAGTGGCTGGGAGAGATTCGTGATTCGATGCCGGAGCTGCCGCCGGCCAAGCGCCAACGTTTCATCGACGAGTACGGCGTCTCCGAATACGATGCCCGCGTGCTGATCGCCTCGAAGGAAACTTCTGACTACTTCGAGACCGCAGCGAAGCTGAGCGGCGACCCCAAAATGGTCGCCAACTGGGTGCAGGGCGAGTTAACGGGCGCTCTGAACACGGCCGAGAAGTCCGTTGCCGAATCGCCGATCAGCGCCGAGGGCTTGGCTGAACTGCTCAAGTTGCTGGCTGACGGCACGCTTTCGTCGAAACTCGCCAAGGACGTTTTCGGCAAGATGTTCGCCAGCGGCAAGCCGGCCGCCGAGATTATCGAGTCCGAAGGCCTGAAGCAAATTTCCGATACCGGCGAGTTGGAGAAGATCATCGACGGCATCATTGCCGCTAATCCGGGCCAAGTCGAGACCTATCGCGGCGGCAAGACAGGCATCCTGGCGTTTTTCGTCGGCCAAGTCATGAAAGCGACTCGCGGCCAAGCCAACCCCAAAGCGGTGAACGAGTTGCTGGTCAAGAAGCTAGCCGGATAGTAACACCGCACGACAAGGACGTATGGATCAACCTAAGGACGAGCAGCGGGCGACCCGGCGATCGTTGTTGAATCGTCCTTGGCATTCGTGGGTCCGGCTGCTCATCGTAGTCGCGATGGTGCGCATCGCCCTGACCACGATGGTATTCCCCCAGACCTACGACGAGCCCGCGCACATTCTCTGCGGCCTGGAGTGGCTGGGGCTGGGAAGCTACACCATCGAAGAGCAGCACCCGCCGTTGGCCCGCGTCGCGGCCGCGCTCGGGCCCTACCTAGCTGGTACTGAGCCAGTGCCCGGCGCCGATAACGTCACCATGTGGGCGGATGGCAATCAAGTCCTGTTTGCAGGTGGGAACTATCTGCTGACGCTCTCGTTGGCGCGGCTGGGCATCTTGCCGTTCTTTGTGTCCGCTTGCATCCTACTAGCCGCTTGGGCCAAACGCTGGTTCGGCGTCGAAGGGGCGATCATTGCCACGGTCTTGCTGACTACAACGCCGACGGTGCTCGCTCATGCGAGTCTCGCAACGACGGACATGGCCTCGGCGGCCACTGTCTTCATTGCCATTGGCTCATTGTTTGCCGTAATCGCGCGACCCTCTCTGAAGACCTTCATAACCGCTGGCTGTTGCGTCGCCTTGGCGCTGCTGACCAAGTTCTCGAGCATCCCGTTCTTGGCGGTTTGCCTGCCCGTGATGCTCTTGTTCCGCTGGCTGCTGGGACCGGCGATGCCCTGGCGAAACGCTGCCGATTGGCGCAAGGTTGGCCAATGGGTGGCCGTCGGGTTGGCAGTTTGCGGACTGATCGTTTGGGCTGGCCTGCGCTTCTCGGTCGGCCCATTGTTGTTGCCTGCCGACGTCGCCGCCAAGGGTTTCCCTTTCCCCTCGATTCCCAAGGTGACGGGCCTGAGCCAAGACGAGCTTATGCAGATTTTCGAGGCGCCCGTCTACCCAGCAGGAGAGATGCTCCGCGGAGTCTTAGAGGTCCACGAACACAATCACTCCGGGCACCGGTCGTACCTGCTCGGAGAGATCCGCATGCATGGCTGGTGGTATTTCTTCCCTGTCGCTTTCGCTGTGAAGACCCCGATTCCCTTCCTGCTGCTGGGCTTAGCTTCACTTGGAATGGTTTTCGTAACGGGATTTCGTCAACGGGACTGGCGGCTGCCTGCACTTGCCGGATGCGCCGTCGCCATCATGGCCTGCGCGATGACAGCAAACATCAACCTAGGAGTTCGCCACATCCTCGTGATCTATCCCTTGCTCGCACTGGCTGCTGCAAGCATTGGCCCGGCAGTGCGGCCCTCGAAGAAGTTGAAGGTTGTCGTCGCGCTTTTGCTCGGCTGGCAAACTCTGGAGTCGCTTCAGGCTCACCCAGACTATCTGCCGTACTTCAATCAATTTGCCGGCGATCACCCCGAAAACATCTTGGTCGGCTCAGACTTGGACTGGGGGCAGGACTTGCTCCGTTTCGCCGAGACGACTAGAGCCCTCAAGATCGAGAAGCTGCACTTCGCCTATTCCGGCTCGCTCAACCCGGCAGTCTTCGTTTCCCCCGAACCAGCCGACATCGCAGCGGGCGAGCAGCCGTCCGGGTGGGTGGCCGTCAGCCTGACCCGCCTCAAACAATACCCCGCGCGTTACGGCTGGCTCGAAAGCTACGAACCGTACATGCTGGTCGGCAACTCGATTCGCCTCTACTACATTCCCGAATAGGCCTCGAACTACATCACCCGCGGCGCTTCGATACCCATTACATCGAGTACCGCCGTCAGTTCCTTCAAGAAGAACTGGGTCATCCACAGCAGGAAGACCTTGCGCTCGGGATCTTCCTCTTTGAGGATGTGGTGCTGGTGGTAGAAGTTGTTAAACGTCTGCGCCACCTGGAAGGCGTAGCGCGCCAGTTGGGCGGGCTCGGCTGCATTGATCGACCGCTGTACGACCCAGTGCAAACGCGAAGCGGACAGCATCAATTGCCAAAAATCTTCGTTCTCCAGTTGGCTAGCGAGCACTGCGGGCGTCAACTCGGCATCGAAGTCCGGCATGCTTTCGCCCGTTGCTTCAAACTTGCGCAGGATGTTGCGCGCCCGCACGGTTGCGTACTGCACGTAGGGTCCGGTCTCTCCCTCGAAGCTCAAGGCTTCCTGGAAGTCGAAGGCAATCACCGTGGTCCGCGTAAACCGCAACATGAAATAACGCAGAGCGCCGACGGCAATCTGGGTGGCAATCTTCTTGCGTTCGTCGTACGGCAGCTGCTCATGTCGGCTGCTGACTTCTTGCAAGGCGCTGGCGATCAGCATGTCGAGCAAGTCGTCGGCTTTGACTCCCAAGCCCTTGCGGCCCGAGACCTCGACGTAAGGGCGCCGTCTATCTTCTTCAGACAGTTCGATGCCGAGTTCCGCACAGCAGCGCGGCGTCAACGCCACCATCTCATACGAGAAATGGACGAAGTTCTCGGCGACCTTTTTGAAGCCCAAACACTGCAAGCCCGCCTTCACGACGTCTTGCAGATATGATTGCCGCGTATCAATCACGTTAAAGACCGCATCGCCTTTGCCGAATCGTGGCGTTTGCGGATCGGAGGCGTCGGGAACCGAATACCAGGCAACACGACCGGAAGGATAGCTACGGAATTGCTTGTAGTGGAAGTCCCTGCCTTCTAGCAGGCCGAACTTCCACAGCGTGTAAGCGATGTCTTTGCCGACGTAAGTCACCGTTCCGTTCGAGCGCACGATGACTTTCGATTCTTCGAACTTCGACTCTTCTTCCTCTTCGGCGTCCTTCTGCTTCGTCTCTTGGAATAGATCGGAAGGCATCACCCAGCAGCCTTTGAGTTTGCCTTTGTCTTCGAGATAGATCGCCTTACGCTCTTTGAGCATCTCGAACGCCGCCGACCAGAACTGCATGTGCAGGATTTCGCTTTCGCGCGGCAGCAGATCGTACTCCACGTTGAGGCGGTACATCGTGTCCATGTGGCAGTGCACGACGGCGCCGGCGACGATGCGTCCGATCTCGGCCAAATCGCCTTGGTCGGCTTCGATGGCGTGCAGCGTTTCGGCGCGCCAGGCCAGGGCGTCCGGTTCGTTTTGGTAGTGCTGCGAGATGCGCGCGTAGAGGTCCCAACAGTAATAGTCGAACCTCACGTCAGGGTTATCGACTAACTCGACTACCTTAGCCGCGGTCATTTTCTCCAAGTGATGGAACGCCGCCACAACGTCCGCTACCTGCACGCCGGTGTTGTCGATGTAGTTCTGCGCCTCGACGTTCTCGCCTAGCGCGCGCATCATCCGCACCAGCGTGTCTCCGAGCACCGCATTGCGCAAGTGTCCGATGTGCGCGGCCTTGTTCGGATTGATATTGGTGTGCTCGATGATGATTTTTTTGGGCGTACGATCGGCGGCGTACGATTCTCCCGCGCGGAGGCTCTGCGCATAGGCGCCGCGCTCCAGGCGAACGTTCAAGAAGCCCCCGCCAGCCAGTTCGATACTGGCGATTCCCGGGATATCGGTTAGCTTGCCCACCAACTCCATGGCGATCTGCCGTGGGGCTTGCTTCAGTTCCTTAGCCAAAGCAAAACTAACCGGCGTGGCCAACTCGCCAAACTCCTGCTGACGGGGCAACTCGATAACGACCGGGATATCGACGTTGTAGCGCTGTTTGATGTGCGCTGCGACCGCGGTGCGGAGGCGTTCTTCGAGAGCCAAAAACAAGGTCAGATCCTCAGAGCGGAATAAAAAAGCCCGCCGAAGCGGCGGGTGCAGGCGACGCCTGATAGAGGCAAGTGTAGCACGCAGGTTCCCCGCTCTTGACAATGGGTTTACGGGCCGATAGCGTGGGGTATTCGACCTCCGCCGTGCGGCCTCGAAGCCCTTCTTGCGTGGAGAGTTCTCGCCTTTTGATCGACGTTTCCCGAACGTTCCAAGCGAACGAAATTCTGATAACCGGCGCAAACGGCTTTGTCGGCAAAGTCGCTTTGGCGATGCTGCTCGCCCGTTATCCGGAAGCCGCGCGCGTCCATGTACTCGTGCGCCCGCGCCGGGGCGTCTCGGCACAGCAGCGTTTTGAGGACGAGGTGTTGGCCTCGCCGGTCTTCCAACCGTTCGACCGCGAAGGCTTCGCCGAGCGCATCGTGGTGCACGAGGGCGACGCCGCCGAACTCGGTGATGAAGCAGCCCAAGCGATGGCCGGCGTCAAGCTGATCATCCACTGCGCGGGCCTTGTGGAATTTTTCGCGCCGGTCGATGAATCGCTGCGCGCCAATGTCGATGCGGTCGAGAAGGTTGCGGATCTAGCTGGGCGGATCGGCGCCAAGCTGCTGCACGTCTCCACTTGCTACGTCGCCGGACGGGGCAACGGACTGGTCGAAGAGAGCCAGCTCATCGAGGGTTTTTACCCGCTGCGCAAAGACTGCAACGACATGGCGTTCGACGCCCAAACGGAGATCGCCAAACTGCGCGAGCGCATCGGTGAACTCAACGCACAAGGCCGTGACGGAACCGCCCAGCGAGCCCTCATAGAACTGGGACGTTCGCGCGCAGAGCGTTGGGGCTGGGTTAACACCTACACCTACACCAAGAGCCTGGGCGAGCAAACGCTCGCGGCCCGCAGCGATATCGAGTGGGCCATCGTCCGGCCAGCCATCGTTGAGAGCGCGCTTGAGTTTCCCTTCCCCGGCTGGGTGGAGGGCGGACGGACTGCGGCGCCGCTGGTCCTGATGGCGCTGGGCGGCATGAGTGAATGGCCGGCGCGTGGGGATCTGTCGCTCGAAGTTGTGCCGGTTGATCAGATCGCCGCGGCGATGTTGGGCGTGGCTGCATTGCTGGCCGAAGGGAAGGCGGACCGGGTTTATCAACTCGCCGTGTCCGACCGGAATCCCTTCCCGATGCGCAGACTGATCGCGCTGCTGGCCGCCGAGGCCAAACGGCGCGGCGCTCAGGTAGGCGGCGACCCAAAGCTCTTTGACGGCCAGACCTATGTGCAACGCAATCGGCGCCAAAAAGCCCGCGTCGAAAAGTTGGAACGCCGCTTTCAAGCCCTCAGCAAATGGCTCAAGTCCAAAGGACTCCCCGGCAGCGGCGCCGCCGCGCGCAAGTCCGGACAGATGCGCCAAGCCGCGCTGCAACTGCGCTTCCGCGAGCAGACCGTCGAGCAATACCTGCCTTTCACTGAACAGAACCGCTACGTGTTCGAAGCGAATCACATCCGCATGGCGATGGCCGAGTTGTCGGACGGAGACCGCGCTCGTCTGCCTTGGACGCCCGAGTCGATCGACTGGCCCAGCTACTGGCGCGACAACGAGATCGAGGGCGTGCTCAAGTGGGTCCAACCCGACGCGGTACGCGATTGGAGCTTCCAACTGTGAGCGCCGAAGTCGGCCAAGGCGTCCTCGAAGTCGTCCGCGAAGTTTTGCTGGAGTTGGGAGCCAAAGACGCTGCCGAACGCGCGACGCTGGACTCCTCTCTGGACAAAGACCTCGGCCTGGGCAGCCTCGAACGCGTCGAGCTGCTGATTCGTCTCGAGCAACGCTTCGACAAGCGCCTGCCCGACGACATCGCCCAACAAGCCGAGACGCCGGGCGATTACGCAGCAGCGTTGATTGGCTCCGACTCCGCTGGTCCGGCCCGCATACGCTATGCGATCCCCAAGTCGCCGCCCGCGCCCGAGCCGTTCGCTGCAGCGCGTACGTTTGTCGAGGTACTGCGGCGACTGGCCGAGTCGCATCCCGAACGGGTGCAGGTCCATCTGCTCGAAGAAGACGTACCCCGCTCCATCTCTTACGGCCGTCTCTACAAACGATCCCAAGAAGTCGCCGCCGGGCTTATCACCCGCGGCCTCGAGCCGGGTGAAACTGTCGCCATCATGCTGCCGACGTGCGCTGAGTTCTTCTACACATTCTTCGGCGTCGCTCTGGCCGGCGGAATCGCCGTACCGATCTATCCGCCCGCGCGGCCCAAACAGATCGAAGAGTACGTGCAGCGGCAATTGGCGATTCTGCGCAACGCGGAAGTGAAGTTCCTGATTTCGTTCGATCAGGCAAAGGTCGTGGCCGACGTGATGCGCCTGGGCCTGCCGAGTTTGATTGACGTCGTCACCGCCGAGGAACTGGCCGGGCGCGGGCGCTCCTTCAGCGGCCCTTGGCCCGAGACCAGCGAAATTTTCTTCATCCAATACACCTCGGGCTCGACCGGCAACCCCAAAGGCGTCACACTGACGCACTCGAACGTGCTCGCCAACGTCCGCGGCATCGGCGAAGCCGTCCAGGCCACTCCCCATGACGTCGTCGTCAGTTGGCTGCCGCTCTATCACGACATGGGCTTGATCGGCTCTTGGCTATTCAGCGTCTATCACGCTCACCCGATCACGGTGATGTCGCCACTCGATTTTCTGTCGCGGCCCGAACGTTGGCTGTGGGCCATGAGCGATTCGGGCGGCACGCTCTGCCCGGCGCCGAACTTTTCGTTTGACCTTTGCACTGCCAAGGTTTCTGATGCGGCGTTGGAAGACGTCGACCTCAGCCCCTGGCGCATCGCCATCAACGCCGGCGAGCCCGTTTTAGCGCACACGCTTGAAGCCTTCGCCGAGCGCTTCGCCCCTGTCGGGTTTCATGCTGAAGCCTATGTGCCTTGCTATGGCCTGGCCGAATCCTCAGTCGCTTTGACTTTCCCTGCCATCAATCGGAGCCCGGTCATCGACGTCATTGACCGCATCGGCTTCGAGCGTGACGGCATCGCCGCTCCGGCGACTCCAGAGACACAGCGTAAGCTGCGGTTTGTCGCTAATGGGCAAGCGCTGCGCCTGCACGAAATCAAAGTCGTCGACGATGCCGGCAATCTCGTCACCGAACGCGTGCGCGGCCGCATCCTGTTTCGCGGCCCGTCTCGCACCGCAGGCTACTACCGCAACCCCGAGGCTTCCAGCGCCGTCATCGACGAGCAAGGCTGGATGGATTCCGGCGACCTCGGCTACCAAGCCGACGGAGAGCTCTACGTCACCGGACGCATCAAAGACGTCATCATCAAGTCAGGCCACAACATCATTCCGCAAGACGTCGAGGTCGCGGCTGCGGAGGTCGAAGGCGTGCGCAAAGGCTGCGTCGCAGCCTTCGGCTCAGTCGACGAACGGGCCGGCACCGAGCGGCTCATCGTCGTCGCCGAGACGCGCGTGACGGGCGAAGCCGAGCGCTCGCGCATCAAGCACGACATCACCGAGAACGTCGCGGCCAAAGTCGGCATGCCTCCCGACGTTGTACAACTCGCGCCGCCACACGCCGTTCCCAAAACCTCGAGCGGCAAGATCCGCCGCAATGAGACGCGGCAGCTTTATGAGAGCGGCCAAGTCGCCAACCGGCGAACGGTCGCGCCCTGGCTCCAGTTGTTACGGCTGTGGCTGGGCAATCTCACCGGTTGGATCAACCACATCGACGACCAGGTCTTCGACGCGATACACGCGGCGGGCAAGAGCGCCGGACGCTGGTCGATCGCGGCGCCCTTCGGGCTGGCGGCACGGCTCACGCCATCGCCCCGCTCTGCGAGATTCTTTGCGTTGCCTGCCCTGCGCATGCTGCTCTCGCTAGAAGACGTTGAAGCCAAATCGGCCCCGGTATCGGCAACGCCTGGTATCTATTTCGGCAACCGGCTCGACCGCTTCGATGCCGCTGTCTTGCTGACCAGCATTCCCTCCCCGGCGGCTCTGGCAGACCAATCGGCGCTGGGTGAGCTCCCGGGCCCGATGGCTTTTCTCATCGAACCGCTCATCACGCCCCCGACTCGCAATGCCGCCGACCTGAAAGGACGCATTCAATCTGCCCTACAAAATGGCCTTAGCGTGATCGTGCTCGCCGACTCGCCTGCTGGAGAAAGCGCCGCTCGTTCGCGTTTTCGCCTTGAAGCTCTTGAAGCCGCCGCCTTGACCGCGACGCCGGTCATCCCCATTTGGCGCAACGCCGCGGGGCTCACTCTGGGTGCGGCGCAGGTGGTTGCGGTCGGAGACTCGCATGCCCTGCAACAAGATCGCGATCAGCTACGCTCCGCGCTAAGCTCCCTGGCCCAAATGCCGGTGGACATTTCGTAACATCCAAGGTGTGACAGCGCCTCCCGCAGTTCGCTAGACTCTGGCTTCGAGGACGCCCATGGATTACCGCTTCGCGAATGCCGCAGATATTCCCGCCCTGGCGGCGTTCGCCGGCGACTACTACGCCGGAGATCCGGACATGATTCGGGAGTCCCGCGAGAAACTGTGCTGGACCAGGCTCGGCGACGACCGGCGCATCGTAATCTTTGAGGACGAAGACGTCCTCGCCGCCACCATCGTCTACAAGCCGTCGAGCGGCGGTTTCGACCTCGAAGAGTTTATCGTCAACGGCGGCGGCCTGATCGCCGCAGAAGCGTTTCGTTTGCTGCTCGATGAGTTGCTGGCGCCCACCGCGAAGGTCTTCGTTGCGCAACCCCTCGACACGGTTGAAGCCATGCAGTTCTGGCGCACCCAAGGTTTCGAGGCCGATCGAGTTACCCTCGCCCAGCGCGACGCTTCCCGCCGCGCAGCCGCCAACGAAAGCTAACCTACTCCTCGCCCTTGCTACGATAGTCCTTCGGTTTCGCCGACTAGAAAGGACCCATTCAACATGAGACTCGTGACATACTCCACCGGCGCCGCGCCGCGCGCTGGAATTGTGATCGACGGCAAGGTCGTCGACCTGGCCGCAGCCGGCTACGCCGATGTGATTTCGTTCTTGCAGGATGGCGACAAGGCCATCGCCGCCGCGGCTGGGCTCAAGGCCGCTGCCGGTGACCCTGCATTAGGGAGCGTCAAGCTCCATGCGCCAGTCCCCAAGCCCGACAAGTTTATCTGCATCGGGCTCAACTATCGCGACCATGCCATCGAGTCGGGCATGGCCATTCCCGAGTTGCCGACCGTATTCACCAAGTACCCCAACGCGATCTGCGGACATCTCGACGACGTCGTGCTGCCCAGCGTTTCGGACCAGGTGGACTACGAGGCGGAGTTCGCTTTCGTGATCGGCAAGCGCTGCCGGAACGTCGCCAAGGAAGACTGGCAGGACGTGGTTTTCGGCTACACCTGCGTGCACGACGTATCGGCGCGAGACTACCAGTTGGCCACCTCGCAGTGGACTATCGGCAAGACCTTTGACACCTTCGGACCGATGGGCCCGGTACTCGTGTCGAAAGACGAACTTCCTGATCCGCACAATGCGCGCATCAGTTTGGAGTTGAACGGCACGGTCTTGCAGGACTCCAATACCAGTCAGTTCGTCTTCGACATTCCCTACCTGGTCAATTACCTCAGCACGGTCATGACGCTAGAGCCCGGCGATGTCGTTTCGACCGGCACGCCTCCTGGCGTGGGCTTCGCCCGTAAACCGCCGATCTTCATGAAGCCAGGCGATGTCGCCGTGGTCAAGATCGAAGGCATCGGCGAACTGCGCAATAAGTGCGTCAGCGATCGGCGGAGTGAGCGATAATTAAAGCATCATTCTGAATACCACTATTAGAATCCTGCTCGTCGCCGGCAGCATCGTTGGCGGTTGGACCGCAGGATCTTTGTGTGCGGCAGAAAGCCCGGACCCGATTGCCCGCATGGAACAGCGCCTGCGTTCGGGCGAGGTTCAACTGGAATGCCAACAAGCGGGCGGACGCGGATATCTGGACGCTGTGCTCGATGCTCTGGGCATTCCCGTTTCTTCGCAGACGCTGGTTTTCTCGAAGACCAGCGCCCAGTTCCGCTTGATCTCCCCAGCCAATCCGCGCGCTCTTTATTTCAACGACGACGTTTACGTCGGTTGGGTGCCGGGCGGGCCTTTCTTAGAAGTCTCCGCCGCGACGGCCGGAGGAGAAGCGGTGTTCTATACGCTGCCGCAGGACCCCAGCCGGCCAGCCTCTTTTCACCTCGACGCCCAGGGCTTGTGCCTGCAGTGCCACGACTCCGCTCGCACCGACGGCGTTGAAGGCCACATGCTGCGGTCCGTCTACCCCGATCCTGAAGGAATGCCGTATTTTGGCCAGGGAACGGTCGACGTTCGTCCTTCGACCCCGCTGGCGGAACGTTGGGGAGGCTGGTACGTCACCGGCAAGACTGGCGGAATCCACCGCGGCAATGCGGTGATCGCCACCGAGAATCGCGCCTCGCAACTGGACCAAGGCCCCGGCGCCGAGGTAACCGACCTGAGCGGTCGCTTCAATGTCGGGCGCTACCTGAGTCCTCACAGTGACGTCGTCGCCCACTTGGTACTGACTCATCAGGTACGCATGCACAACGCGATCGCCTTCGCCGTGCGCGAAGCCCGCAACGCTCTGGACTATCGCGATTTGACGCTCGAGCGTTTCGGCGAATTGTCGGAGGCTAGTTTAGCCTCTGTCCAGCGGCGCATCGAGCGTCCTGCGGAGAAAGTTGTCTCGGAGCTGCTGTTTCTCGATGAGGCCCCGCTGGGCGGACCGGTTACAGGCACGTCCGGTTTCGCTGAAGACTTCGCCGCGGCGGGGCTGCGCGATGGCCAAGGCCGGTCATTTCGGGACCTTGACCTAGAGACGCGGTTGCTGAAGTACCCCTGCAGTTGGCTGATCTACAGCGACGCTTTCGACGGCATGCCTGTAGAAACCAAGGACTACGTCTACCGCCGTCTCGACGAGCTGCTGGTTGGCGAAGACGGCGACATAATCCGCGAAATCCTCGTCGCGACCAAGCTTGAAGCTCGCGAACGCCTTTCGCATTAGTGCTCGAAGCTGAGATTCTTCGCGAAGAAGGGCAGCACCTGATTCTCGATGCGGCCGGGGACGCCGCTGATGTGGTCGCCGTCGTAGATCTCGAAGAAGTGCTCGATGCCATAGTCGTTGAGCATCTGGTCCAGGACGCGAATCGTAGCGGCGATGCCGCGATCGCGATCGCCCGTGTCGAAGGCGATCGCCTTGAGCTTCTTCAAATTCGGAATGTGCGAGTCGACCATCGACAGCGGCGCGTTGGCGTGAAATTTGGCGACAACGTCGGGCTGCACTTCGCCGTTCTTGGTCGGCAGGTCAAAGTAGAACGGCGGGTTCTTCGGATTCGGCGCCCAGGCGGCCGCTGAGGCGAAAGCAGCCTTCAAGCCGAACGGCGCAGCGTTGAAATCGTCCATGGTTCTGATCTGCTCCGCGGGCGACGGACCTTCCGTGGGCCGGCCATTGCGCGGGCTCATGCAGCAGGGGCTCAGCATGTAGATGCTCGAGAAAACGTCGGGGCGCTTCATGCCGATGCGGATCGTTCCGTAGCCGCCCATCGAGTGGCCCGAGAGTCCGCGAGAATCTCGGCGGGGGATGGTGCGGTAGTGCGAATCGATGTAGGCGACGAGATCTTCGGCGATGAAGGTTTCCCAGTCGCCTGTTGTCACGGAGTTCGAATACATGCTGCCTGCGAACTTGGTGTACGCGTCCGGCACGACGATGATCATCTCCGCCTCGACGTGGCTGCTGGCGCGATTCAACACGCCCTCCAGGTGCGTCCAGCCCTCGGTCGGGGAAAACCATTTCGCGGTGCTGTCGGTATAACCGTGAAGCATGTAGACGACCGGATAGTGCTTGGCCGGCGAAGACTGATAGCTCGGCGGAAGAGCGACAACCACGTCGCGGGTCGCTGAGTCGGCGGATAGGTTGTCTTCGAGGCTGGCTCCGTGAAACTTGATGTGGTCGAGCGTCACTTTTGCGGTCTGGGCAGACGCGGAGCAGAGCACGACGAGGGCAATCGCGGACGACTGGAAAAACGGTTTAAGGGAACGCATAATAGTGAATCCTAGAGGGCGATCATCAGGCTAGCAGAGCCGAGCCCTGGAGACTTTAGTGCAAACAACCATTAACGTAATTCCCGCGCTGAGATATCGCGACGCAGAGACGGCCATCGAGTGGCTCTGCGAAGCCTTCGGCTTTACGGAGCATCTGGTCGTGCCCGGCGGAGCGGGAATGATCGCCCATGCGCAATTGACCTACAAGAACGGCATGATCATGTTGGGCTCGGCTCGCGACGACGACTTCGGGCGGCTGGTCGCGCCGATCGAAAAAGGAAAGCCGGCGACGGTCGGCATTCACCTTGTGGTCAAAGACGTCGACGCACACCACGCGCAGGCGTTGAAGTCTGGGGCGGAGATCGTGACGCCGCCAGAGGATCAAGACTACGGCGGGCGCTTCTACTCGTGCCGCGATCTGGAAGGCAACGTCTGGTCGTTCGGTACTTACGATCCGATGGCCTAGTCGAGCAGCCTGATGCGGATGTTCTTGTAGGCCACACGGCTCTTGGGATCGTGCGACTGGAAACTGATTGTGCCGCCGTCAGCCTGGATGAAGCGGCCGGTCATGCCGCCTGGGGCTTCCCAACCGGCGGGCTGCTCCCAATCGGTGAGTTCTTTGCCGTTGACGTAGGTGCGGATGCGGTTGCCGGTTACGACGATCTTCTCGGTAAACCATTCGCCGTCCTGCGCCGGAACTTCTCTGATGTCTTGCACGAGGTAGTTGCTGCCGGTGCGCCGCCAGTCAGTGTGGCTGTTGTTGACCTGGATCTCGAAACCTTGCAGGGGCCATCCCGTCTCCTGGTACGCGGTCTGCACGTAGATACCGCCGTTTGAGCCGGGCGCGGTCATCACGTCGACTTCGAGTTCGAAGTTCTTGAACTTGGCGCCGTGATAATCGCCTACGTAATACAGATGGCAACGCGGGCCGTTGGAGATGATGGCGCCGTCTTCGATGCGGAAAGAGTCGGGGTTTTCGCCGGCCTTCTTCCAATCTTTGAATGTCTTGCCGTCCCATAACGAAACCCACCCGGAATCCTGGGCGAACATCGGAGCGGCAACAAGGGCGAAGGCCAAAACGGCGAGCAGCTTCTTCATGACGTGAGTCTCCTAACCAAGCTGAGCTTAGCAAAGCCAGGCGCCGGCATCGTACCATGTCGTAACATTGCCAAACCTCGCAGGATTCCTTAATGAGTGAACAGGCCGCAAACAAAGATTGGGACCGTATCGCCCAGTCCGCCGACTACCGCCGCATGATGGCTGCTAAGAGGAAGTTCGTCATTACGGCGACGCTTTTCTTCTTGGTCTACTACTTCACCTTGCCGGTGATGGTGGGCTACTGGCCTGAGGTGATGAAGCGCGAAGTGATCGGCGTCGTGAACGTCGCCTACCTGTTTGCCTTCTCGCAATTCTTCATGACCTGGATCTTGGCCTACCTCTACATGCGCATCGCCCGGCGCTTCGACCTGATGACCGAGAAGATCTTGGCGGATACGCTGGCAGCAAGGGAGGCCGACTAGATGACAGTCTCCTTGGCGATGTTTCTGGCGTTTATCGCCGCGACATTGGGAATCACCTATTGGGCTTCGGGCAAATCGCAGGATGCCAGCGCTTACTTCGCGGCCGGGCGACGCATCACGGGCTGGCAGAACGGCCTGGCGATCGCCGGCGACTACATGAGCGCGGCCTCGTTCTTGGGCATCGCGGGTTTGATTGCGTTTTACGGATTTGACGGCTTCATGTATTCGGTCGGCTTTTTGGTGGCCTATCTGACGGTGCTGTTCGTGGTGGCCGAGCCGCTGCGCAACGCCGGCAAATACACCATGGCCGACATTGTGGCGTACCGGCTGCGAGCGCGTCCGGTGAGGGCCTGGGCTTCGTTGAATACGTTGACCGTCTCGACGTTTTACATGATTGCGCAGATGGTCGGCGCCGGCGCGTTGGTCAATTTGCTGCTGGCCGACTCGGGCATCAGTTACACGGGGGCTGTGACCGGGGTTGGCGCCTTGATGATCGTCTACGTCGTATTCGGCGGCATGCTGGCGACGACTTGGGTACAGATCGTCAAAGCTGTGCTGCTGATGAGTGGCACGTTGCTGCTGAGCATTTTGGTAGTCGCACACTTCGGCTTCGACTTCGCCGCGTTCTTTGAGGCCTCGAGCCAGGTCAGTTATCAACTCGATGGTCAGACGGTGACGCAAAACTTCTTGGAGCCCGGCTTGTACTACTTGCCGCCCTACGGCGCGCTGGATCTGATCTCGCTGGGCATGGCGCTGATTTTTGGAACGGCGGGGCTGCCGCACATCCTGATTCGCTTCTACACCGTGCCAGACGCGAAGACGGCGCGGGTCAGCGTGTTCTGGGCGATGCTGTTGATCGGCGTGTTTTACATCATGACGACCTTCTTGGGGTTCGGCGCGGCGACCATCGTCGGGCGCGACCTGATCTCCGAGAACGGCGGCATCAACATGAGCGCGCCGCTGTTGGCGCAGGCTTTGGCCGGCGATGTTTTCTTCGCCTTCATCTCCGCTGTGGCCTTCGCTACGATTCTGGCTGTTGTGGCCGGATTGACGATCAGCGCTTCGACTTCTTTCGCGCATGACTTCTATACCAACGTGATTCATCACGGCGAAGAACGCGCGCCGGACGAAGAGGTGAAGGTCGCGCGCATTACGGCGTTTGTCGTCGGCGCCATTTCGATTGCGATTGCGGTGGGTTTGGGGCCGAGCGCGAATGTGGCGTTCTTGGTTGGGTTAGCGTTCGCGGTGGCGGCGTCGGCGAATTTGCCGGTGATTCTGCTATCGGTTTTCTGGCGCAAGTTCACCACGCGCGGCGCCGTGTGGGGCATGGCCGGCGGGCTAATTTCGTCGATCGTGCTGATCTTGGTGAGTCCGAGCTTTATGACGCCGGGCGGGTTGATCGACGCCGATCCGCTGTTCCCGCTCCGAAATCCGGGGATCATTTCGATCCCCTTTGGCTTCTTGATGTCTTACCTGGGGTCGATCACTTCCAGCGAGCCAACGGCCGAGGCGATGTTTACGGAGCTGAGCGTGCGGGCCAATACCGGTCTTGGCGCCGAAAAGGCTTCGTCGCACTAACCGACGCCCGACGCGGTGCGGGAACGGCCCGCCGTGAAGAGCGGGCCGTTCTGTAATTTGAGATTGGCGAGCGGCACCCAGTGCTTAGCCGCCAAGAACGGACTTAAAGCCCTCGTCATCGACGATGGGCACGATGCGGAAGCTGAGCAGGTCGGACCAAGCATAGGTCCACTTGCTTAGCGCGACGGCATCGTCGCTCTCGGCGATGAGAAAACCTTCGCGGCTCCCGGCGAAATGCCAGCGACCGAGCATCTTGGCGCCCTCCGGCGGGAGACCTCCGGTCTCGACGAAGCGAGCGGTGGCGGCATCGCGGTGTTCGGGATTGATCGTCCAGCTGACTAAGAATTGCATTGTTTGTCCTAGTGCGAAAGTGTCGCGGGGGACAGTTTAACCTACCGACTTAATCACTTGGCTACAGGCCGTCGCGTCGAACGACTGTGCCAGCGCCTGGAAGGAATTCGAAAACGATGCCGGTTTCAACCTGGACGGGAACGCAGTTCAGCGCAGCCGCTTGATAGCGCCACTGTTGAACTGCCTCGAAGGCAGCTTGCGTGAAGAACGGTGAGGAATCGCTGGAGGCCTGGATGTGGAGGGGGGCGCCGTATTCGTCGGTAAGGACGGCTAGGGTGACGGTCCCGTCGGAAAACGCTAGCGCGGGAGACCGCCAGCTAAAGCTTGGCGGCTCGGACCCGCGGCGCCGATGTCAGTGGTGGGAAGGTGCGGGCGATGTGCGGAGGGGCAGCGGTGGTATGCTTGGGCCGGTTTGCCTTCGCCTAGGAGGCTGGAAGGACCTGTTGGGCGTCCTTTGGCCTACTTCATTACTTTCACCTGTTACGGTACGCGGTTGCATGGAGACGACAAGGGGTCGGTTGATCGGGAGCACTGCGCCCCGGGGACGGCGTATGCCGAGGCGAGCGCGGCCCGCATGAAGTACGAGCGCTCGCGGATGGGGGCAGATCCCTGCCTGCTGGGGCCCGAGGAACGCTTCGTCGTCTTGAAGATGATTCAGAACGTTTGCGTGCGCTGCGGCTACACCCTAAATGCTGCGCATGTGCGCACGAATCACGTTCATGTCGTTGTCGCTGGGGACGATGACCCCGAAGACGTGATGGGCCGCATGAAGGGGCGGGCGAGTTTTGAACTGAACCGGCTTAGTGGCCGGAGCAAGAAGCGCTGGAGCCGTCACGGAAGCACGCGGTATCTGTGGACGGAAGAAGAAGTTGTAGACACGGTCAACTACGTCCTGTTTGGGCAGGGTGAGACGATGGCCACGTATCCCCATGATTTGGAGGTGCGGTGATCCGAGCCGCGCAGCTTTAGCGTGCGGTTGTGCGGGACCGCGACCTAAAGGTTCGCGGCTCGGATCGACTACTCCCTATACGAGGCTTTGGCCTTCGAGGGGCAGTTCGCGGATGCGTTTGCCGGTGGCGGCGAAGATGGCATTCGTTAGTGCCGGGATGAAGGGCGGGACGCCGGGTTCGCCGATGCCGGCGGGAGGCGCGTCGCTGTCGATCACGTGGACGTTGACGTGTTTTGGGGCCTGGTGGATGCGGCAGACCTGGTAGTCGTGGAAGTTCGACTGATCGATCCGCCCATCGGTGGCGGTGATCTTGCTCAGCAGTGCGATAGACGCGCCGAAGACGGCGGCGCCTTCGAACTGCGAGCGGATGCGCTCGGGGCTAATCGTTGTGCCGGCGTCGAGGACAGTATCGACGCGCGGTATGGAAAGGGTGCCCTGGGCATCGACTTCAACTTCGACGACTGAGCCGACGTAAGACAGGAAGCTGCGGTGAACGGCGATGCCCAGGCCACGGCCTTTCTGGCCACGCAAAGCACGGCGGCGGTTGGTCCAGTCAGACTGCTCGACCAGCGTGTTGAGCACGTTCAGGTGACGGCCAATGTCGATCGGGTACTCGCCGATGTCGGCGCCCTGGTTGGGATACTCGGGAGCCTCGGCGGATAAATCGAGAATGCGCGGTTGGCCGAGCATGTCGCGCATGTAGTCGACGGGGTCGCGTCCGGCGGCGGCGGCTAACTCGTCGAGGAACGAGTGCACGGCGAAAGCGTGGTAGATGTTGGCGACCGAACGCATCCAGCCGATGCGGACGTGATTCTTGGCGGGACCGTTCTCAACGCGATGGTTCGGGATCTGGAACGGCGCGTCGGTAAAGCCCATGCCCATCTCAAGCGGCGTACCGCGCTCTTGCTCGAGGTTGAAGGTGGTGAAGATGGACGGGAAGGCGGAACGCTGCAGCCAGGCGGTAGGCTTGCCGTCGGCGCCGACGCGCGCCTTCATGTACATTGCCGCGACGGAGTGGAAGAAGTCGAAGCGGATGTCGTCTTCGCGGCTCCAGGCGACCTTAACGGGTTTGCCGAGTTCGCGCGAAAGCAGCGCGGCCTCGGCGCAGTAGTCGGGCTTGGATTTGCGTCCGAAGCCGCCGCCGAGCAGAGTGACGTGAGCGGTAACGTCAGCCTCGGGGATGCCGAGCGCCGCGGCGACAGTCTCTTGGACGGCTTGCGGGTTCTGGGTACAGGACCAGACGGTGACCTTGCCGTTGCGGAAGTCTGCGACGGCGGCGGGCGGTTCCATGGGCGCGTGCGAGAGGAGAGGCACGTAGTATTCGGCCTCGATGATCTTGCCGCCCTTGGCGAACTCGGCATAGACGTCGCCGACGTTTCGGTCGACCGCGCATTCGCTGCGGGTGGTCTCCTGCAAGGCGGCCTTGTATTGGGCTGAGTTGTAGGAGGCGTTGGGACCGTCTTCCCACTCGACCTTGAGCGCCTTGCGGCCTTGGAAAGTCGACCAAGTGTTGTCGGCGATGACGGCGATGCCGCCTAGGGCTTGGAAGCCGTGCGGAGGAGTGAAATAAGGCAGTTCGACGACTTGCTGGACGCCCCAAACCTGGAGAGCGTCAGCGGAGTCGAAGCTGGTCGCTTTGCCGCCGAGAACGGGCGGGTGCTCGACCGAGGCGTGGACCATACCGTCGAGTTTGAAGTCTTGTCCAAAGACGGCCGTGCCGTTGACGATGGCGTCGAGGTCGGGCACGTGCATCGGTTTGCCGATGTAGCGGTACTCGGACTTGTCTTTGAACGTGAGGGTCTCGACAGCGGGAACTTCGAGCTTGGAGGCGGCCTCGGCAAGTTCGCCGAAACCGACGCTACGGTTCGAAGCCTCATGGACGACTTGGTGATTGCGGGCGGTCACTTCTTCGACAGGAACGTCCCACTGGTCAGCGGCGGCTTGCTCGAGCATGCGGCGCGTAGTGGCGCCGACTTGCTTCATCTTTTCGAGGAAGTAGCGGACGGAGCGCGAGCCGTCGGTGTTCTGGTCGCCGTAGCGCTTGTCGCCGATGCCTTGCTCGACGATGACGCGGGCCCAGTCGGCTTCCATTTCGTCGGCGATGACCATGGGCAGGCTGCTCTTGGAGCCCTGGCCCATCTCGGAACGGTGTCCGATGATGTGGACGGTTCCATCCGCGTCGATGCCGACAAAGATGTCGGGGCTAAAGAGAGCGGACTCGGCGCGCGAGACGTAGGCGGCGGATTCGGACGAGTTCGTGCCGCAGCGCGTGGCGAGGATGAAGGCGCCGGCGCCGAGCATGGAGCCGAGGAAACCGCGGCGGCTGACGTTGACTACTGGGGCGCTCATGCCATTTCCTCCGCGGCCTGCTTAATGGCCATGCGAATACGTTGATAGGCGCCGCAGCGGCAGATGTTGCCTTGCATGACGCGGTCGATGTCTTCGTCGGTGGGCGAAGGCGTTTCCTTGAGCATGGAAGCGGCTTGCATCATCTGCCCCGATTGGCAGTAGCCGCACTGCGGAACGTCGAGTTCGCGCCAAGCTTTTTGAATGGGGTGATCGGCGGTCGCGGAGAGGGCTTCGATGGTGGTGATCTCTTTGCCCTCAAGCGAACTGACCGGCGTGATGCAGGAGCGGATCGCTACGCCGTCTTGGTGGACGGTGCAGGCGCCGCACAGGCCCATGCCGCAGCCGAACTTGGAACCGGTGAGGCCCAGAAAGTCGCGTAGATACCAAAGCAGCGGAAGCTGCGGATCGCCGTCGAATTCGTGATCGACGCCGTTAACTCTGACGGTAGGCATAGCGGGGAACTCCTGATCTCAGGCGTATTGGCGGCGACGAGCGGCGACCGCAACTCCCAACATGATAGTGGACCTGCGATTTGGACGTAGGAACTAGGACTGCAGCCAGGCGGTAATGGCTTTGCGCAGGCCAGGGGAATCGAGCTGGGAGTGCATCTGGAAGCCGTTGGGTGCGCCGATGTTCTCGTAGGCCTGCGAGATCCAGTCGAAGCGTTCCCAGGCTTGGACTTCTTGGACGGCCTGGCGCTGGGAGTCGACCGGGTTGAGGGCGAGGACGGGGCGCGGGCCGACTGCAGCATAGATATCGCGTACGTCGTACTGGCCGATGATGCCCGGAGGGAAGCTGCTCATCGGGTGAGCGGTGAGCGGATCGTCCAGGGCTTCGTTAAACGAGAGCAGGCCGTTGACGGTAATGAGCCTGTCGACGCGGTCGTCGATGGCGGCAGCCTGCGCAGCGACTAGCGCGGCATCGCCGACACCGACAAGGGTCCAGCTGCGGCGGCCGATGCGCGTGGCGGGGATGGCCAACAGATCCTTCATGCGCTGACCGAGGAGTGGGCGGCCGATTTGGAGGCTGGAGTCGGCGAAAAAGTTTTCCCAGTCGAACTCGTCGGCGGCGGCAGGAGCGCCTGCGCCCCAACCTCGTAGGTCCAGAGCGACGACGCTGAATTGTGCGGCAACGATGGGGTCGATGACGGCGCGGCGGAGCCAAGGGTCTTCCCTGCCGCGGTCGGAGAGCACGACGGCGACGCCTTGGACGTAACGGCCGGCATCGATGGTGCGGTCGGTGATCTCGATACCCCGCTCGGGAAGGAACGAGCCGACGCGACTGACGTCTTTGATGCGCTGGCGAATGCCGTGCTTGTAGACCTCGAAGCGGGAAGTCTCGGCGGGGACTTCGTATAGCGGCGCAAGATGCGCGGCGCGCTCGCGGTTGAGATCCACGACGGTCTTGGTTTGGAGACCGTCGAGAGGCCCGCAACGCAGTTCATCAACGGAGAACAGTTGGCCGAATTCTTCGATCACGGTGCGGCTGACTGGACTCAACCAGCGCGAGAGCCAGTCGACGCCGGCGCGACGGATGTCTGGGCCGAGGGCCGAGACCTCGTTGGCGTCGACCAGCGAAGCGACTTCGGGGGAACCGGCGGCGCGATAGGCGCGCATGGCTTGATTGAATGTGTCGGCGGTCGCCTCAGTGGAGAGCAGACCGCGCTGCGGAGCGCCGACCACGAGAGGGTGTGGGGCCATGCAAGCGAGCAGTTCCACGTGTTCGATGCCGTCGCGCAGGGATCCGTAGAGGACGCGCTCGGGATCGCTAATGACGGCAGCGTCAATGAAGGCCTTGAAGCTAACGACTTGTCCGGTGGGAAATGAGGCAGCGATACGTTGGTCGAAGGCGGCGTACTCGAGAGCCTCGGCGCCGTCGCCGGCGATAGCGATCTTACGCGGGTCGACGTCCGGGAGTTGTTCGAGATAGTCGACCGCGCGGCGACAGTCCCAGGCGCGGTAGTTCATCAAGTTGAGGCCGACGGAGGTGCAGTGGATGGCCAGGGCGCGCTGACGCTCGGCCGCACTGCCGGAAGCGAATTGAGGGCGTTCGCCGCAGCCGACCGGATCGTAGGCCAAGCCGATCATGCCGTGGCGGGCCAGCAGGGCGCAAAACCGCTGGGTCAACTCGGACGCTTTGCCCAGTGGGTCGTGACCGCAAGCCACGATCACGGCGGGCAGCCGCTCGGAAGACTGTGAAGGCCGGTAGAGGTTGGCCGGGACGAGGAAGCCGGGGCGGCTCTCGAAAAGGATCTTCTCGACGGTCAGGCCGTCGCGCTCAAGGGTTCCCAGGATCTGCGGGTTGAGAGGTGACTCGTCGGTGGGCAAGGGCCCCCACATTTCGCGGAGCTTCTCGCGGACCTGCTGACGCAAGGCGTCAACGTTTTCAGGAGCGCCGATTAGCGCGAAGCGCTGGCGGCGACGCTCATCGAGCAGTCGAGCGTACTCCCGCAGGTAGTCGAGCATCGCCCCGCCGTGTTCAGGCCCGACAGCCGAGAGGCGCTCGGCGAGAGGGATCGAGCCAAGCGCAAGCAGGCTAAAATCGCGGCGAGTCATCGAGAGAGCGTCACGAAATACGCAGGCTGGAGCCGCGGCAGGTGACGCCCCTATTCTAGCGCTTAGGGCGCGGGATGGCAGGCAGCGGACGGTATGATGAGCACGGGATGAAGGAAGAGCAAGAGGCGGTAATCGTCTTGTTCGACGGCGTGTGCAACTTCTGCAACTCGTCGGTGAACTTCCTCTTGCGCAGGGACCGAAACGGCGTATTCCGGTTCGCTGCTCTGCAATCGGAGGCCGGCCGGAAGCTGCTGACCGAAGCTGGGTTGCAGCATCACGAACTGGACAGCATGGTGTTGATCGAGGGCGGCGAAATCGCGCTGAAATCCACCGCGGCGCTGAAGGCGGCCAGGCGGTTGCCGGGGCTGTGGTTTATGACTGGGCTATTGCTGGTCGTTCCTAGGCGCCTACGCGATTGGTGTTACGACGCCTTTGCAGCACGCCGGTACAGCTGGTTCGGCAAACGCGATGTTTGCATGATCCCAACGGCGGAGATGCGCTCACGTTTCTTGGACGAATCAGCCTGACAAACAAAAACCGCGGGCTTGAAGCCCGCGGTTTCCGATTTGCTATTCCGGGCGGCGCGTGCGCGACTTCTTACTGTTGCGTTTGCGAGCCAATGCCTGTTTCAGGCGGCGCTTTTCACCCGGCTTCATGTAGTAGGAGTGACGTTTAACCTCTTTGATGATGTCTTGCTGCTGAACTTTGCGTTTGAAGCGTCGTAGAGCTGCGTCTAGAGGTTCGCCCTCCGAAAGGAGAACTTCGGCCAATTGCGATGCACCTGCCTTTTGCGGAAAAGAGTTCCGACTAAGCCTATGTGTACTAGCTTACAGCATGGACGGGGGGAACACGGCCAGCTGGGGGCCGTCGTTCAGAATCACTCTCGGGGGATTAGATTGAGCAGGACGCTGCCAACGATGATGGCGACGACGAGAATGATCGCGATCTCGGTCCTGCCTGTACCGCTGACGTCGCCGTTGAGCTGTCGAGCCTGATCGCCGAGTTCCCGTAGCGTTTCGTCCGAGGTTGGCAATCGAAGCTTCGATCTTGCCGAGGTTTGCGATGCCCTCCAATTGCTCGCGAACGGCTTCATCGCTCAGCAGAGTTCGGATTTCGGCGAGGTTGGCCTCTCGTTCATCGGATTGGCTGATCAGCGCCGCGCGGAATTCCGTTGGCGGGACGAGGTGGTCCGACGCCGCAGATTGCGACGCTGAACCAAGCGCCAAGATCAGCGATAGATAGCAGCAGAGTATCTTCATTGAGCGCTTTCCTCAGTCCGCGCGTAGGGAATGTCGTTCACCGGGACGTCGAAGGCGCCGTTGATCTCGAGCGCCTGTCGGCCGCTAGGTCGTCCAGCTCACCACATAAAAGGTGCATGCACCCGGATTCACCTAAACCTCCAAGTAACCGCTCGGCCGCACCCAATGTTCGAGAGTCGAAGAGTCGGTCTCAGAAAACCACCAGCTCAGGCGCTCATCGGTGAAGAACGAAGAAGCAGCGGCCAGCGGCAGCCTTTCCAAGCCCTCGATCACAATAGCTCGGGTGGATTCGGTACAAGACGAGAACCGCAAAAACCTCTGATAGTCCCTGATCTCGTACGCCTTATAGAAGATCCCGTCGACGTCTTCTGGGGGCTCATCGCCCATTACCTTCTCGTAACCTGCTAGCGACCTTTCTGTGTCGGGACCCTGCGCGGTGGAGAGCGGCCACGGCTCGCTGATATGGATTCACATCGCTCCAAGCAGCAGCCCCGCGGGTAAAGAGATCGCGAGCCCGAGCAAACTGACGGTGACCAACCCTCTCCTAACCCATCGGGAGTCGTCGTTACCAGCGGTCGAACCGCGCCGAAACAACAGCCACCAAGCGACCAATCCCACAGGCGTCACAACCACCACCAGCGGACAGAGCAAGGCGATCGCTTCGACTTGCAGCACCATCGAAAGCCCGCCGGCGGCGGAGAGCAGTGCGATAAGCGCCAGCAAGACCTGACCGGTTTTTTCGTCGCGTTTCACTGAGCAGTTCCGCGCCTCGGCTCACTTGCAGGTTAGACCAGAAGTCGCTACTGGATGCTGATCCGTCAATTGAGCAGCAAACGATGCGAAGCCGCACCAAGCGGCAATACGAGCGATGTATAGCAGCAGAGCATTCTCATGGAGCGGTCTCCTCTATTCAGCATGGGTGCGGGCCAACTAAAGTGCGCCGAGCTGCTGCCACTCGTTGAGCTGCTGCTTGACGGCTGCGGCGGCCTGTGCATTCGGA
>JAQCLD010000153.1:0-5000 GCA_027592785.1 Acidobacteriota bacterium
GGTTTTCCGGCGCCTTCCGACGCCTTCACACCGCCGCTCTGTGGTCTAGTTTTGCAGTGCCGTTCTCAGAAGTCCTCGGGGGCGGCGTCTGCCGGGTTCGGCGGCGTTTGGCCCGCGGCGGAACAGTCGGGCGGGGTATAGCGCCAGGTCGGGGTCATGGAACCGCTGCTGCGGGCCGCTTGACCATAGCGGGCCGCTTGACCATAGCCAGCGACGCAAAGGACCAACACCAACGCTGCTAGACGAAAGCTCATGGAGATTCGACGGCTCAAGACGAAATCGGTAAGCCCCAACTCGCAGCCTAAGCGAACTCCCAGGCACGGACGAGCTTGCCGGCGCGATAGAGGCTGGCGCGCTCGATTTCGGCAGAACCGTCGCCTGAGCCGAAGTCGAGACCCATGAGACAGAGCCAGTTCTCGGCTGGCACTTCGAAGGAGAGGCGGACGTCATTCCAGGAGTTGTTTGCCGTGGCTTCCATTTCCATGCGGTTGCCTTGGCCGAGCATGTTGTCGACCGTGGCCCAGAAGAACTCGGGGGTTTTGTCGGGCGAGCGCATGCGTAAGCGCAACTCGAACTTGCCGCCTTCGGCGACCCACGGGACACGCACAACGTTGGCGTTACCGGACCACTGCATGTGCAGGCGTCCGCCTTGACGGCTCAACACGCCGTTGGCGGTCATCCAGCCGTCGACGTGTGTGCGCAGATCGTACTCGACAGGCAAAGGATTTTCGGGCGTGGCGCCGGTGTCGTGCGTGGCGGCGATCCAGCCGTCGAGTTGCGTGCGCATGTCGTCCAGCGCGGCGAGTTGGGCTTCGTCGGCGGCGAGGTTGTGCAGTTCGTAGGGGTCGGCCTTGAGATCGTAGAGCTCTTCGGGCGGGCGAGTGTCGGCCATGAAGGGCTGCTGGGCAGCCGTGAGCTTGCCCTCGGCTTTCCATTGCCTGAGCACCTGCAACGACGGGTAGCTGGTGTCTTTGTAGTGGTTGGGCTGTGTGTAAGGCCGCTCGGGATAGTAATTGCGGATGTACTTCCACTCCGAGGTACGCGCGGCGCGGATGCGGTCGACGGTTTCATCGGCGCGATCGCGGGCGGCGAACTGCACGGTGCGCGGCGCTGCGGATGCCGGGCCGATGAAGACCTGGGCGTCGTAGTCGGCGGGGCGCTCGATGCCGCACAAGGCCAGCGAGGTGGCGGTGATGTCGATGTGGCTGATGAGCGCGTCGCTCGTCGACCCCGGCGCCCAATCCTCGGGGCGGAATTTTTCAGGCACGCGCACGATGAGCGGAATCACCAGACCGCCTTCGTAGAGGAACTGCTTGCCGCGTGGCATCGCTCGTCCGTGGTCGCCGAAGAAGATGATGATCGTGTCGTCGGTGAGGCCTTCGTCTTCGAGACGCTGCAAGACCTTGCCGACGTTGTCGTCCAGATGCTGCGTGTCTTCTAGATACATCGCCCAGTCTTTCCGCACGGCTGGGTGGTCGGGATAGTAGGGCGGCAGATCGACGGCGGCAGGATCAATCGCCTTCGGGTGCGGCTTGAAGGCGCGGTGCGTCTCAGAGAAGTTAATCTGCGCGTAGAACGGTTGGCCCTCGGCGCGCTCGGCCCAGTCCTCGCCATCGAAGGGCTGTTGGTCGAGGTTGAAGTTGAAGTCGGTCTTGCCGGTTCCGCCGACGGGCGAGTTGCGTAGGTTGGCAGTGTGATAGCCGGCCTCGCGAAACAGATCGGTGAAGATGCCGACGCCCTCGGGTAGCTTGTAGCCGTCGACGCGGTGACTGCGGTGATTGTGGCAGCCGATGGCGGTTTGATAGCGGCCGGTCATCAGCGCGGAGCGGGCAATGGAACAGATAGGCGCAGTGACGCAGGCTTGGGTATAGCGAACGCCTTCGGCGGCGAGGCGGTCGAGGTTGGGCGTGGAGACCGACGTGTCGCCGTAGCAGCCGAGTTCAGGTGAGAAATCCTCGCCGATAATCCACAGGATGTTGGGCTTGGGGTTTGCGGATGCGCAAGCGGCAAGCGAGGCTGCGCCGAGGGCCAGCCCAGAGTTCTTGAGAAAGGTGCGGCGGTCGAGAGATGAGGTCATGGCTTGCGCTTACGATCTTAATCGAAACGCCGCCGCAGCCGATCAGACGTGCCCGCGCGCGGCGATTTTCCAGATCTCGCGCACCTGATCGCCGCGGCAAGCGTACATGCGGTCGTAGAGATTCACGTTGGGGTCACAGTGCGGAACGATTAACTCGACCTTGTCGCCGAGCTTCACTTCACGACTGGCGTTCTCGAGATGAAGACGTCCGTGTTCGTCGCCGTTGAAAGAGTAGGTGACGCCTTCGATCAACGGCTCGGGGCCGAAACTGCGATCAGTGGCGAAGGCCTTTAAGCCAGCGTCGATGGTGGCAATGTCGTCATAGTTCTTGCTCATCACCGTCGCCAGGACCGTGAGCGAGGGACTAAAGTCGGTATAGGTGTCGCCCGAGCGTCCGCCGGCGCGCCGGTATTCGACATCCATAAAGACGTAGCTGCCGACTTGCAGCTCGGTCATACCCGCGAGGTCTGAGTCGATGTTGTAGGTTCCGGTGCTGGCGCCGGACATGATCTCGGCCGGCAGGCCTGCCTTCTTCATCGCCTCAAACGATTCGATGACGGGCGTCATGTATTGGATCGAGTGCGCCTTGCGCGCTTCGTAGCCCTTCACGTGGGACGAAGCGCCGGAGTAGCCATGGACGCCGCGTAGCCGCAACCCTTCAAGCTGATCGATTCTCTTCGCTAGTGCGACGGCCTTTTTCCCGGGCGCGATGCCGGTGCGCCGGCCAACAGGGTCAATGTCGACCATCACGTTGAGCGTGACTTTCGCCGCGCGGGCGGCTTCACTGAGCTGTTCGGCGTGCTCGGCGTTGTCGACCGTCGACATCGTCTCGGGGGCTGCCTTGGTCAGGCGAATGAGGCGTCCGATCTTGTTGACTCCGACCTGTTCGCCGGTTATCAATATTTCAGCCATGCCTGCGGCGTGCATCGTCTCTGCCTCACGGATGGTCGCCGCGCAGATGCCGTGCGCCCCAGCCTTGAGTTGCCGTCGCGCGATCTCGGGAGTCTTGTGCGTCTTGGAGTGGGGTCGCAGCTGGAGCCCGTGCTGTTTGGCATGTGCCGCCATGCCGGCGACATTCGCCTCGAAAGCGTCCAGGTCGAGGATCAGCGAGGGAGTCGGCAGGTCCAGTTTGGAGACGCCTTCGACGCTGCTTGATTTGGCAAGACGACGCTCGACCTCGTCGACGTCATAGGCTTGCGCCACTCCGGGAATCAACATGGCGGGCGCCAGGGCGCCCCGTTTCAACCAGTCTCTGCGCGACAAAGGCATGATGTCTGCTCCTTAACCAAGTCTTGGCGACTATACTAGCGCCGCTTTGAAGGATAGGCAATCGAGGAGTACACTGTGCCACATGATCAGATGGTCTCGACTCACTTCCTGCTGCGCCATTGCCCTTGCGCTCGGCTGTACTCCCGCGGTGGAACAGCCCGCAGACGAGGCAGTCGACCTCCGGGCGGAGTTATCCGGAGCTTTGACGTTCCACGCGGGTTTCGATGGCGGACTCGACGCCGCTTTCGCCCAGGGTAATCGCCGCATGTACTTTGCTCCGTCCTACACGGAGCTGGATCAGCGCAGCCCCGCGGCGGCAACAGACGAAGTCACTATCGCGGCAGGGCAGGGCCGCTACGGCGACGCGCTGCATTTCACGGTGAAGAACACGAAGGCAGTTTTCTTCAGCGCAGATCGCAACGTGGCATTTTCCCCGCAGGAGTGGAGCGGAACGGTTTCGTTTTGGTTGAGCGTGGATCCGGCAACGGACTTGGCGCCGGGATACACGGACCCCATCCAGGTGACCGATTCCGCCTACAACGACAACGCGATTTGGGTCGATTTCACTGACCAGAATCCGCGCAGCTTCCGACTAGGCGTCTTCGGCGAATTGGATTCCTGGAACCCTGGGAACATCCCGCCGAACGACAACCCGAATTTCTTGGACCGCTTAGTGGTCGTCAGTGATCCGCCCTTCGCTGGGGGGCGCTGGACCCACGTCGCAGTTGTCTATCGAGACCTGGGCGGGGGCGACGCTAGGGCGACGCTTTACTTGGACGGCGTCTCGCAAGGTACGAGCGAAGGCATTGCGGAACCGTTCGGCTGGGACCTGACGACCGCGAGCATCCGCGTTGGCGTCAACTACATCGGATTGATGGACGATCTCGCCGTATTCGATCGGCCGTTGAGCGCTGAGCAGATCGAAACGTTGCGGTCGCTTGAGGGCGGCGTAGCAGACTTGCGGAGATAAGCCGCTTAGAGCTCGCGGATTTGGATATCGCGGTAACGGACTTCCATAGCAGGCCCGGAGTGAATCTGTAGAGCGATGCGCCCAGTAAGAGGTATGCCAGCGTCAGTTTCAAGGTAGTCGACGGTGGGGATGCCGTTGAGCTTCAGCACGATTCGAGGTCCCTGGGCATGGATCTCGTACTCGTTCCAGTCGTTGGGTTTGAGGGCGCGCTCGAGCGTCTCGTTATCTGGAGCTGCGAGCGTTTCCCGGCGCCGCGATTCGTCGTAGAGGCTCGCCCAGTACTGGGGGCCGACGTCCGCCTGATAGCCAATCATCTCGGTGTCCCCCGGCGCACGTTCGCTGCGGAACTGGACGCCGCTGTTTCCGCTGTTATTGAGAAGATGTATCTGGAACCGCAGCATGAAATCGCCATAGGATCTCTCGGTCGCTAGGAAATCGTTGTACTCGATGCCCGGCGAGCGGCCAACGATCGTTCCGGCTTCGACCAGCCAGCGCGACTCGTCCCCCTGCCAGCCGGCTAGGCCGACTCCGTCGAACAAGGGCTGAAAACCGAGGGCTTCGGTTGCAGCGTTGGAGCATCCGAGCGCTCCTACCAGCGGGACAGAGAGCAGCAGTTCGCGGCGAGAGAGGGAATCGTTGGGCATGGCGTCTAGGGTACTCGTCGATTCGACTCGGCGACAACTG
>JAQCLD010000038.1 GCA_027592785.1 Acidobacteriota bacterium
TGAGCAGGCAACTCATGGGGAACTTCCTACTTTGCGCGATTAGGGGATCTTTCTACTTTGCGTTGACACCGTGTTGACACCGTGTTCGACTCCAGAGCCTGCATCAAAAAGGCAATTGACGAAAGTCCGAAGCAGCCCAAGTCCCCTGCCGCGGCCGGGATGACGCTACAATTCCTCTGTCTTGAACGCATCAATCATGAGCTACTATCGCGCTGCTGCATCTTGCTTCTTGCTGCTGGTTGCAGTGGGTTCGTTGATAGCGCAGACGGGTGCACCGCCGCGTTATGAGCTGGACCCGAGTTGGCCGAAGCTCCCGCTCGGGGAGAACTGGCTTACTGGAGGCCTCGGAGGCATGTGCATCGATAACCGCGGCCACGTATTCGTGCTCAACCGCCAGGACGTCGTAGCGGAAGACCTCGATGGGGCCCGGCTTGCTCCGCCTGTAATCGAGTTCGATCCAGACGGCAGCGTGGTTCGTGGTTGGGGAGATCCGACGCTTCTGGGAGATCGTCTTCACGATTGCCACGTCGACCGCCAGCAGAACGTCTGGATTGTTGCTGCCGGGACGGGCTATGTGCAGAAGTATTCGATCACCGGGGAGCTGCTTCTGCAGATCGGCGAGTCAGGCAGCTACGATTCCTCCGACGGGTCACGTCAAGGACGTCCGCTTAATTCAGATCGAGCCCAATTCTTTTTGCCGGCGGCGATCGATGTAGACCCCGCAAACGGTGACATCTATGTCGCTGACGGCGAGACTTCTGGCGGCAATCAGCGCATCGCCGTGCTCGATCGCGAGGGACGCTTTCTCCGCCAGTGGCGCCTAAGTCGAACCGAGGCCGAGCGGGACATCCCCGCTTTGCCTCATTGCCTCAGACTTGCAGGCGACCTCGTGTACGTGTGCGATCGGCGAGCTGACAGGATACAAGTCTTCGACAAGATGGGTAGCTTCGTTCGCAACATTCACGTTCCGTTCGAGCCGATGACCTCGCCTGCCGGCCGAACGAGCGGCATCAGGGGCACTGCGGTTGTCGTGGCGTTTTCCCCTGAACCTGAGCACGGTCTGATGTTTGTCTTGGACCAAAACAGCAACAAGGTTGTCGTGCTCGACCGCCAAACGGGGAAACGGTTGTCGAGCTTTGGCGGAGGACCGGGCAGCTATCCCGGCCAGTTCACCCTGCCGCACGGCATCGGCGTCGACTCTGAGGGCAACGTCTACGTGGCCGAGCAGGAAGGTCAACGAATCCAGCGATTCAAAATCATACAACCGTGAACTCGCGCGCACCTTCCGTCGGGCGCTTCCCCCGCGCATTGCTAGCCTATTAACGATTCAATCGTGAGCCGCTTCGTTTCCATCGCCCGCCTTCGCCGGATTTCGCTCACTTCTTGGATTCTGCTCGCCTCAGCAGCAGGCGTGGCGTTGGGCTTATTTGCCCCGGACCTGGCGCCCCGAGTCGCGTTTGTAAGTGTCGTCTTTCTGCGGCTCATCCGCTCGATCATCGCGCCGGTCCTGGTAGGAGTACTCATCCGGGCCATTGCCGGCTCCGGCAGCATGGCGAACCTCGGTCGGCTTGGCTGGAAGTCAGTCGTCTACTTTGAAGCTGCCACTACGATCGCGCTCTTACTGGGTTGGTTTACGGTCGCTTTTTGGCGCCCCGGAGACGGCCTGTCGCTGCCTGCTGCTGAGACCATCGGGACCGAGCCGCTTGGGCTGATCGGCGCCCTTGAGAATGCAGTGCCGACCAGCATTTTCGACGCCATGGCGCGCGGCGACGCTCTGCAGATTGTGATCTTCTGCTTCCTGTTCGGACTCGCCTGCTTGTCTGTCGGGCAGAAAGCTCGCCCCGTCGTGGACTTGGCCGGATCGCTGGCCGAAGTTGCATTCCGCTACACAGACTATGTGATGTACCTGGCCCCAGCGGCCGTCTTCGCAGCCGCCGCAAATATGGTCGCCGGCAGCAGCAGCACGGCCCTAGAAGGCTTGGCTCGCTTCGTCGCGGCCGCATGGTTCGCCCAGGCGCTTTTCCTGGTCCTCGTGCTGGGCGGCAGTCTAATCGCGCTGGGAATTCCTTTGGCGCGATTCGCGCGTTTTGTGCGCGAGCCTTTCCTGGTCGGATTCGCCACAACTTCGAGCGCGGCAGCGCTGCCGCAGACGCTCGAAAACATGCAGCGCTTTGGTGTTCATCAGCGGATCCTCGGCGTCGTGGTGCCGCTAAGCCTATCGCTCAACTTGAATGGCAGCACGATCCATCTTGGGATGGCCGCGCTGTTTGTCGCGCAGGCCGCGCACATCGATCTTCCTTTTGAGCAGCAATTGCTCATCCTGCTGACCCTGAAGCTGACCAGCAAAGGCGTCGCCGGTGTTCCCCGCGCGAACTTCGTAATTCTGGCGGCCCTGTTCGAGAGTTTCTCGTTGCCGATGGAAGGCTTGGCCGTTTTGTTGGGCATTGACGCGGCGATCGATCCTGTGCGGACCAGCGTGAATGTCGTCAGCCACTGCATCGCGCCGGTCGCGGTCGCTCGATGGGAAGGGGTGACGTTCCAGTCACTCCCAGACGAGCGTCAGGAGACCGCGCCAGCGCAAGAGTAATCGAATGAACGCCCGGCGACCGCAGCCGGCGACTTTGCCTCACCGGCCCGCTTGGGGAGATTTCGCTCCGGTCCATCCCCTCAGTAACCCTTCCGTTTATCAACGACGTTTCTGAGCGGCTGATTGTGAACGAACCGAAGAATATTGTCGCGCACTACATCGGCTCTGCGTTCCTGCGCGCCCGGCGAAGTACCCGCGACATGAGGAGTAAGAATCACGTTCGGCATGGTCCACAACGGGTGGCCTTTGGGCAGCGGCTCCGGGTTGGTTACATCGAGTCCCGCGCCCGCCAACTTGCGGCTATCGAGGGCCTTCACTAATGCTGAAGTGTCGTATAACCCACCGCGCGATACCGCGATGAAGTAGCTGCCGGTTTTCATCAGGGCAAACTGCGCTCCGGCCATCATGCGCTGCGTCTGCGGCGTATAGGGGGCGGCGACGAATACGACGTCCGCTTCAGGAAGCACACTGTCCAGTTCGTTCGGGCTAACGATCTTGCTTACCGACGCCATGTAAGGGATATCTTTGGGATCGACGCCGATCACGGTCATGCCGAAGCCATGGGCGCGTTGGGCGATCTGCGAGCCGATTCCGCCCATGCCGATGATGACGGCGGTCTTGCCCGGCAACTCGCCCAATGGCGGAACAGAAGGCCCATCGCGAATCCACTCTTCCTTGCTGCGTCCCGGAATGAAGACATGCAGGCCGCGGGTCAACGCCAACAGCATTGCGAAAGCGTGATCGGCGATGTTGGGCCCTTGCACAATCTTGCAGTTCGTGAGAATGACGTCGCTCTCCACGAACTCCGGCCAGCGATAAGCTTCGACGCCGGCGCTGTAACTTTGCAACCACTTGAGCTTTTTTGCCTTGGCGAACAGGTCCTTGGATATTCCGCCGACCACGGCGTCGGCATCCACGATCTCGCTGGCAAACTCCTCGGGCGTTCTAGCGACCACAATGCGGACGTCTTGGCTGGCCTCTCGATAGTCTCGAACGCGCTCCGGGGTGATGGCCCAGTCATAGTGTGGGTCCAGACTTTGGATCACGATTTTGCGCTCGGCAGTCTGGCTCAACGCGGATACCGCGGCCAACAGGGTCAAGATTAGGATTCTTCGTGTGTTTCCACCGGTCATAAGTCGTGCTCCATGCCGCCCGCGTGCGGCTACATCTTCCCGCATCTAGTTAGCCGGCGCGAACACCATGCAGATCGGCGATGGTGAGTCGAGAACCAGGCCGGTGGCGCTCAGCTTGCCGCTCTCGGCGTCCCGTCGGAACTGCACGATGTTGTGTGTGGCCTGGTTCCCGGCGAACAGATAGTCGCCTGAAGGGTCGATGGCGAAATTGCGCGGCGTGCGCCCTTGTGTTGGCTCATGCTCAACCAACGTCAACGTCCCATTGGCTGGATCGACGGAAAAAATCGCGATGCTGTCGTGGCCGCGGTTGGACGCATAGACGAACTTTCCGTCAGAGCTAGTCGCAATTTCTGCCGTGGTGGATGGGTCATCGAATCCCTCCGGCAAGGTCGAAACGCTCTGCTTCTCGGTCATCTCCCCGCTGGCTGCATCGTAGGAAAATACCGTGATTGTTGAAGCGAGCTCGCCGAGCACGTAGGCCTGCTGCTCATCAGGCGCGAAAGCGAAGTGCCGCGGCCCTGTGCCCGCCGGCAGGGATACAGACGGCGGGTTGTGATTCGCTAGCTCGCCGGTCGTCGCAGTGACATCGTAAATCACGACCTTGTCCATGCCCAGGTCCGGCACGAATAAGAATCTGTTGCTAGCTGACAAGTAGGTGCCATGAGCATGGGGGCCAGCCTGACGAGGCGTAACGCTTGACCCTTCATGTTGGAAGAAGGAAGCCAGCTCTCCGATCGACCCATCGTGGTTAAGGCGGTACGAAACGACGCTGCCGCTGACGTAGTTGGCGGCGAAGACGGCACTGCCGGTCTTGTCGACTACAAGATGGCACGGCGCTTGGCCCTTCGAGTCGACCTTGTTGAGGAACGTGAGGGCGCCGGTGGCGTGATCAATCTCGAACGCGCTGATCGATCCTCCCGACTCTTGCACCGGATCTCCCTCGTTCACGGCATACAGATAGTCGCCGCTGGGATGGAGCGCGAGGAACGACGGATTTGGCGACTCGGAGGCTAAACCGAGGGCGGTCAGCTCGCCGCTCGCCGAGTCAAAGCGGAAAGCATAGATACCCTCCGAGCCTCCAGTAGGTCGCTGCACTCCTGAGGAAGAGGCGCCGCCGGTGTAGGTTCCCACGTAAGCGATGTGTGTACCTTGCGCGGCTTCGGACTGGCTGGCTGGGTCACTTCCCGCGCATCCAACGAAGAAAACCGCCAGCAAGGAGCTGACCATAGCAAGCAAACGTACCTCGGTGAACATAGATCTAGTGCTCCTCTTCAATAACCCACTCACTCGATGCCAGGTTGGCTCGCCGCTTGCTCTCTTAAGGAATCCATGGCGAGTAGGGACGTTGATCGAACTCTCGGACTCTTCATTCGCAAAGAATGTCGCCTGCCTCCAGCCCCGCTAAAGTAGGTCCGGACTGGTCACGCCGATCAGGTTCGCGGAGATGCCTCGCTGCTCAAGATGCCGGCGCGCCTCGGAAGTGCACCATGCCCCATCCTGGTCGTGTCCAAACACAAGAAGCCTTCGGCATCGGCGGTCAGCATAGCATGGGCGCTCAGCTGCCATTCGGGCGCGGGCTCTAACTAACGCCCTAAACTTGGACGCCGACCGGGCCGATGGTTGCCGTAGGCGCTCCTGAGAGGACTGGCCGACCCCTCGACTACATCAACTTCCCGCAAATCCGCATGGAGGCGACGACCCTTGGCTGCTTCTTCTGTGTACGATGGGACGATGACTGCGGAACCCTTCCGCGGGCCATGGTTGGCGCCCGGAGCGCGTTTCCGGCTGGATGATACCCCAGAAAAACCCCACTGGCGAGACACGTCGCGCGATGCGTCTCTCGCTGTTCGATGCCGTCTTCTTCGCTGGGATGGTTGGGGCCGCGGAACTCTATTTTCTGGCCCAGAGCGTGCGGCTTGGGGCAACCTACGTTGAGCAAGCCCTGGTACTGACCCTGCCGCTTTGCGTGGGCGCCATCGGGCCCTGGCTGGCACTGGCGGTGACCGCCAAACGCTGGCGGAGAAAACAAGTCGTCGTAACTGGCGCGTGCGGTCAAGCTGCCGTTCTGGCGACCATCGTACTGGCCGACCAGCAGGGTATGCTCTCTCCTGTTCGGCTCATCGGGCTCGTGTGCGCCTACCAGATCTGCGGACAGGGCGCCGGTACGGCTTGGTCTTCCTGGTATGGCGACCTGGTTCCTGCCGCACTAAGGGGTCGATATTTCGCTAAGCGGAACCGCGTCACGCATATCGGCGCTTGCGCCGCGTTGATCGGCGCCGGAGTAACGTTGCAGCTAATGGAGCCGGGGGCCGCCGGTACCGTGCCAATCAGCGCAGGTGGGCGGGGCTTCGCGGTCATCTTCAGCGCTGCGGCGTTGTTTCGGTTGGCGTCGGCCATAGCTTTGGCGCTCTCGCCAGCCGATTCCGGCCTACCCTCGCCGACCCGACGACCGTCGAGCCGGGCGGCGACAGCCGACAAGAACACGGTGCGGCGGGTACTCGGCACGGCCGCCCTACTGCTGCTAACGGTACACCTCGCGTCCCCCTACTTTGGCCCGTTCATGCTTGGCGAACTGCATCTTTCGTACTTGGAGTACATGGCGGCGAGCGTCGCGGTAGTGGTGTTGAAATCCGTCTCGTTGGGCGCCTGGGGCCAGGCGATCGACCGCTACGGCGCCCGAAACGTGTTCTTGCTCGCAGTGATGCTGGTCGCGCTCGTACCGCTGCCTTGGTTTTGGGCACACGGTATTTCGGTCGTTCTCATTGCGCAGTTGTTTTCCGGTTTCTCGTGGGGAGGGCACGAAGTAGCTCAATTCACGTTGCTGCTAGAGATCGCTGCTCCCGAGGCAAGGCTTAGGGTCTTCGCTGCGATGAATACCCTGAACGGACTAGCGCAGTTAGTCGGAAGCCTGCTTGGGGGAGCTATTCTGTTCGCCGGACCTCCGGGCCGAAGCGGATTCGTCGCGCTGTTTATGGTGAGTGCTCTAGCGCGACTGGTCGTCGCCCTGGCTGCGCCCGCCGTGATTCCGGCTAGAGTTGGCTCGCAGCACATCAATCGGCCGCGGATGCTCCTGCGGCTGATGGGCGTGCGGGCGAGCGGCGGCATCGATCACCGTCCCCTCGCTGTCGACCAGCTGGATGAAGGGAGCGAATCTCCCTAGAGAGCCTGTTGCCGAACCCCCACTTCCCCCGAAACGCGGAAGAGGCGGGAGCCCCACCAGCTCCCGCCTCTTCCAAAAAACGATTCCCGTCAAGAGCGGGACGTCTGAAGTCTCCGACTAATGCAGCACGGCCCCTTCGTGCACGATGTGCTCCATCTGATCTTTCAGGTGGAGTTTCATCTTCTTCAATCGAGCTTCCTCTAACTGTTCTTCCTCCGAGAGATATCGACGACTGCCTAGTTCTTCGATGCGGCGTTCGTAACTCGTATGTTCAGCGGCCAACCGCCGAAACTCCTCGCTCGTCGCCATCAGCCGTTCCTGTGCCTCTTCAGAGTAATTCTCCATCGCAAGTTGCCTCCTGGAAGATGTTGGGGTTAGAACCACTCCAGAGTGGTGTGGCTTGTCGGACAAAGGCCCCGCCGATCGGGCCTATCAACTGTATTGCTGTGTCCTTACGAATCACCGGCGTCACTTACCCTACTACAGATACAGACGGATTTCAATTAGGCTTCGTTTGCAGGAGGAATATTTTTGTTCGCCCTCTTCATGACCACGGCATTCTCCACCGGACGGTGGTAGTAAGCCCGCCGCAAGCCTTCCTCGGAGAATCCCCAGCAAGCGTAAAGCGCCCTCGCAGCTAGGTTCGATTCGCGAACTTCGAGGTACACATCGCCGTGCGCTTCGCCTAGAAACTTTTCGATCAAACTACTGGCAACGCCCTGCCTGCGCGACTGCTGATCAACCGCTAGATTCAAGATCTCCCACTCAGTCGAACCGAGCTCACGGTAGAGCAAGAAGCCGACCAAGCGATCGTTCTGCTGCGCCGCCAAACATCCCTCCAGCCCTTCCAGCAAGGCTCCTGCGGACCACTCGGCGGCCTGGGGCATCGACTGCCCTTGGATCCGCAATAGTTCTTCCAAGTCCTCGGGAGCCGCCTTCCTCACAGTGATTTTCGCGGGCACGTCTGGAGTGTACCGCCCCGCCGCGGCGCGATTGCTATGATCGGAATTCCCGTGTCAGGACGCATACTCAACGGCAATCAAATTCGCGACGAGATCCTCGCCGAGGTCAAACAAGAGATCGCGGCACTCGCCTATCCGCCCGGTCTGACCGCAGTGTTGGTCGGCGAAGATCCTGCTTCGCAGATCTACGTCCGCAACAAGATGAAGGCCTGCGAAACAGTCGGCATCCGCAGCAAGACCCTGCGCCCATCGGCTGATATCACCACCGAACAACTGCTGGCCATTGTCCGCGACTTGAACTCCGATGACAGCGTCGACGGCATCCTCGTGCAGCTGCCTTTGCCGCCGCAGGTCGACACGCAGCAAGTGTTGCTTGCCGTCGATCCAGCGAAGGATGTCGACGGCTTCCACCCAGTGAACATGGGCGCATTGGCGACCGGCGCGCCGCAGCTCGTGCCCTGCACGCCGGCTGGGCTGATTGAGATCCTCAAGCGTAGCGATATTCCGATCGCCGGAAAGCAGGCGGTGGTCATCGGCCGCAGCAACATCGTCGGCAAACCGGCCGCCTTACTGCTGTTGATGGAGAACGCGACTGTCACCATCTGTCACTCGCGCACCGCTGATCTGCCCGCCGTTTGCCGCCAAGCGGACATTCTTGTCGCAGCCATCGGGCGCGGCGCCATGGTCACCCGCGACTACATTAAACCGGGCGCGGTCGTGCTCGACGTCGGAATGAATCGCCTCACGGATGCCGCCGATGTCGAGCGCGCTTTTTCCGCGCATCCCGCCAAGATCGCGCGTTTTCGCGAGAAGGGCACGGCCTTAGTCGGCGATGTCCACCCGGGCGACATGGAAGAGTTGTCCTCGGCCTATACGCCGGTGCCGGGCGGCGTGGGGCCGTTGACCATCGCCATGCTGATGAAGAACAGCGTGCGGGCTGCTAAACTGCGGCGCGGCTAATGCTCAAAGTCGGACTCACCGGCGGACTCGCCAGCGGCAAGACGTATATCGCCTCCTGCTTGGAAGGCTTTGGCGCGCATGTTGCCTATGCCGACCAGTTCGGGCACGAAGCGCTGCGCCCCACAGGGGAAGCCTATGCCGAAGTCATCCGCGAGTTCGGCGTTGAAATTCTCGACCGCGACGGCTTCATCGACCGCGCGGCGCTGGGCGCGATCGTCTTCACCGATCAACAACAGCTTAAGAAGCTGAACGCGATCGTTCATCCGTACGTCTTCCAAAGAGAAGAAGCCTTTTTCGATCAAGTCGCTCAAGAAGACGCCAGCGGCGTGGCGGTCATCGAGGCCGCGATCATGATC
Organism: Acidobacteriota bacterium; assembly: GCA_027592785.1. Taxonomy (GTDB): domain Bacteria; phylum Acidobacteriota; class Terriglobia; order Bryobacterales; family UBA6623; genus CAMPKL01. The sequence continues at coordinate 9,159 of JAQCLD010000038.1, forward strand.
GAGATCGGCAGCTACAAACGTTATGACCGCATCGTGCTCGCCGACTGCCCGCTGGAGACGCAAATCGAACGCTTCATGGAGCGCAATAAAGCGAGCCGCGAGCAAGCTCTGCTGCGTATACATCGGCAGATGCCTCTCGAAGAAAAACGCAAGTACGCCGATTACGTCATCGACACGTCCGGGCCGATGCCCAGAACGAAGGAACTCGCGCGTGCGGTATACGTAAAACTAAGGGAAGAGGCGGCATGAAGAGTTCTCTCATACGACCGATCTTGCTGGCGGCGATCTTTGTGGGAGCGTTCGTCCTGGGCACGACTTCCACCGATTGGTTCCGCGAAAACATCAGCGTCGATCCGTTTTGGACCGAGGCGGCGGCCACGACGCTGACGCAAGACGAGCTCTCTAACATCGACATCTACGAGCGCGCTTCTCCAGCGACGGTCAACATCACCAGCACGATTTTGCAGCGCAACTGGTTTTTTGAGGTCTACCCGACGAGCGAATCGGGATCGGGCTTCTTGGTCGACGGCGAAGGGCGCATCCTGACGAATGCGCACGTGATCTCCGGCAACGCCAAGATCGAAGTGACGCTTCCGGCTGACGGCGAGAACATTCGCTACGAAGCGAAGGTGCTGGCGGTTGACGAGTTGAATGATCTTGCGTTGATTCAGATCGATGCAGACCGCGACCTGCCTTTCTTGCCGTTGGGCTCTTCGGATGAGTTGAAGGTTGGTCAAAAGGTTCTCGCTATCGGGAATCCGTTCGGCTTTGAGGGCACGTTGACGACGGGCATTATTAGTTCGGTCGGTAGGTCGATTCGGGCCGATGGAGAGAACGTCCTCGAAGACATGATTCAGACCGATGCGGCGATCAACCCGGGCAATTCGGGCGGGCCGCTGCTCAACAGCGAAGGCAACGTGATCGGTGTCAACACCGCTATATACGGGGCTTCGGGCAATGTCGGTATTGGGTTTGCGATGCCGATCAGTCGCGCAAAACCGTTGCTGGAGTACGTGCTCAGCGGCGGCGAGAAGCAAAAACCCGAAGATCCCGGTTTCGATTCCTTCTTCGTTTCCGGGCGGCTGGCGCAGGCGCTGAAGCTGCCTCCGGCGGGATATCTGGTGACCGAGATTGAAGCCGGTTCGGCGGCGGCGGAAGCCGGATTAAAAGGCGCCGAGCGCGAAGTCATCTTGGGCAACTACCGAATTCCTTGGGGCGGCGATTTTATCGTGGCGGTCGACGGGCGCAGGGTCAGTTCGCGGCGCTTCTTGCAACAGGCGTATGGCCTGAAACGCGGCGGCGACGAAATCCGGTTGACCGTCGTTCGCGGCACCGAAGAACTCGAGGTCGTCGTCCGGTTGCGGGCGCAACGCCTCAGGCTGTGAACGTGGGACTGTGCCTGACCTGCCGCCACGCGAGGCGCACGGTGAGCGACCGCGGCTCGGTGTTCTATCGTTGCGAGTTGGCGAAGACAAGGCTGGACTTTCCGAAGTACCCGGCGTTGCCGGTGCTGTCCTGCTCGGGCCGCCAGGCGGTCGAGGAAGACCGCTCGAAGGTATGAGTTGTCCGCGGATGTCCCGCTGATGACCGCGAATGTCCGCTCATGTCCGGCAGAGAAACGGTCCTAAGTTATTTAAAATAAAGAAGTAAGACTCTCACGACGGCTCTCGATTGCGAAAAATGCGGACATTCGTGGGTTTTCAATAGAAAGGCCCGCTCCTGGGGAGCGGGCCTTTCTGATTCCAGGTTAGCAGGAGGTGCAAGCCTTCCCCTGCCTGCGCCTCGGGCGGGGCGAAAAGCTGTACAGGGCGAGGACTTGGGGATGATGAAGGAATGCGGTTTTACCTCGTGTTCCTATTTTTGGCGGTTGCGCTTGCGGCAGAGAGCGCAGGGGAGTTGAGGACGGTTGCATCAGTCGATCTGGACCGCTACTTGGGGCGCTGGTATGAGATCGCGCGGCTGCCGAACCGTTTTCAGGATGACTGCGCGGGCGAGGTGACGGCGACGTATGCGAAGCAGCCGGACGGCAAGCTGAGCGTGGCGAACGCGTGCCGCAAAGCGGACGGCAGCATGATGTCGGCAACGGGCGCGGCGCGGAAGGTCGGCGACGCCAAGTTGAAAGTGCGCTTCGCGCCAGCCTGGCTGACGTGGTTGCCGATGGTCTGGGGCGACTACTGGGTAATCGACTTGGCCGATGACTATTCGTGGGCTGTGGTTGGCGAGCCGGGCAGGGAGTATTTCTGGATTCTTTCGCGGGCGCCGGAAATGGGGGAAGGCGTCCTTCAGAGCATCGTTGAGCGAGCGGAGAAGCAGGGGTACGATTTGGCCGCGATGACACGGACGAAACAAGTGGGCGCAGCCAACTAGACCCGCGGTGGTTGTTTGGACGCGACCTGACGGGCGCGGGGCTATGAGGAAAGGGAAGGGGAGGGTATGGCTCGGGTTGTTGGTACCCCGGGTTCGCTTCGCTGCACCCTGGGGCTAACCTTACGTCGCCCCGCTGGGGCTTGGAGCGCGCGGTGGGCGTTAATCCTGGGTTCGGACTTTCGATCTGCTCGTCGAAGTCGCCACCGAGGGAGCTTCGCGGGCAGTCAACTTAGGGCGGCCTTGCTAGCCTGGGCTCATGGGCTTGGAGTACACCCTCATCGACGCCTTCACGGAGAAACCTTTCCGAGGCAACCCTGCCGTCGTTTTTCTGCTGCCCGAAGCGCGCCCGACAGAGTGGATGCAAACGGTCGCCTCGGAAATGAATCAGCCCGAAACAGCTTTCCTCGTCCGCTCCGAGGACGGCTACAACCTTCGCTGGTTCACTCCGGCTGTCGAGGTGGATCTCGCCGGACACCCGACCCTCGCCAGCGCGCATTGGCTGTGGACGAGCGGGCAGTTGGACCTAGACACAGCCGCCCGTTTCCACACTCGCAGCGGCTTGCTGATCGCCGAGAGGCACGACGATTGGATTCGTCTCGACTTTCCGGCAACTCCCGCCATCGAGCAGCCAGCGCCTGACGGACTCGCCCAGGCGCTCGGCGCTGAGGTCCGGTGGTCAGGTAAGAGCCCTTTCGACCTGCTCGCCGAAGTCGCCAGCGAGGGCGCTCTGCGGGCACTCGAACCCAACCTGTCGGCAATCTCCCGATATCCCGTCCGCGGCGTCATCGTCACCGCCAAAGCCGCGGACCCGCCCTACGACTTCGTCTCGCGATTCTTCGCGCCGCAGTCGGGAATCAACGAAGACCCCGTTACCGGCTCCGCCCACTGCTGTTTAGGGCCCTACTGGTCTCAAAAACTCGGCAAGACGCGACTGCTCGCCTATCAGGCGTCGGCGCGTGGCGGAGTCGTGCGCCTGGACGTGCAAGAAACTCGCGTCTGCTTGGAAGGGCAAGCCGTCACCGTTGCGACAGGACGCCTTCTAGCTGGTTAGTTCTGCGCTGCCGCCGATACCGCCGCCAGTGCAGCCAACACCTGCGGATCGTGCATCGATTCAATCTGCTCGCCCCTATCGAGGCCCAACGACAAAGTTACGATCTCCTGCTCCACGCTATAGCGGATGAATTCGACATTCGCGGTCCAGATGTCGAGAGGCGGACGCGCCCCGCGCTCAGACAGGTACAACTGGAACTCATCCAGCACGTTCGGCGTGACCTTGAAATCATCCGGGATCTTCTTCCCGCCGATGTACTCCCGGGCAAAATCAAGCAGCACGCCCGAGGACTTCAGCAGGGCCTGAAATGGCGGATACAGTCGGGGACCCACAACGCGGTCGGGACGAATTCCTCCCCCGCCGGGGATTTCTTTGCCCGAATCGGTGGTGTAGGTCCGAGCCTGTTCTTCGGGATCTCCGCATTCGCTCAGTTCGTATGCGTTGCAGTCCGCAAAAGGCTTCTGGATTGGCCGGCCGCTAGGCGACAGATAATGCGCGGTGGTGAGCGCCAGGCCGGCGCTCTGAGAGAGTTCGAACACGCTCTGCACTAGGCCCTTGCCAAAACTGGATTGGCCGACCACCACCGCGCGGTCGTGATCTTGCAAGGCCCCGGTGACCAATTCCGCCGCACTCGCCGTACGTTCATCGACCAAGATCGCGATGGGGAAGCGATAAGGCTGGTTGCCCTCCGGCACTCGCACTTCATCCTGCGGGCCGTCTCTGCCCTGGATCCACAACACCCGCTGCTTCGGCTCCAGGAACATCGCCGCCAAGCGCACCGCCGATTCGACTGAGCCCCCTGGATTCTTGCGCATATCGAGCACGACGCCCTCAAGCGACTGACCGCCAAGTTCCTCAATGGCGGCCCGTAGTTCCTGGTCCGTCGAGTGCTCAAAGCTAGCGACCTTGATGTAGGCGATCTTGTCCCTCATAAGAAAGCGCAACTGCACGCTGGGGTCGGCAACTTCCTCCGGCGTGAGCACGACCGGGATGAGCCGCGGGAAGTTGGGCCGCTTGATCATCAACTCCACTTTCTGTCTGCGGGACTGCGACAACAAAGCGGCCAATTGATCCATGTTGAGTTGAGCCAATGGATAACCGTTCACCACCGCAAACTCATCTCCCGGAGTCAATCCAGAGCGGGCAGATGGACTTCCTTCAAGCGTTTGCAAAACGACGACACGGCCCGGCGTTATCGACAAGACGCTGCCGAAACCCGTGTCGGTGGAACTTTGCATCTGCTTGAGCGACTCGAACCGCTCGGGATCCAGGAACGCCGAGTGCGGGTCGAGAGTTCTGACCATCGCCGGCAAAGCGCCCTGATAGAGGGCGTCCTCGGCGTTGAACGGCTCGGCGAGATTCTGTTCGAGGGCGGAGAACACGTCGGCCAAGGCGCGAACGGAATTCTCTAACTCAGGTTCAGCTGCCGTCGCTGCAAACGGCAGCGCCAACACCAGTAAAGCGAGAATAAGCTGCATGGTTGTCGGGCGACAACCGAATTATAGCTACTGCAGCGCGACCGGCCCGGCCGCAACGGGAACCTCTAGCGAGTTGCTCAAGCGGCCCGCGACCAGCACTTCGATTCGGGCCGCGCCGATTGACCCCAGCGCCGCCGGGAGAGTCACCGTCAGCTCCTGGATTCCCGGCGAAGGAGTAGTCGCTGCAACCGGCTTCAGGCGAATTCCGTTGACCAACACGATTGCGTCCTCGAAATCGCCGGAGCTCACTCCAAAGCCGGTGGCGACAGCCTTGAAGCTTTGCCCGGCCTCCAGCGGACTGCCCGCGCCGGCAATCACGCCCTTACCCGAGACAACGCGAAACAATCCCGGGGCCGCACGACCGATCGACACCAACATCAACTCACTGTCGGCGACGCCGTTGGACACTCGTAGTTCCGCCAACCCCGGCTTCACTGCAGTAGGAATCTGTAAATTGATCTGGTTCTGTGAAACGGCGACCAGCGGAGCCTCCAAACCATTGAACGTCACCCGCACGGCCGACTCTGCGCCAGCGTTGGTCAGGTGCAGGCCATAAAGCGAGGCCAATGTGCCAGGGGCCAGCTGATGAGTATTCGTAGCAGCGTTGAGCAGTCCGTTGTAGCGCAGCAGCGGCCTGTCGTCCGTGCCGGCGTCGCCCTTGACCTCAAAAGCGTCAGCCAACAGGATCGTCTCCAAGCCGTTCGAAACGCTCAGATCATAGAATCCCCGCTGTACGTCGGCCCCCAAGCTGACCACCGCTCGAATGTGTTGTTCGTCGAGCACCTGCACGTCGCGCGTCACGATGTCGCTCGAGCCGACTCCCACAACCGCATCGCCCGGCGCAAATTGCGTAAACTGGCCCGTTATCTCCACGACCCGATCCGTTCCCGGCGCCGCTACATTGTTCGACGCGCTTGCCGATGCGGCGGGTCCCTCAGGATAGGCGAACATGACGTTGCCGTCAGGCAAAGCGAACGCCGAACTCTGTCCGTCCGAGTTGTAGACGGTGACCACGGCACGATGTCCGGCCGGGCCGACCGGCGGAGCAGCCACCAGTTCTCCGGTAATCGAGTCGTAGGCCAAAACGCTGCCAGGCAGCCCGTCGAAATAGACCTGCGACCCGGGTCCGAACTCTTGGCCGGCGATCCGCCACGCCGGGACGCCTTGGCTGAAGTCCCGTGTAATCCAGTAGATGATCGGCGCGCGTTGATTTGTGAGCCGGGCCGCGCCGGGAAGGACGTAAATGTCGTCCTGTAACCGAAACATCAGGTGTAGTGCGCCGAGCCCAGCGAACGGAGCTGGCTCCACGTCAAAGCGAACGAAGCTGGGGGCCGGTTCGTACAGCGTCGGCGCCCGAACGGTCAAATCCCGGAACACCGCTGACAACTGAAACGCTCCAAATTTGTCCAGCAGATCAGCGCCCGCAGCGACAAGCAGTCCTGGCCCTTCGGTCACATTCAAGAACGCTGGGTGGACTCCGGGCGCGCCGTAGCCGGGAAAACTGAAGATGGTCACCGGCAACAGGGCGACGCTCGCTCGCCGCTGCACCCGAAAATCCGCACCGCTCGTCGCTGCTGCCGCGCCGACCGCCACAAAACGAGCCGCCTCCACACGATCCGTCTCGCCCAGAAACTCCGTGCGAAAGCCCCCGGACGCAGCGATCTCTTGTCCGTTTGCGTCCACCGGACGCCGTACATTCCCGGGCCCCAAACCCGACGTCGTCGCCGGAGGGAGAGGCTGCACGTAGAGCGTGTAGTCGCCCGGCAGCAGACCCTCAATTCGATAGCGGCCCTCCGGGTCCGTCAGCGCCGTCACGATCTGGCCGCCCCGGTTGAGCGCCGCCACCGACGCCAGTGCAACCGGCGGTCCGTCGTCAAAACGAACGATTCCTTCGATTGCGCCGGTCAGTGCGCGGAACTCCGCGGTCGGATACAGCGCCGATAACCCGGCGACATCGTCCAATTCCAAAGGCCGCGCGCGCGTGGTCGAGCGGGTAGGTTCCTGGCTCAACGCGGACCCTGCCAGCGAGTGCTGCAAGCCGAGCGCATGCCCAATTTCATGGACCAGCGTGTTGTAGAAACGTTCGGAGAAACTGGGACCTTGGTTGTCGGCGAGATTATCTGACACCACCACCTGGGACCTGAGTATCGGGACAAAGTCCTCTCTCGCTTCGCCTCGTACCTTGGACCCGCCAAACCCCAGTACTCCCGGCGGCAATTCTTCAAATACGATCTCCGCGGCAGGAGTCGAACCATCCAACGGACCGTCGAGTACGCCGCCAAAGCCGACTCTCAGACTCGATGTAGGCACTGCGTCCCAAGTCGCCAATGCCTGGCGCACCTGGCTCACCAAGCCTTCGAAACTATCGTTTGCCTGCAGCCGAGGCCGCTGCTGGGACGAAACATAGAAGTAAACCGTGTTGTCGACCAGCGCTTCGCGGTCAAACCGCTCCGGAATCCCGCGAAGCCCCGTCTCGGTCTGCCGAAAATGCAGGAAGTGGTAGTAGCCGCTCGCAGGCGTCACGACGCCCAGGAGCGCCGCAGCGACGCAGCAGATGGCAGCGAAGCGTTTCACTTGAGATCGCTCTCCAACGCCGCGCGAACCCGCGCCCCAAGCTGATCCAGGGTCGTCTGCAGCGCCTGTGAACTCTCGACGCCGTCTTCTCCGCTGAATACGGAGTCCTCAGCCTCTGTTCGCGTGACCATCACGGAGCCGGAGCGCCGCACCACGCGGAACACGCCCTGGCTCAGACCCACGATCTGCGTCCGACCGCTGGGCCCGGTCCACAGAAAGAGTAGGTACTCCTCTCCGGCCTTGAGTTGCGGCGTCCCGCCAAAGCTGTATGTCACGCCCTCGTAAGTCCCGCCGGGGACGGCAACTTCGAGTCCAGCGATAGCGGCGCCCTTCCACTGCTCTTCGGCTTCGAAGCGGTGCAGGGTGTAAACCAGCGCTCCAAACCGCGCCGCCCTAGCCTCGCCCACCCGACCGCGAACCACGGCGGTGGCCTGCTGGGCCATCTCGTCGATGGTTAGCCTTTCGAGAGTTGCTGCGTTTAGGGTCGCAAGACCGGTCAACACCAGGATGGAAGCTGCAACGCGCATCGCTTTACAGTTAACAGCAAATCGGCTGCCAACCGCTAAAGTGATGCTAACACAGGTATTTAGCGCCTCTGGCCTGCGCTATCGGCGCCGTCTGGACACGCTGCCGTCCCGATTCGTCACACCTTCAATTGCTAAACAACGGTCACCCCTGTGTATACTTGTGGCGCGCCGAGTTGTAGGCGCGTAATACCAATATGCCCTTCTGTAGCTCATGTGGCGCTGATACTGCCGGCGTCAAATTCTGCTCCAAATGAGGTCAACCCGCCGAAGAAGCTTCAGCAACTGCCTCGGAAGCTCCGGGCGCGGCTGCGCCGCCGCCTGCGGCCGCAGCTCCATCCGCCCCCGTCGCCAATGACAACGTGCTCGGTGCGGTTGCCTACGTCACGATTATTCCGGCGATTATCTTCCTCCTGCTCGAGCCTTACAACAAGAACAAGTTCGTTCGATTCCACAGCTTGCAGTGCCTGCTGCTGGCAGGGTCGCTTATCGTGATCAACACGGCGAACATCATTCTAGGCTTGATTCTCGGCTCCGTACCCTTTGTCGGCTGGATTCTCAGCGTAGGCCTCTCCTTCGCCATCATGATCGGCGGACTTGGGGCCTGGATCATCGCTGTCATCAAGGCCTACAACGGCGAAGAGTTTCGCTTGCCCGTCATCGGCAACATCGCGGCTCAACACGCTTAGTCCGTCGCCCGAAAGCACGCTTCGTATAATCGAGACGTTCGTTGGTTAGGCTGTCATGTCGGCCGATTCAGCCTCCCCTGCTCATTCGTCCCGGCTCCTGCGCGCTTTGCGCGTGGAGCGCTCCGAGGTGCGCCCCGCTTTCCTGCTGACGCTGTTCCTGCTGCTCGGCATGGCCGCCGTTATCTGTCTGAAGGCAGTCAGCGACGCAATCTTTCTGAGTGAGTTCGACGCCACTCGTCTGCCTTACGTGGACCTCGCCATCACCGTCCTCGTCGGCCTTCTGGTTAACTACTATCTGCGTTGGAGCGGTCGCCTCCCGCTCGGTTCCCTGGTCGCCACCACGCAACTCTGCCTGGCGGCCAGCATCGTCGCGCTTTGGTTGCTGCTAACCGCCGGAGCGCCTTGGAGCGCCATCCTGCTTTATCTGTGGGTCGGCGTGTTCGCCATTCTGATTCCCAGCCAGGTGTGGTCTCTCGCTGCGGCAACCTTTACGACCCGTCAGGCGAAACGCCTGTTCGCGCTAATCGGCAGCGGCGGCATTCTGGGAGCAGCCATTGGCGGCAATTTTACCGGCGTCATGGGACCCTACATCGGAGCCGTAGGCATCCTCCCTGTTGCCGCCGCCTTGCTGGCCGCGGGGGCCTGGATCGCTCGAACCTTGACCGCGGGCGGACCGATTCAGGCCAGATCCCCTGGCCAGGAAGATCACTCAAACGCCCCCATCGTCGATAGCGCCCGACTGGTGAGCGGAAATCGCTATCTGCTACTCATCGCTCTGGCCGTGATCGCCTCGACCATCGTGGGTACGCTCGTCAAGTATCAGTTCAAGGCTCAGACCCAAGCCTACTTCGACGCCGATCTCGACGGCATTGCTTCATTCGCAGGCTATTTCTACGGCTACATCTCCGTCGTCTCGTTGCTGTTCCACGCGACGCTCTCCAACCGGCTCCTGCGCACAGCGGGTCTCAGTCTCACGCTGTTCGTGCTCCCAGTCGCCCTTTTTTCGGGGGTCATTGGCCTCCTGCTGTCCTCATCGATCTTCGCTGCGGTCTGGGCGCGCGGAGCCGATCAAGGCTTTCGGCACTCCGTCGACCGTTCCTCTTCCGAACTTCTCTGGGTGCCGGTCGACAGCGGCATCCGCAATCGCGTCAAGAGTTTCATGGATGTCGTTGTCAGCCGCGCCGCCGACGGCGTAGCTAGCCTCGTCCTACTCGCCCTGCTCTACTTCGAACACACCACGACCCAGCAGATTAGCTGGGTCAGTCTCGCTTTTCTAGGATTCTGGATCATCGTCCTGTGGATCCTCCGGAGCGAATACCTGGAAACTCTGCGGACCGCCATCGAGCGCCCCGACATCAGCGCCGAACAACTCTTGCGACACCTGGCTGCTTCGGGTCCTTCCAGCGACCTGGCGGCCCGTTTAGCCAGCTCCGATCCGCACGACGTCGAGATTGCCGTCGGCATCGCCCAGTTCAGCGGAATGGGCGCGGCACAAGCCCAACTCGCCGCCCTGCTCGTTCACCCGTCGCCGGCCGTTCGCCGTAAGGCCATGGCGACCGTGGCGTCCCTCGAAGCCGACGGCTGCGAACATAATGTCGTCGCCTTTCTTCGGCTGGAGCCCGACTTCGATACCCGCCAACAGGCCTTCGACTATTTCGACAAGCAGGATTCCAGCGCCGCCCGCTCGGCCGAAGAAGAGTTGCTGGAACAAGAGGATTCCGAGCTGGCGGCGATGGCGGCCGCCCGGCTGTTGACCAAGGGCAACCCTCCGCAACACGCAGCTGCCGTTTTCCATCAGGTCGTCTCGCAAAAGAGCGCCGGAAATGCCGCCATGCAGGTCGTCGCGGCCAAGTTATTGGGGATGGCCCCGGCTGATTCCGATCGCAGCGCATTGCTGACTCAGCTCCTCGCCTCACCCGAGCCCGCGGTCGCCGAAGCCGCCATTCGCAGCATCGGCAGACTCGCTGGCGATGAAGACTTGCCCACATTGATGCGCCTTCTCGCGCAACCTGCGTACGGAGCCGCGACACGTCAGGCCGTTACGGCATATGGCCCCCGGGCGATCGCCCCGCTGGCGGCGATCCTACGCGACGACAGCGCATCCCCCTATCTGCAGCGTCAAGCCGCCAAGGCGTTGGGAACGATCGGCGGAAGAGCATCCGTCCAGTGCCTGTTCGCCTATCTGCGCAGGACGCACGAAGGCGCTCGTGCCGATGCCCTCCGAGCCCTGAAGCGCATCCGCGATCGAGATTCGGACCAAGAGTTTCATCCGGAAATCGTCGATCTGTTGCTGGTTTCCGCCCTGCGGCGGTTCTACCAAACAGCTGCCTACGCGGAGAGCATTCGCGCGGGCGGTCAGGACGTCGCCGCCCGCTTCCTGGCGCAAGCGTTGCGAGAGCGAAAGGACCGCTGGCTCGACGAGGCTTTCGTGCTGCTTGAGTTTGTCTTCCCGCAACGCGAAATACGCGATGCCCGTTATCGGATTCGCAGCGCCCAACCAGCGCTTCGCTCCAACGCGTTGGAGTTTCTGGACAGTCGCCTGCTCGGGATGAAGATCCGTCCCATGTTGCTTCCGGCAGTCGAGGAGGTCGAACCTCAAAGAGTCTTGCGGACCGCCAAAAAGTTGTTTGACGTCGACTCGGCGCCGTACGCTAGCGTCTTGCGAAGTCTCCTGGAAGCACCCGACGCCTGGCTGCAGGCCTGCGCCTGCCACACCGCCGCGGAGTCAGAGCAGCGGGACTGCAAGCCGCGCATCGTGCAACTCACTCACCATCCGGACCCGCTGCTCCGTGAGACCGCCATCGCCGCAAGTGCACGCCTCTAGCAGGAGGCGACTATGGAACAACTCACCACACTTGAACGCGCAATCCGTCTCCAGCGAGTCGAATTATTCAGCGACTTGGACACAGAGATGCTCGCGCTCGTCGCTTCGATCGCACGCCAGATCGAGGTCAAGCAGGGCGAGAAGTTAGTCGAAGAAGGTGGGCCTATTTCAGCCCTGTACACCGTCCTCGAAGGGAAGATCGAAATGCGCCGAGGCGCTTCGGTCATCTACTCCATCTCCGACAACGAGACCCTTGGCAACTGGGCCTTGTTCGACCGCAAGCCCAGCGTAGTTTCCGCAATCGCCGCGACCGATGCATCGCTACTGCAAATTGATCGGGAAGAATTCTTCGAACTCCTAGCCGATCACAGCGCGGTCACCAGAGAGCTCTTCCAGGCGTTGTTCAAGCGAGTCCGGTCGCTTCTCTCGTCGGGCCTCGACCAGCCCGAACAGGCATCCCCCTCATCTTCCTAGTGCGGAGTCTGCGCGCAGACCGCGACTATACTGAGACAGAATCGCCCGCATGTCCGCCGGACCCCCAACGCAGACCTTGGCTGAGTTAGAAGCCGAGAATCGCCGTCTACGGCGAGCCGTCGAGGAACTCTCCATCCTCAATGCGATCGGTACCGCGATCGGATCGACGATGGACCTCAACGAGGTCGTCGAGTTGATCGCGCAAGAGAGCGCCAAGCACCTCGACGTGGAGCAGGCATCCGTTTTGCTCCTGGAGCAGGGCGAGGTCGCTGATCCGTTTCGGACCATGGCCCGCAAAGCTTATTCGGGAACCGCCGACGTGCCTTTCCGCTTTGGTCAACAACTCACCGGTTGGATGCTCAAGAACCGCCGCCCGCTCATCGTCAACGACTTGGCGGCGGACGAACGCTTCCGCGCCATCACGACCGCCGATTTCCCAATCAAGTCCGTGCTCAGCGTCCCGCTCCGCGCAAAAGGCCAGATGGTCGGGCTGCTGAACGCCTTCAACAAACGGGACGCCGGCGGTTTCACTTCAGAAGACGAACGACTGCTCTCGATCATCGCCTCGCAGTCCTCCCAGATCGTCGAGAACGCCCGTCTGTACGAAGAGCTGCAGCGCCGCTCTCGAGAGGCGGAGGACTCCGAGACCAAGTACCGCGCCCTGATGGAGGAGTCCGCGGAGGCCATCTTGTTGGCCAGCGTCGCCGACCAACGGATTTTAGAAGTCAACGACCGCGCTTCGGAGATGACCGGGCTCCCTCGGGAACGCCTGCTGGGCAGAACCCTGCAACAGGTTCTTCCCTTTGAGGGCTTCGACTGCAGTTCGCTTTGCAGCGGTATGGGCAAGGGCGACACTCTGCAACTGGCGATGTCCCTGCCCGTGTCGAAATCAGGCGAGCGGCGATTCTATGACATCAGCGCCACGCTCGTGGCCTACCGCTCGAACCAGTTGCTGCAGGTCGTCGGGCAAGACGTTACCCAGCGCGAGCATCTGTCCGAGCACCTGAAAGTCCATGCCGAAGAACTGGAACTGGAAGTCGATTCGCGAACCAAGGCATTGCGTGACTCCCAGTCACGATTAGTCCAGCAAGAGAAAATGGCCGCGCTGGGAGCCCTCGTCGCCGGAATCGCCCATGAGCTCAACACTCCGATCGGCACCATCAACTCCAGCGCCGATACACTGGCCCGCTCCCTGCAAATAGTTCGCAAAACCCTCGCCTCTCCCGACACTCCCGAATCGATTCGCGAAGACAAACGCCTCTGGCAGGTTCTCGACCTGTTGGAAGACATCGCCCGCATCAACAAGCTGGCCTGCGAGCGCATTGTCGCCCTCGTCAGCAGCCTCCGCAACTTCGCCCGTTTGGACGAAGCGGCGTTCCAAAACGCGGACCTCCGCCAGGGGCTTGATTCCACGCTAACGCTGGTCCGCCACGAGCTGAAGAACCGCATCTCGGTCGTCAAGGACTACGAGGACATTCCGCCCATTCGCTGCCACCCCAACCAGGTCAATCAAGTCTTCATGAACCTGCTCGTCAATGCCGCCCAAGCAATCCGCGAAAAAGGCGAGATACGCCTCCGAACCTTCGTCGAAGACGGCATGGTGGCGGTCTCTGTCCAGGACAGCGGCGTCGGCATCCCCGAAGACAACCTCGCCAATATCTTCGATCCCGGCTTCACCACCAAAGGAGTCGGCATTGGAACCGGCCTAGGGCTTTCGATCTGTTTCAAGATCGCTCAAAACCACGGCGGGCGCATCGATGTCGAAAGCCAAGTCGGCAAGGGAACCACTTTCACTTTGCGGCTGCCGGTGAATCCCACAGCTGCCAATGAGTCAGAATCAAAAGGTAACAGCGAATGAGCACTTCGAGGGAGACTCCCGTGATCGCGATCGTAGACGACGAAGAAATGGTCCTAACGAGCCTGCGCTCGTTCCTCTTGTTAGAAACCGACTATGAGGTAGAAACTTTCTCGTCCCCTCAAGCAGCCATCTCCACTTTGCGCGATAAGCCGGTCGACCTGGTGATCTCGGACTATCTGATGCCCGGCATGAACGGCATTGAGTTCCTGCTCGAGGTGAAGGCCCTCTATCCCTTCGCCACGCGCATCCTGCTGACCGGCTACGCCGACAAATAAAATGCGATTAAAGCGATCAACGAAGTCGGGCTGTATCAGTACGTCGAAAAGCCCTGGAACAACGACGACCTCAAGATCACCATCCAGAACGGCCTAGAACGCCGCTTCCTCATGGAGAAACTCGAACAGAAGATCGCAGAGGTCCAAAACGTCCAGCAGAGCCTGCAAGATATTCAAGCTCAAATCATCAAAGCGTTCATGTAGCCTTCCAGACGCGCCAAAGGCCGGGAGTCGCAACCGACGCCCGGCCTTTGTCTGTTCTCGAAACCAATTTCAGTCGAGTTCGGTGAGGAACACCGGCAGCCCGCCCTTGCGGGGGTAGCTCGGACGGTACCGATCGACGTTGTACATCGTCTTGACGTCGACGCTACGCGGACCGCGGCTGGCATCCGGCAGATCCGCCATGGTGAAGCGGCCGCCCTGAATCGCCGTCATCTTGCCGCTGCCGCCGTCGGCAATGCATTCCACCGCCATTGTCGCGAAGGTCGTCGCTACCATGCGGTCCATCGAATCCGGCTTGCCGCCGCGTAAATCGTAGGTCAGATCGCTGACCACCGTCTCAAAGCCGCGAGCCTTCTTGAGCTCATCGCTGAAGGCCTCGGCTACGTTCATTTTCTTGCGATGCCCGAAGCCGTCTGGCTCGCCGTATTCCTGCACTTCGCGGCCTTTCCAGGTGGCCCCCTCCGACAGAATCACGATCGAGTAGTTCGACGGATTGTTCTTCTTGTCGACGGTGACCAGGTCAATCAACTTTTGCAACTCGAACTCGTGCTCCGGTATGCAACAGCGATTGCTGGTGATGTAAGCCGTGTACAGCGCTGTGAAACCGGCATCGCGTCCAAAGATGCGGAAGATGCCCACGCGCTCATGCGAGCCGATCGTCGTCTGTTGCCGCTCGATGTTATCGACCGCCCGGGTTAACGCCGTGGAGAATCCGATGCAATACTCCGTGTTGCGCACGTCGTTATCCATGGTCTTCGGTACGCAGACCATGGGAAAGCCTTCTTTGTTCAGCCGGTCGGCGTAGCTCAACGTATCGTCGCCGCCGATCGGGATCAAGAAATCCACTCCCAGCCGCTCCAAGTTCTCCAACACCACAGGCGTTAAGTCCACTTGGTCTTCGCCCGAAGACTTAAACTCGCCGATGCGCGACTGCAGGTGCCCGGGGACATCCGCCAGCTTCGTCCTGGACGGCTTGGTCCGCGAAGTATGCAAAAACGTGCCGCCGCTGCGATCGATCGTGCGCGTGTTGTCACGGTCCAAGTCGATGAAGTAGTCCTTGTCGCGGCCCTGCTCCCAGGTGGGGGCGACAAGCCCTTTCCAACCCCGCCGGATGCCAACCACCTCGTACCCGCGCCCCGTAGCGCCGTAGGTGACCGATTTGATCACCGCATTAAGGCCGGGGACGTCGCCGCCGCCAGTGAGAATTCCAATCTTCTTCTTAGCCATGTAGCTCCTGGTTATCGCAATCTCGATCAGCCGGTGAACGCCGCGGTCGGCTCGCCCATCTCCCACTCCAAGTGGTTGACGTAGAGCAACACAAGCGCCTCGGGGTACTTCTCGCGAAACTCCCCATAGAGGCGAGCCTGCCAGCCGTCAACGAGCTTCTCGCTCGCCTCGGCGTCCTTGTCGAAGAACCCGTGCCCGTCGTTGGGAATCTCTAGAAAGTCCAGCGCTCCGACGACGAAGTCCATGTGCGAGACCAACGCGCCTTGCGCGATTTCTTTCGCCAGATCTTCATCGCCTTGCTCGATGCGCGCCCATAGTTTCGGCGCCGCGTTCTTCAAGCGCTCGCGATTCAGCTTCGACAAATGCGTACGGATCTTGAAGGTGTCGTAGACCTTGAAAGTTTTGAGCGACCCCATCGATACCGTGGCCAGCACCTCGTCGAAGCGATCCCGGCCCAACCCGGTGTAAATCTCCGATAACTGCATTTCTTGGAGGATACCAAAGCGCCTTCCACGGCCGCCCTAACGCTGACGAACTACCGCGAGGCGCTTGGCTTTCGGGTGACGATCGACACGAACAAAGCCTCGTCCAGTTTGGTCCGCTCCGGGCCTAGTCCGCGGCGGCCTAAGCGTATCTCTTCCCAGGCTAGCCGCAGCGGATTGCCCAAGACGGCTTCGCTCCGCGTCGCTAGTCTGCCCAACTGCCGCGATGCCTGCCGATACTCGCCGCCGAACCACTTGACCGCTAATCGAGGGTGAACATCGCTGTCCGCCAGCGTCTCGACCTGCTCCACCGCGAGTCCGGCGCGCTCAAACCGGGCCACCACCTCGGACGCCAACTCCAGCCCGACATGCCCGTCTTGGTCGATCAGGTATCGCTGATAGAGCTCCGGCTCTTCCTTCGCCTGTTCCATCAACCAACCGCGGCTGTCCGTTTCCACCACATGCATGCTGCTCCCGCCCGGACGCAGCACTCGGCGAATCTCGTTCAAGACTTGGTCCTTCTCCTCGACCGGGACGTGTCCCAACACATGCGAACTCACCACGCAATCAAAACTCTCGTCGGCCACCGGCAGGGCGGTCAGCGACCCGGCCAGCGCTCCGTCATAATTCGTCGCGCACTCGCCCAGGGCGTTGCGCGCCAGATCCAAGCCCACAACGAACGCCGCCCGCTCGCGAAACACTTCGCGGCCCCGCGCACAGCCTAAATCCAATACGCGCGAGCCATTTGGAACCGTCCGCTCCCAGAATCGCCACTAGCGGTAGGACCAGTAAGGCAGCAACGAGAGGATCAGCCGCTTCAGCCCATGCGGGCTGCGGTGATAAGGAACATGCTCCTCGACGTAGCGCTCGTAGAATTCGCGAGTCTGTTCCGCGGAGCTCATTGCTCTCGTTGGAAAAACTCCCAAGCGCTGCTCACCGCCGAGTGGATGTCGTGCTGCGGCTCCCAGGCCAGCTCCCGGCGAATCTTTGCGTTCGCAGCTACCAATTCCGGCGGGTCGCCCGGCCGCCTGGGGACCACGATGACCGGAAAATCCTTTCCCGTCGCCTTGCGCACCGCCTCGATCACCTCGCGTACCGAATCGCCGCGGCCCACGCCGACGTTGTAGCAGCCGCTTTTTTCTCCCGGGGCTTCGAGGGCGCGGATATGCGCATCCGCCAGGTCCAGCACATGCACGTAGTCGCGAATGCAGGTCCCATCCGGCGTGGGATAGTCATCGCCAAAAACGTGAATTCCGTCCGAAAGGCCTGCCGCAGCGCGCAAAACCAGCGGAATCAGATGCGTCTCCGGCTCGTGCCGCTCGCCCCTCTCGTTCGTCGCCCCGCAAGCATTGAAATAGCGCAAGGCAAAGTAATTCAGTCCGTGACTTCGCCTGGACCACTCCAACGCCTTCTCGAAGGCCAGCTTCGATTCGCCGTAGGGATTTACCGGCGCCTTGGGTGCGTCTTCTTCTATCGGCGGGGCAACTTGGTCGCCAAAAATCGCGCAGGTCGACGAGAACACGAAGCGATCGACTCCGGCCTCAATCGTCGCTTCCAGCAAATTCAGCGCGTTCCCAAAATTCTTGCGGAAATACAGATTCGGCTTCTCCATCGACTCGCCGACCAACGCATACGCCGCGAAGTGCATGACGGCGCGGATCGGCCGGCTGCGAAAAACGTCGCTGACCGCTGCACGGTCCTCCAGATCCCCTTCGATAAATGCCGCTCCCGGCGGTACCGCCTCGCGATGGCCTCGGCTGAGATTGTCGAAGACGCAAACCTCATAACCTCTCGCCAAGAGCTGCTCTGCGCACACGCTGCCGATATAGCCGGCGCCGCCTGTCACAAGAATCATGGTCTTCACAGATTAGCGTTCTTGGCGAGCTCCGCCGCAAGGGCCGCCGCCGCCGCCTGATGGCCCTGCGTCGTCAGATTAGCGTCGGGCGAATAGTAGAGCCTCGCACCGGCGGCATGACGCGCCTTGAAATCATCCAGCAAGTCGACCAGCACGACATCCCTCCGCGCGGCCCATTCGTGCAAGACCCGCTGCGGCCTATCCATGTCCAGGTCTTCCAACGTCAGCCCGAGCGCCGCGCGCATTTCCTCTCGCTCGTCTCCATCAATTTGGAAACTTCGCGGTATCGCCATGACGGCGAGCCCTATGCCGTCCCTGCTACAGCGATCTGCGATTCGGTCCAAGCTCGCCAGCGTCGCTCGAATCGCCTCCTCCGCGCGGTACGAAGGCTGTCGCAAGTGAACCTGGGCAAACTCGCGCATCCAAGCGTCCCAGGTCCGCGGATGGCTTCCCGACTGGGCGCTCCCTTCCATCCGGAACTGCACCGCACGAAGCAATTGCAAAAGATGCGAGCGACCCGCCAGCCGCCGCGGCCAGGACGTTCGGGCGTCTTGTCCCTCGATAGGCTTCAACTCCAGCAACCCGTCAACAACCTCAAGCCGCTCGGCGCCGCCGAAACCAGTCTCCGTAAAATCGTTGCCCACGAAGAACGCCAACACGACGAACCGCGGCCGATAGCGCGGGATCAGCGCCTCCAACAGTCGCTCCTGGTCAACCGTCGCTGTACCTGGCACTCCCGCGTTGATGAGCGAATCGCCGAGGCTTTGCTCAACCAAGGAGTAGAAGCTTTCCTGCGCCTGCACTCCACAGCCGAACGCAAACGAATCGCCCAGCCCCAGCACCGTTGCCCCGGAGGTTCCCCGCTCCTGGTCGCGCCAGCCTTCACTGTTGGTCCGCACGACCACGTCCCACTGCCGAGTCACGTGGCGCCGCACTAGGTTCTGACGCAACAGCAACAGCCCGTCCTGCTTGCGGTAGATATCCAGCTCCAATTGCGGCGCCGCGTGGAAAAACAGCCGCAATGAAGCTTCCGCGACGATTAAGGCCAGCGCCGCGCTAACCGACAGTAACGCGACCTTGGCAAGTCGAGAGTTCACGGCGATTTCCGGCTGTCGCGGCCTACGGCGCAGCCGGATCTTCCGGCTCGCACAGTTGGCAACCAAGAGGCTGCGGAGGAATCAGCCGGGCGTCTCCCCCGAATGGATACCCGGCACTCGCTCCGGCGGCAGTCGCACACGCTGGCTTGCCGCCCCCGTAACGATCCCAACCCACACCGTGATGGATCTCGAAGCTCACTGCAGCGGCGGTGCGCAGGACTTGTTGCGGATCGATGGTCGCTGCCGCGCCTTCGCCATTTGCGAGGCCAGGTTGGCGTACCTCCGCGTCCAGCATCAAGACCCCTGTCGTGGAATCCACCAAGCGGTTCAGCAGTTCGCGGCGCTTTCGTCCGAAAGGCGGCGCCGCTTCCTCCAATCGCAGCAGGTAGTTCAGTTCCCGTACCAAGATCCGGGCCATCTCTAGCGGGCCGCGATTCTCCTGCACCCGTATCCCGTCGCGATCCCGCGAGAACGTCTTCGCTTGTTGGCTCTGAACGACGCCGAGTAGTTCCCCGGCAGCGTCGACCACCTCCAAATGGCCCTCGGAAACCTGTGCCGTCGCCATGTCGCTGCTGTCCAGGTAAATAGTCCCCCGGCAATCGCTCGAGGGTTGAAAGGTGAACGATGCGGCAACGATGGACCGCCGATTCGGTCCCGGTGAGACGATCTCCAGCGAGACGCCCTGCAACTCGATGCGCTCGTCGCTCAGTCGAGCCGCCGATCCAATCCCCAGCGCGTAGCGCGCCCCATCTCGATAGTCGATCCAGACCGGAAGGTAGTAGCTTTCCAGCGACTCGCCCTCGAAAACGTTGCCTTCGCCCGGCGCGTCCGACCCGCCGGTCAAGAACGGGGCTTCGCTCCGCGCCAGGGCAACGACCTCTCGCGTCTGCGCGAGGGAGCTTGAGATCGCCAAGCAGAGTGCCAAAAAGGTAAGACGCAACCGTCTGATTATGAAGCAGTTCGTGAGAATCGGTCAACGACGCCTGGGCCGCGGCCGTTCGAGTACAATCGGAGCGAAGACGCGGCGCCAGTCGGCGTTCCGCGCGATTTTTCCCTTTGCGTACCGAAATTATCGAAACGCCGCCTGATGGCTCCGATGACCAGGCTATAGAGCAGGCCGCCGAAGCAATCCTCGCCGGGCGCATCGTCGCGCTGCCCTCGGAGAGCGGCTACGTTCTGGCAGCCGATCCGTTTAACCTCAGTGCCATCGCTGCCGTATTCCGCGCCAAGGGCCGCGAACTCCATCGCGCCCTGCCCATCCTAGTCGATTCCCTGACCATGGCCGAAGACTACGCCGCCGATTCGCTCAGCCCGCAATTTCTGCTGCTCGCGCGCCGCTTTTGGCCTGGCCCGCTGACAATCATCACCGCGGCTTCCCGCCTGCTTCCCATGAAGATCACCGGTAACTCGGGCAGACTCGCCGTCCGCCAAGATTCCAATGCTGTCGCCAATCGGCTCATCGAGCGCTTGGAAAGGCCCATCATCGCCACCAGCGCCAATCGCTCCGGGCACTCCACCTGCCGCAGCGGCATCGAAGTCTTCGGCACCATGGACGGCCGCGTCCACTTGATTCTCAATGCCGGCGAGGCAGACCGGCTCCCCGCCACTACCGTCGACATCACCTCGCTGCAATGGAGCGTTATCAAAGAGGGCGCAATCACCGAAGCTCAGCTGGACGACTGTCTCAGCGGCGCTTAAGCAAATCGTCGGGCCGGTTGACGTTCAACAGCATCTCGCCGGAAGGATCCAGCGCCGCGTACTCCGGCGGCAGCAGATAGGCCAAGGCTGCCCCGCTGATGGCCGTCGTCACCTTCGCCACGCCGCTCTTGACCGCCTGCCTCAGCGGCTCGACCATGCTCTTGCTGTAGACAGCGCAAAGCGGCTGTTCCCGCCCATCCGTGGCCAAGGGAATCACCGCGTCGACGCTAGACGACTCCGCCCGCCGAAACAGCATCTCCAGAAACTGCGGACGAATATTCGGCAAGTCGCAGGCCACAACCAATACCCACGGCGCCGCCGAATCTTCCACCGCCGCCAGGATGCCCGCGACAGGCCCAAAGCCGTCCACGCTGTCTTCGATCACCCGCAGCCCCAGGTCTCCATACGTGATCGCCGGTCCGACCAGCGCAAGGCTATCGACTACGGAACGAATTCGCTCGGCGACATGAACGGCCATCGGCCTGCCGTCAACGTCGGCAAACGCCTTATTACGGCCAAATCGAGAGCTTCGCCCTCCCGTCAACACGTATCCAGCTCGTTTATTCATGCCGATCGCTCGAATGCTAGCACGGGCCGCCCAGCGCCCTCGAACACGCCCTCGAACACGCCCTCGAACACGGTGTCGAACACGCAGGCTCTGGAGTTGCGCGGCCGGCGTCGAAAGTAGTCTGCTAGTTGCCAAAGAGAGGGGAGACCAGATTGAGCGACAAGTACTCAACTTCGCGGGCCTTGCTGGAACGAGCGCGACGTTCGTTGGCGGGAGGCGTCAGCAGCCCGTTCCGGGCCAAGCTGCCGGTACCTTTGTATTGTGCTGACGCGCGCGGCTCGCGGCTAACCGATGTCGACGGAAACGAGTACATCGACTATGCCTTGGCATGGGGTCCGCTGATCCTGGGACATTGCCATCCGGAGTTGGTGGAAGCAATGCGCCGGCATGCGGAGATGCCGATTAACTACGGCGCGCAGCACAGGCTGGAGATCGATGTCGCCGAGAAGATTCAAGAACTCGTGCCCTGTGTAGAACGGATGACGTTCACCTCAAGCGGCAGCGAGGCTGTTCACGTTACCTGCCGGCTGGCGCGAGCGGCCACCAAGCGGCCTCTCATTCTTCGCTTTGAGGGCCACTACCACGGGTGGTTTGACTCGATTCTGTGGAGCTATCGCGCGACCGCCGAGCAACTGGGACCGGCTGGCGCGCCGCTGGCTGTCGCAGGCTCGCAGGGGCAACCGGCGAACGAGTCTCAGAACTTGCTCATCGCCGGATGGAACGATCTCGATGCGCTCGAGTCCTTATTCGCACGGCACGGCGACCAGATAGCTGCCGTGATCACCGAACCGATCCTTTGCAACAGCGGCGGCATTGCTCCGAAGCCGGGATTTCTCGAAGGACTGCGGGAGATCACCACGCGCTACGGCGCCCTGTTGGTGTTCGACGAAGTCATCACCGGTTTTCGCGTTGGACTGGGCGGGGCACAGCAACTGTTCGGAGTCACTCCAGATCTAGCTACATTCGGCAAGGCGATCGCCGGTGGCGCGACGCTCAGCGCTTTGGGCGGACGTCAAGAGATTCTGGAGTTGCTCGGCAACGGGGTTGCGTTCGGCGGCTCTTTCAACGGCAATCCGGTCGCGCTGGGCTGCGCGGAGGCGACGATCCGCACGCTCAGTCGCGATGGCGGTCAGCCTCTAAGGCATGCCGAACAGTTGGGCGAGCGGCTCAAGGAGGGCATCCGTCAGGCTGCCAAGGACGCCGCGTTGGAAGTGCAGGTGACCGGTCACGGCGCTTGCTTTTGGGTTCACTTCACTAGCGCGGCGAATATTACGAACTACCGGGACACGTTGGCGGACAGACGCGATCTGCTTGACCGCTACCTACGGCTGATGCTCGATGAGGGGATCTTGCTGCTGCCCGAGGGTCGAGTCTACCTATCAGCCGTCCACACCGAAGCCGATGTCGACCAGACGCTTGAGGCCGTTCGGCGCGTCTTCGCTCAGCTCGCCGACGGCTAGGCATGGCCGCGGAGTTTGCCACGCCTGCGGATGATTGACTAGCGTCCGCGTAAGTCTTCCGCGACGGCGTCGAAGAATGCTGACTCGCGAACCGCGCGCCCGGCAGTAGGCTGCGGATGCCCGCTCCAGAGGACGATGACCAGGTCTACAGCCGGGTTGATGTAGATGAATTGTCCGTGGATACCCTCAGCTTGGTAGGCCAGGTCGCGACGTCCCGAGTCGGTAGTGTCGGGCCACCAAAGGTAGCCGTAGCCGAGCGGCTCACCGCCCTTGAGCGTCTTCGGCGTGGTGGCCTCGACGGTCCAGTTTTTGGGGAGGATCGACTGGCCATTCACAACGCCGCCCTCTAAGAAGAACTGGCCGAAGCGACCATAGTCACGCAACGTTGCGCTGAAGCCGCTGCCTCCGATCTCGACGCCGCCCGGCGACTCGGTCCACCAGGTTGCGTCGGCCTCCATTCCGAGCGGTTGCCAGATGTGCTCGTGAAGATAGTCCGACAGCGGTTGGCCGAGCGCGCTCCAGAGGACTTCGGCGACAATCTGCGTTTCGCCGGTGTTGTAGTTGTTGTGAGTGCCGGGTTCGTAGGCCCGCGGAAGGCTGCTCATGACGTCAAGCGCGCCGCCGGGCTCTTGGGCGATCTGGGCCTCCAGAAGGCGGCGACGGTCCGAGGTTGGGTCCGTATAAGTCTCGCTCCACTTCACGCCCGAGGACATCATCAACACGTCGCCTACCGATACGCCGTCGTAAGCCGTGCCGGACAGCGCGGGAACGTACCGCGTGACCGGATCCGCGAGGTCCCCAATCAGCCCCTGCTTGAGGGCGGCGCCGATGAGCGTGGATGTCACCGACTTGGCGACCGACATCGACATCCAGCGGGTGCGTTCCGTATTGCCGAGTCGGTAGCGCTCCGCTTTCAACTCGCCGTGGTGCAGCACGAGCAGCCCGGCGATTCGGTTCGTTTCCAAGAATTGGTCCAGGGAGTAGGTTATGCCGCGATCGGTAACGGCGATGTTCTCGAGAGGCTGAGCGGAGACAGGCAAGGGGCGGGGATGTGTCGAGCGTGGGACGACCCGCGACGGAAATAGGCGGTGGATGTTGCGGAACGTGTTGACCGCGATCTCGGGAGAGAGCGTGCCGTCGTAAACTTCGCGGACGGAGCCAATCGGCTCGTTCTCATGCGGGTAGGTTGAGTCCGGGGCGCAGGCCGTGGCTAGCAGTGCGAACGCGGCGAGCAGCCAAAGCCCGCGGGATTTGTGGAGCAGTGCCATGAAAACTGCCAACAGTATAGAATCGTGGGCCAGGTGAGAGTTTTGACCGTAAGAATCGTCGGTTTGCTTCTGGGGTTGGCCATAGCCTGCGCGGCGCAGGTTGCGCCAGGGAAGAAGACGTTCGAGACGCGTTGCGTCTTGTGCCACGCCGGCGACGGCACGGGCACGGATCGGGCCCCGGCGATACTCGACTTCATTGGCGTCAACTCGGCGCAGCGGTTGGCGGCGTTGATTGGCCAGGGAAGGCCGAATCGTGGCATGCCTGCGTTCGATTTGCCGCCGGAGGAGCTGGGCGAGTTGGTCGCTTATTTGGCGACGCTGGTGACGGAGGCGGAGACCGGCGGCGTCCGCCGCGGTGAATTGCGGCTGACCGATGGCCGGGTGTTGTCGGGCGTGATTCTGAATGAGAGCGGGTTCGATGCGCACCTACGCACAGCGGACGGCGTGATTCATCGGCTTCGGCGTGAGGGAGATGCCTACCGCGAAGCGCCCCTTGATCCACATGTGGATTGGGCGAGTTACAACGGTAGCGATTCGGCCAACCGACATAGCGCGCTGGAGCAGATCAACCGCGAGAACGTGAGTCAACTGCGTCCGGAGTGGTTTTTCCCGGTGCCGGGGCTGCGCATGATCGAAGGGACGCCGGTTGTCGTCGAAGGCCTGATGTATGTGACGGCGCCGAATCAGGTGTTCGCGCTGGATGCCGAGACGGGTCGCCGGCTTTGGGAATATTCGCAGCCGCGCACGCCGGGTCTGATGGGCGATGCGGGGATTGGGTTGAACCGCGGCGTGGCCGTGCGCGGCAACATGCTCTACACGGTGACTGACCACGCGCATGTGATCGCTCTCAATCGCTTGACGGGCGAATTGCTGTGGGATCGCGAGTTGGCGGATCACCGCATCCACTACGGGGCCATCGCGCCGCCGTTGGTTGTGGGCGATCTGATCATTGTCGGCATCTCGGGGGGTGATACCGGACTACGCGGATTCTTAGATGCCTACAATGCGACGACCGGCGAGAGGGCTTGGCGCTTTTGGACAATTCCCGCGCCCGGCGAGCCGCTGTCGGAGACTTGGGGCGACCCGGAGATTTTGGAGAAAGGTTGCGGTGCGACTTGGCTAACGGGCAGCTACGACGCGGAACTGGACTTGCTGTATTGGGCTGTTGGCAATCCTTGCCCGGATATGAACGGCGACAAGAGGCCGGGCGACAACCTCTACACAGACTCGGTAATCGCGCTGCGGCCGAAGACGGGTGCGCTTGAATGGTATTTCCAGTTCACGCCGCACGACACGCATGACTGGGATGCGCAAGAGCCATTGGTACTTGTGGATGAAGTGTTCCAGGGTGAGCCGCGCAAATTGCTGCTGCAGGCGAACCGCAACGGGTTCTTCTACGTGCTCGACCGAACCAACGGCAAGTTCCTGCTCGGCGAACCCTTCGCCAGGCAAACCTGGGCGAAAGGCCTTGATGCGAATGGCCGACCGATCGTGTTGGAAGGTTCCACGCCAACCAAAGAGGGGTCGGCGGTTTGCCCAGCGATCCGCGGCGCCACGAATTGGATGGCGACGGCCTATCATCCGGGGACCAAGCTCTACTATTTGCTCGTTCACGAAGCTTGCAACGTTTACACCAAGGACGATGTGCCTTGGCAGCAAGGCCGCGGTTGGCTGAGCGGTTCGTTCACGCTGACGGCGGACTCGCTGAACAAGAAGTTCATCCGCGCGCTCGATATCCAGACCGGCAAGGTGGTTTGGGAGTACGCACAGACGGGCGAGGCGGCGACGTACTCGGGCGTGTTGTCGACCGCCGGGGACCTGGTCTTCTTCGGCGAAGACAGCGGAGCCTTCGCGGCGCTCGATGCTGAGACCGGGAAACCGCTGTGGCATTTTCAAGCGAATCAAGATTGGAAGGCGTCGGCGATGACGTATATGGTCGGCGGCCGGCAATACGTCGCGATCGGCTCGGGGATGGGTTTCTGGGCGTTCGCGCTGCCGGAATAGAAAGACGTGCACGGCTATGGGCCGCGCACGTCCTGGGAAAGGCGTTACTTGGGTTGCGGCACGACCCGGATGTAGGGCTTGACCGTCTTCCAGCCGTTGGGGTACTTCTCTCTGGCTGCCTCGTCAGAGACGGAGGGGACGATGATCACGTCGTCGCCGTTCTGCCAGTTCACGGGCGTCGCGACTTGGTGCTTGGCGGTGAGCTGCATCGAGTCGAGGGCGCGGAGCACTTCGTTGAAGTTGCGCCCGGTGCTCATGGGGTAGGCGAGCATCAGTTTGATCTTCTTGTCGGGTCCGACGATGAAGACGGTGCGCACGGTGGCGTTCGTCGCGGCGGTGCGGCCTTCTGAGGTGTCGCCAGCGTCTTCGGGCAGCATGTCGTAAAGCTTGGCCACTTTGAGTTCGGGGTCGCCGATCATCGGGTAGTTGACCTTGTGGCCTTGGGTCTCTTCGATATCGTCGGCCCACTTGCCGTGGCTGCTGACCGGGTCGACGCTCAGGCCGATGACCTTCGTGTTGCGCTTGGCGAACTCGGAGTCGAGACCGGCCATGTAGCCAAGCTCTGTCGTGCAGACTGGCGTGAAGTCCTTCGGGTGCGAGAAAAGGATGGCCCAACCATCGCCGATCCATTCGTGGAAATCAATCGTGCCTTGTGTTGTTTCGGCAGTGAAATTGGGGGCTTCGGAGTTGATGCGTAACGACATCCCAGCAGTATACTCCCGAGGCGAAACCAATTCAGCTACCGGTCATTCGATCGCGTTCTTTGCGCCTGGCTTGCTCTGTGAGCGAAACTAGACCCTCATGCTTGCCAGCCGCATCGACGCCCTTTTCAACAAAGCCCCGGAAACCTACGACGGCCCTGACATCGACACGTTCCACGAGTTCAAGAAGGAACTGAACGCGGGGACGGCGCGCGCGGCGGAGCCGGACGCTAGCAGCCCGCTCGGCTGGAAAGTCAACGCCTGGGTCAAACGAGGCATTCTCATCGGCTTCCGCATGGGCCATAGCGTCGACATGACCGAAGAAGGCAGCCGCCTCGCGTTCTTTGACAAATCGACCTACCCGCCGAAGACGGTTACCCTCGAGGACTCGGTGCGCATCGTGCCCGGCGGGTCGAGCATTCGTGACGGCGTTTATCTGGGCAAGAGCGTCACCTGCATGCCTCCGATGTACATCAACGTTGGGGCCTATGTCGGCGACGGCACGATGGTCGATTCGCACGCGCTGGTGGGTAGTTGCGCGCAGATCGGCAAGAGCTGCCACTTGAGCGCGGCGGCGCAGATTGGCGGCGTTCTCGAGCCGGTGGGCGCGCTGCCGGTGATTATCGAAGACAACGTGCTCGTGGGCGGCAACTGCGGCGTTTACGAAGGCACGATCGTCAAGACTCGCGCGGTGCTTGGGGCGGGCGTGGTGCTGACTCGTTCGACGCCGGTTTACGACGTGGTCAACGGCACGGTGCTCAAAGCGGACGGCGACCAGCCATTGGTCATTCCCGAAGGCGCTGTGGTTGTGCCGGGCTCGCGACCGATGCAGCGCGGCAAGGGGCAGGAGTGGGGCTTGGCGCTATACGCGCCGGTGATCGTCAAGTACCGCGACGAGAAGACGGACGCGAGCGTTCAGCTTGAAGAGTTCTTGCGCT
>JAQCLD010000039.1 GCA_027592785.1 Acidobacteriota bacterium
GGAACGAAGCTGATCAGTTGGGAGAAGACGGTGCGGCCCAGATTCATGAGCCATTGTCGGCTCAGGGCGCATACCGCTCAAACGGCGCACGGCCGTTCAAATCGCGGCAAGAAAAAACAGCACCTAACCCGCGCTTCTACAATCAGTTGCAAGCCGCCCGCTGCTCGTCAACCGGACAGTAGTGATAAGGGCTATAGTATTTTTGAACTACTGGAGGAGGCCTCCCAGTTCCTATTTTTTATCATTCTCTCCGAACGCCCAAGGAGCATCCCATCCATGCAAGTGACTTTAGTCGACCATCCTCTGCTCAAGCACAAGCTGGGCCTCATGCGGAGACACGATATCAGCACTAAGGATTTCCGTGAATTGGCTTCTGAAGTGGCACGCCTGCTCACCTACGAAGCGACCAAGGACCTTCCCACTGAGCAGGAAACTGTACAGGGATGGGCAGGACCGGTAGCTGTGGAGAAGATCAAGGGCAAGAAGATCACCGTGGTACCAATTCTCCGTGCTGGCCTCGGAATGATGCACGGGGTCCTGGACCTGATCCCCAGTGCGCGGGTGAGTATCGTGGGAATGTACCGCAATGAGGCAACCCTCGAGCCGGTCGTTTATTACGAGAAGATGACCAGCAACATACAGGACAGAATCGCCCTCATACTGGATCCCATGCTGGCCACCGGAGGCACAATTTGCGCCACCGTGGATATGCTCAAGAGGGACGGTTGTCTCAGGATCAAGGGACTTTTTCTGGTAGCCGCTCCCGAGGGGCTGAAGAAACTGGAAGAATGCCACCCTGATGTGGAGGTTTACACCGCCGCCATTGACGAAGGACTGAACGAAATGGGGTACATTATTCCTGGTCTAGGGGATGCCGGAGACAAGATATTCGGAACCAAATGATCGCGGGCCGTATGGCTTCCTTTTTGTGCTTTTCACCAGCTAGCGAGAAGGGAGGACAATGTGCCTGAGAGGGAATCCACGACTTATAACTTTTCCGTGAAGGACAGCATCGTTGGGGCGCAAATGCTGTTTGTAGCATTCGGCGCCCTGGTCCTCGTACCCCTCATCACCGGCCTCGATCCCAACGTGGCCCTGTTCACAGCGGGAGCCGGAACTCTTATCTTCCAGCTCATCACCAACGGGAAGGTCCCCATTTTCCTGGCTTCCTCTTTTGCCTTCATCGCCCCCATCAGCGTAGGGGTTGCCAAGTGGGGCATCCCGGGAACAATGTGCGGGCTGGCCGCCGCGGGTGTGGTTTACATGATCCTGAGTCAGCTGGTCCGGTGGCAGGGGTCAAGTATTCTCCACAAGATCCTTCCCCCCATCGTGACCGGCCCCGTAATCATGGTCATCGGCCTCCTTCTCGCGCCTGTTGCTGTTTTTATGGCTCAGGGCAAATCAGCTGACGGCGCATTGGTTCTGGCTCCTTACAATAAAGCCATCATTGTGGCCCTTGTCTCCCTGGTAGCCACCATCCTCGTGACCATGCTGGCCAAGGGGATGATCCGCCTGATCCCCATCCTTTGCGGCGTTGCCAGCGGGTATGTGACAGCCCTTTTCCTGGGACTGGTGAATTTCGAAGCGGTGGCGAACGCCCCGTTTATCGCCTGGCCCAACTTTACGCTGCCGGCGTGGAACCTTGAGGCGATCATATTTATCGTGCCTGTGGCCATCGCTCCGGCTATCGAGCACTTCGGAGATATCCTCGCTATCGGCTCCATAAGCGGAAAAGATTATGTGGATGACCCGGGAATACACAGAACCCTTCTCGGTGACGGGGTAGCCACAAGCTTCGCTGCACTGCTGGGCGGCCCTCCCAATACCACCTACTCAGAGGTCAGCGGTGCGGTGGCTATTACCAGGGTCTTTAACCCCGCCATCATGACCTGGGCGGCCATCGTTGCCATCGCTCTGGCCTTTATCGGCAAGTTCGGAGCGCTCCTTTCCACCATCCCAGTCCCCGTGATGGGCGGGATCATGATCCTCCTTTTCGGAGCTATTACCGTCATCGGGCTTAATACACTTGTCAAAGCTGGTGATGATCTTTCCGAGCCCCGGAACCTCATCGTCGTGTCTCTCATCCTTGTTTCCGGTCTGGGCGGGATGAAGATCCTGGGCCTCGGCGGCATCGGCCTTGCGGGCATCCTGGGGGTGGTTTTGAACCTGGTGCTGCCGGCGGCGAAGAAATAAACAATGAATCCAGATGTCAGATCTCGAAAAGGAAGTGTCAGGAAATTCCGGCCCTTCATGTCTTACTCTGCGGGCTCGGGATGCAGGCCAGCCTTTGATTAGTTCTTCGCCATAGCATCGCTGATTGGTAACTCTTTATAAATCAACAAGTGACAGAGACTCGCAGCGTTGCCGGCACCTGCTGGCGTTGAACGGCGAGTTCTTCGGCATCAACAGTCCTAGACTACAGAATCGATTAAGGCGCATATCCCTCCGACCCTGTAGGAAATGCCCCAATTAGGGTGGCTGCAGAGGGTGAAAACGGCCTATTTCGGGGGATTCCGGTCGATTGAAAGAGACGACGGCGGGGCGGATGTTAAGACCCGCCGCTGACGCGGCTGGGCTCGGGTCGCGAAGGGTTTTGCGGAGTGGCGAGAGATGTGAGTTGGCCGGGCGCGGAGGTGATCGCTTGCGGCGGGTTCGGGGCGGGGCTATGCTACGGCAGGCCAAAGGACATGATGTTCGATCCCACGGCGAGAGTTATGAACTGTTGTCCGTCAACGGAATAGGTCATCGGGGAGGTCTTGATCGTAGCGTTCAACGGGATGTGCCACAACGTCTTGCCGGTGCGCTCGTCGGCCGCGACGAAGTAGCCGCTCGGATCGCCGTAGAACAGCAGCCCACTTGCGGCGCCCAACAGTCCCGCGCCTCTCTTGCCGTCGATTGGCCCGTCCTGCGGGACTTCCCAAGCGATCTCGCCAGTCTCGATATCGAGTGCGCGGAGATACTTCTTTCCCGGATCTGCCTGGGGCCGCGCGGTCTTCCAGCCTTCGGGCAAACGGTCTACGGTGCACTTCTCCGCGGCCATGATGTAGTACAGGAGCGTCTGAGGGCTGAACACAGTGCCATTCCAGTTGGTTGCGGAGTCGGGACAGGTCAGGCCCGTCGGCGGCAGCGGAATGGGGCGGCCGTCGTCCCCGATCCCGCTCGCCCAAGTGAGCCGGTTCAGGAACGATTTCGCGAGTAGCAACTCGCCGTCGGTGCGATCGAAGACGTAGAAGAAGCCGTTCCGGTCGGCGTGTAGGAGCAGCTTCCGCTGCTGTCCTTTATAAATCGTATCGACGAGGACATTAGGCTCGGCGGCATCCCAATCGTGAAGGTCGTGAGGCGTGAACTGGTAATACCACTTGAGTTTTCCATTGGCGGGATCGAGTGCCAGGACACTATCGGTAAATAAGTTGTCGCCGCCGCGCTCGCTATCGTCGGAATTCGGCCAGGGATTACCGGTTGCCCAATATAGAGTATCGGTGGCCGGGTCATAAGAACCAGTCAGCCAAGTGGCGCCGCCTCCAAGAGTGATCGAGGTTCCTTCCCAGGTCTCAGACCCCGGTTCGCCTGGGGTAGGCACAGTCCAATAGCGCCAAATACGCTCGCCGGTAGCGGCATCGTAGGCGGCAAGGAATCCGCGGATTCCCCAATCTCCTCCAGCCACGCCGGCGATCACCATATCTTTCACAACGAGCGGGGCGACGGTTCCGCCGTAGCGTTGCGACTCTTCGGGCATGACAGTTTCCCAAACCAGGCGTCCGGTGACCCGGTTGAGGGCGATCAGATGGGCGTTATCGGTAACCATGAAGACGTTGTCGCCAAGGATGGCCACGCCGCGATTAGTGCCTAGCGAAGGATCGGAGACCAGCCCGGGAGTGCGCGGGCGTGAGTAATGCCAGATCTGCTGCCCGGTACGCGGATCGAGCGCAAAGACCTGATTCGGTCCGGTGACGTACATGATGCCTTCGGCAACGATGGGAACGGTTTCCAGTCCGAAGTAGCGCATGTTCTCGTGGAAATAAGGCGTGTCCGGTAGGAACTGCCGCCACAGGGGAATGGAAAAGGTCCATTTGAGCGTCAGCTTGTCGACGTTGGACGCGTTGATCTGAGTTAGTTGGCTGCGGCGGTTTCCGCTGAGGTTTCCGTTGTAGGTCAGCCAGTCGCCTGGCTTCGGGTTCAGGATTGTGGAGAAATCAACGCCGCCCGACGTGGGTGAGTGCGACGTTGGGGTTGTCTCGGGCTTCACTCCAGTCAAGCCGCTCAGGAAGGCGATGAGGTTCTGGAGCTCATCGCCGGAAGCTTTCGCAGCCGGCATCAGCGAGCCTTCCTGTTCGGTGATGCTGGCAACCTGATCGAGCGAGAGCGGGTGAAACCCGCCGCTGAGGTCCTGGACGGCAATGTCGAAACGGGTTCTGGCGCGCGCGAATCCACGCAGCATGCGGCCATCATTCAGTTGGAGCGTGACTAAGCCGTAGCCGGGTGCAATGTGATCGGCGGGGTCAAGCAACGCCTCGCGCAGCTCATCGACGGTCTTATCAGTGGCCACGTCCGACAAGTCGGGACCGATTGGCGCGCCCTCGCCGAAGACCATGTGGCAGGAGGCGCATTTGCCCTGGGCAAAGAAGAACTCTCTGCCAGCCGCGCGGTTGCCGGAGACGGCGGTTTCGGCCGCCGATCCATTGAACGACGCTACCAGCGCTGCGAGCGCGTCGATGGCGGGGTCGGGTAGATCAGCCGGAGGCATGCCGGCGGCTGGGATGCCTCTTTGGATCACCCTGCGAAGGCTCCTCATAGTTAGCCGGCGAACGCTGGGGTTACCGGCAAGCCCGGGGCCTTGCTGCGTGCCGCGGGCGTCGGCTCCATGGCAGCCGGCACAGAGCTTGGCGTAGGTTTGGCTGACCTCTTCCGAGGATGGTGGCGAAGGATTCTGCGCCCATATCGACGGACTAACAAGCAGCAGAGCCGCGACAAGAATAATGGCGGGCGACTGAGCGGATATCAAGATCTGGAAGGTAGAACGTTTTCCCGTCATGTGGCTAGCTCGCGGTGAGAGCGGCGAAAAGATCGCTTGGGATGTTCTGTGATTAGATCACAGTGCGGGATCGCACGAGCACGCGGGGCCGCGGATCGCAGGGCGTCACTGCACGTAGCCGAGGCTCTTGAGCTGGCTCAAATGAGCGGATCACAAAGTTGACCGCTGGCAGGCGCCCTTCCACCGGGCAGTTCTAGCTATACTCGTCGCGCACGCGGAGAGAATGCCATGAAACTTATCCTGCTGTTACTTGTCGCCGTTACGCTGAGCGCGCAGCCTCGCATGCCGCGCATCGCGGTGGGCGGGATCATGCACGAGTCGAATACGTTCTCGGCCGATCCCACCGATCTGGAGGAGTTCAGACGTTGGCGTGGTGAGGAAATCCGCGAGGAGTTCGTGGCGTCGTCGCACGAGGTGGGCGGCTATTACGCAGGCGCGCAAGAGTATGGGCTCGAACTGGTGCCGACTATGGTGGCGAACGCGACGCCGGGAGGCGCGGTGACCGACCGTGCGTTGGATGGGCTGGTGGCCGAGCTGATCGAACGACTCAAAGCCGCGGGACCGCTGGACGGGCTGTTGCTGGCGCTGCATGGAGCGATGGTGGTCGATAGCCATCCCGATGGAGACGCGGAAGTTCTGCGGCGGCTTCGGGCAGCGCTGGGCGACGAGTTGCCAATCGTCGTCACACACGACGCGCACGCCAACGTTGCGCCCGCTGAGATCGAGTTGTCGACGGCGTTGGTGATCTACAAAGAGGTGCCGCACATCGACCAGAAAGATCGCGGAATTCAAGCGGCGCAGATCATGGCCAAGATCGTGAAGGAACACGTCCAGGTGACGCAGGCGCTGGAAAAACCGCCGATGGTTTACAACATGATGTTCCACAACACCAAGCAAGCGCCGATGCTGCCGCTGGTGGAAGAGGCGCGGCGGTTGGAGAGGGAGAACCCGAAGATTCTTGCCGTCAGCGTGCAGCCCGGCTATCAATACGCGGACGTTCCGCAGATGGGGCCGGGTATCGTCGTGGTTACTGACAACGACATGGAGTTGGCGCGGCGTGAGGCCAAACGCCTGGCCGACATTATGTGGAGCCACCGTCTGGTGATGAAACTGGACCAGCCCGAGCCGGAGGAGGCCGTGAAAATGGCGATGGCTGAAGAGAAGACGCCGGTGGTGCTGGTGGAGCTCGGCGACAACATTGGCGGCGGTTCAGCGGGCGACAGCACATTCATCCTGAGGCAACTGGTGGACCAAGGCGCTGAGGGTTATGTGGTGGCGATGTTCGACCCCACAGCCGTTGAAGCGGCTGTCGCGGCAGGCGTCGGCGGCGCGTTCGATATGAATGTCGGCGGCAAATCGGACAAATTGCATGGCGAGCCGGTGCGAATTCGCGGGACGGTGCAGTTGATCTACGACGGCAAATACGTTGAGACCGCGGTACGCCATGGCGGACGGCGCTACTTGGACCAGGGTTTAACGGCGGTGATTCAAGTGGAGGGCTCCGAGCTGGAGATGCCCAACCTGGTGTTGGTCAACAGCAAACGCCATACGCCGTTTAGCACGGGTCAGTTGACTAGCGCTGGCATCAATGCTGTGCGGCAGAAGATTCTGGTGGTGAAGGCCGCAGTCGCTTTCCGCGCGGCGTACGAGCCGATCGCGGGACGCATTATCGAAGTCGATACCGGTGGGCTCACTGCCGTGAACCCGAGGCGCTTCGAGTATAAGCGGGCTAACCCGGATCTGTACGGGTTGCGTTAGAGCCGCATGATGCGGCGGGCGTTGCCGCTGAGGATCTTGTTGAGTGCGGTCTCGTCGGTCGCGAGGCGGCGCAGGACCCCTAATGTGCGGGCGCCGATGCAGCCCTCGCCTTGACCGATGGTGTCGGTGCAATCGCTGCCGAACATCAGTTTGTCTTGGTGGCGGATGAGGAAGTCTCGCGCTTGGTCTTCGTCGCGCATGAGCGAGTTGCGGCCGGAGTTGGCGGAGAGATCTCCGTACATGTTGGGGTAGTCGCTGAGGTAACGGTCGGTGATGCCGCCGGGAGTGACCGGGCCCTCGGGATACAGCACGGACTGGTCGTGACGTTCGTCGATATTGCCCCAGAAGGTTTGGGCGTGTCCGATGAAGTTCACTGTGGGGAATTTCTCGAGGATCGTGCCGAAGCGCTCGATGTGTAGGTTGTAGCGCTCGTGCTCGAAGTGCATCAGCACGGGCACATCGAATTCCTTGGCGATTGAGGCGATTAGTTCGATGTGCTCGGAGTCGCAGTCCACGGAAAACTTCTGTTCGCCGATGCCGACCGCGCCCTTGTTGAGATAGGTTTCGAGCTCGGCGCGCGCCGTGGGCAGGTCGGAAACTTCGTTGGCAAAGTAGGCGTAACGCTCGGGGTCGGACTCGACAATGCGCAAGCAAGCCTCGTTGCCCGTGGCGTCGGCGGCGAGACCGTTGGAGGCGCCGTCGTGGGTGGACGGCCGAGATACGGGGGAGCCGGCGGGAAGCAGGATGGTCTTGGCGATGCCCATCGTCTGCTGATGAGCGCTGAGTTGCTGGTCGGTGCGGCCCCGATAGTCGGCGTGTTGGTGGATGTCGACGATCCCGGCGAAGGGTTCGGGCTCAGGCGCCGGCTCGTTGCGGGAGCAGCCGATGAGGGGCACAAACCCCAGACAGCCAACCGTTTTCAGAATGTCTCGCCGAGTCTTGTGATTCATTGATGGGTCGCTTGCTGCAGCATGCAGATTGTAGCGTGGCAGAGCCGGGCCCAGGCAAGTAAGCGGCGGACCCTGTGGCCCGCCGCCCTGATTCACGACGAACTAGCGTCGGCAGCAGCTAGTGCCGGTGCAGCACTGCGTACCGTCACAACAGGCAGCGTCGGCCGCGTAGCCGACAACGCCGAGAGCGCTCATGAGTAACAAAGCGATCGTTGCGATTTTCATTGTATTTTCTCCATTCGATAGACAGTTACTCGGTTGACAAGTAGGCGAGCGCCAGCGCTTGCCGCGCGGCGTCGCGGTCTATAACGAGCGAAGAGTTTTCTAGATCAGCAGCACCCGCAGGCGGATGTGCAAGTCCCGGTCATTGATCCTGCGTGAGGGTACAAGCGACCGGGAATCCGTTGCGGGGGCCTCCAAATCGGGTTGGAACCCGACAGCGGCGGGAACGACGGCTTCTACGCGAGCTTCAACGAAGTTCAGCTTGCCATCGGTCAAATAGTAGGGACACGTCTCGAGGCTTGGCGCGTACGGGCATTGCGGAGGATGGTTCGACTCCCCGGTACGCGGACACTGGCTTGCCTTCGTCGTCGCATCAGCCGTCAGAAACGGGCATTCAAGCAATGCGACGCCGCTGACAAGCAGCAGCAGAATCGCACTCACTGCGACGGCCAAAGTCGCACGCATTTTGCTGGACCACATCACCGGAGTGATCATATCATGCGGCTAACAAAAGGGATGGAGGCGCGGACCGGACTTGAACCGGTGTACGAGGTTTTGCAGACCTCTGCCTAGCCACTCGGCCACCGCGCCCCAGAGAAGAACAAACTGCCCACAGGGTGTAGCCGGGGGGCCGTCAGCTCTAGGGAACTTTGGAGCGGGAGACGGGACTCGAACCCGCGACATCGACCTTGGCAAGGTCGCACTCTACCAACTGAGTTACTCCCGCTTCTAACTCTCAACTCTAGCGACGAGTTAGGATCATTGTCAATTGTCCCGGACCCTCCGCGGCCCCGTCCAGCGGGTACTATGGTTCCCGAGTTCGGTTCCGGCTGCGACCCTACGCGGCCCGCCTTTATATGTGAGAGGTGCAGTCGGCGAATCTGCTTCTCGCCCCCGGAATGAGCCGCCGAGCGAGCGAGTTAGTCGCTGTCGGCGGCCATTCTCTCGGCGTAATTTGACTCGTAGTATTGGCGATAGGCTCCGCTGCGAACGCGCTCAACCCAAGCGGAATTCTCTTGGTACCAGCGAATCGTTTCTGCTAGTCCCTGCTCAAACTCCATCTGGGGCGCCCAGCCTGTCTCGGTCATCAGCTTTTCACTGGTGATGGCGTAACGGCGGTCGTGCCCGGGTCTGTCTTGGACGTAGCGGATCAGGCTCTCGGTCTTGCCGGTCGCTGCCAGAATCTTGTGGACCACGTCGATGTTGGGCAGGTCTTTCGAGCCGCCCACGTTGTAAATTTCTCCGGCCTTGCCGCGCTCCAGCACGGCGCGAATCGCTCGGCAGTGATCGTCCACATACAGCCAATCGCGGATCTGCATGCCGTCGCCGTAAACGGGCAGCGGCTTGTCCTCGAGAGCGTTGGCGATCATCAGCGGAATCAGCTTCTCGGGGAACTGATAGGGCCCATAGTTGTTCGAAGCCCGCGTCACCAAT
Organism: Acidobacteriota bacterium; assembly: GCA_027592785.1. Lineage (GTDB taxonomy): Bacteria > Acidobacteriota > Terriglobia > Bryobacterales > UBA6623 > CAMPKL01. The sequence continues at coordinate 9,397 of JAQCLD010000039.1, forward strand.
ACGGGCATCTTGTAGGTCGTCCAATAAGACAACGCCAACATGTCCGAACCAGCCTTTGACGCCGAGTACGGGCTGCTCGCGCGCAGCGGCGCCGACTCATCGGCCTCGTTAGGCTCGTCAATGCTGCCGTAAACCTCGTCGGTCGAGACGTGCACGAAACGCTTCACGCCCGCTTTCTTGGCAGCTTCGAGCAGATGGAACGTCCCAACGAAGTTCGTGTCGATCACCGGCTTGGGCGAAAGGATGCTGCGGTCGACATGTGACTCGGCCGCGAAGTGAACAATGGCGTCCGGCGCGGCTTCTTCGACGGTCTGTGAGACAGCCTCGGCGTTGCGCAAATCGACGTGCGCCAGTTTGTAGCGCGAGTCGGCTGAGACCGATTCCAGATTCTCCAGGTTGCCCGCGTAAGTGAGGGCGTCGAGGTTGACGATCTGGACCGCGGAATCCTCGGCTAACAACAATCGAATGAAGGCCGAACCGATAAAGCCCGCACCGCCCGTGACTAGCAGTTTCATCTCCTATCATTAGAGCGTCGAAGCGAGCGGGCGTCTACCCCGCCCGCGTAGGAGACGCGATGTTTGAACGCTATACCGAGAAAGCGCGCGGAGTGATTTTCTTGGCTCGATTCGAAACGAGCAGGTTCGGCACTGCAGAGATAGAGACCGAACACGTTCTGCTCGGCCTACTTAGCCAGGACAAGGCCCTACTCGACCGGCTGCTGGGAACCGCTGTCGATGTGGCGCCCATCGCTGCGCGAATCAGCGACCGCACACCGATGGGCGAGGAGGGGCAGCTCTTCGCCGACGTGCCTCTTCCCGTAGACCTCGAGTCCTTGCTCCAACAGATCAGGGATCAAAGTTCAGCGGGTGAAAAGATACCCGTCGCTAGGGACGTCGCTCTCAGCACCGAATGCAAGCGCGTGCTGATGTTTACGGCTGAAGAGGCGAACCAGCTGGACCACAAGCATATCGACACCGAACACCTGCTCCTTGGGCTTTTGCTGGAACACGGTTGCTTCGCTGCCGAAATCCTCCGAGGACTCGGCTTCAGCCTCGAAAAGGTGCGAGAGGACCTAGCGAAGCGATCGAACGAAACTTAAGGCATGGAAGTACTCCCTCAGAAGTACTAGAGGGCTATATGGACATCGGCAACCTGCTGATATGATGAAACCAGAGTTGAAGGTCCTCGTTTCAACGAAATATCATGTTTGAACGCTACACCGAGAAAGCGCGACGCGTCATCTTCTTCGCTCGGTATGAGGCCAGCCAGTTTGGCAGTCCTTATATCGAAACCGAGCACTTACTGCTAGGTTTGATTCGCGAAGACAAGGCCCTCGCCAATCGGTTCCTGCGGTCCCATGCCGCGGTCGAGTCGATCCGTAAACAAATCGAAGCCCACACGACGGTGCGCGAGAAGGTCTCGACCTCGGTCGACCTGCCGCTCAGCCACGAGTGCAAGCGGGTATTGGCCTTCGCCGCTGAAGAAGCGGAACGGCTGAGCCACAAGCACATCGGCACCGAACACCTGCTGCTCGGCTTGCTGCGCGAAGAGAAATGCTTCGCCGCGGAAATCCTGCACGAACGTGGCCTGCGGCTATCGACCATCCGCGACGAGCTGTCTAAGTCGCAGTCCGAGAAACTACTCTCGAACCGCCCCAAGGACAGCTCCATGCTGGCCGAGTTCAGCCGCGACTTAACGCAGTCCGCGGCCGACAATCTCCTCGACCCGTTGATCGGGCGCGAGAAAGAGGTCGACCGGCTCATCCAGATTCTCTGTCGCCGCACCAAGAACAACCCGGTGCTCATCGGCGAACCCGGCGTCGGCAAGACGGCCATCGTCGAAGGCATGGCTCAGCGCATCGCCGACGGCGAAGTGCCGACCTTCCTTGCGGAAAAACGCATCTTGGCCCTCGATCTATCGCTGATCGTCGCTGGTACCAAGTATCGAGGCCAGTTCGAAGAGCGCCTCAAGACGATCATGAAAGAGCTGATGGAGAATCAAAACTCCATCATCTTCATCGATGAGTTGCATACGCTCGTCGGCGCCGGTTCGGCTGAAGGGTCGCTCGACGCAGCGAATATCTTAAAGCCTGCTCTGTCGCGAGGCGAGGTGCAGTGCATCGGCGCGACGACTCCGGGCGAGTTCCGCAAGTCGATCGAGAAAGACCGTTCGCTCGAACGGCGTTTCCAGTCCGTCAAGGTTGAGCCGCCCAGTGAGGAAGAAGCCGTCCAGGTGCTGTTCGGCATCAAGGACCGGTACGAGAAGTTCCACGCCATCGCTTACACCGATGAAGCCGTCGAGACTGCGGTCTACGCCTCGAACCGTTACATCCCCGATCGCTTCTTGCCCGACAAAGCCATCGACATCCTGGACGAAGCCGGCTCGCGCGTCAAACTGCGCCAGACGACCATGCCCGAGGAAGTGGCTGAAGTCCACAAACGCATCAAGTTCATCGTGCACCGGATGGAGAACGCGATCGCGAACCACGAGTTCGAAAAGGCGCGTTTCTACTCCGACGAAGAGCGCAAGGAACGCGAGAACCTACGCCAGTTGCGGGAACAGTACAACGTTGACGAGAACGCCACGGCCGTCGTCACCAAAGACGACATCGAAGACGTGGTCGCTCATTGGACCGGCGTCCCCATGACTTCCATCAAGGAAGAGGAGATGACCAAGCTGCTGCGCATGGAAGACGAGTTGCACAAGCGCATCGTCAGCCAAAAGAGCGCTATATCGGCCTTGTCGCGGGCGATCCGCCGCAGCCGCGCGGGACTCAAGTCCGACAAGCGGCCCGCGGGTTCGTTCCTGTTCCTGGGCCCGACGGGCGTCGGCAAAACCGAAGTGGCCCGCGCATTGGCAGACTTCTTGCTAGGTTCCGAGAAGGCGCTGATCCGCTTCGATATGTCTGAGTTCATGGAGAAGCACTCGGTCTCCAAGCTCATCGGCTCGCCTCCGGGCTATGTCGGGTTTGAGGAAGGCGGCCAGTTGACCGAGAAGGTCAAACGCCAGCCCTACTCGATCATCCTGCTTGACGAAATCGAGAAGGCCCACCCGGATCTATTCAACATCCTCTTGCAGGTCTTTGAAGACGGACAGTTGACCGACGGCCTGGGCAACCGCGTCGACTTCAAGAACACGATCATCATCATGACGTCGAATATCGGCGCCCGGCATCTGCAGTCGAAGGCCCCCGTGGGCTTCTCGGGCGTAGGCACCAAGGAGACGATGGAGTCGAAGTCGGACGGCGAAGTGATGAACGAGGTCAAGCGGGTCTTCAACCCCGAGTTCCTCAACCGTATCGACGAGGTCATCACGTTCACCAGCCTGAGTGACGAGGACCTGATCCAGATCGTCGGTCTGATGATCGGACTAATCAACCAGAACCTGATCAAGAAGGATCTGCAGATTCGTCTCACCAAAGAAGCGACGCAGCACATCCTCGATACGACGATTACCGATCGCAGCTACGGCGCGCGGCCCTTACGGCGCGCGCTGCAGAAGTACATCGAAGACCCGATGTCTGAGGCGCTGATCCAAGGTCACCTACCTCGGCCCGCCGAGCTGGAGATCTACCTGGAGTCCAACGGTCTCTATTACCGCATCGTGCCTTCCGACGGCGAAAAGCCGGAGGGCGCCGCGGAAGCAGCCGAAGGCGATACCGCCGTGGCCGTCGGCCAAGGCACTTTGCTGTACGCGTTCTAGGGCGCGGACAACTGAAACCAAGAAAGGCCGCGAACTCAGTTCGCGGCCTTTCTTAGTCTCGATTCATACCCCTTGACAATCTACCTATTAACCTGTAGATTGTCATAGCATCATGGCGTCGGACAAGAGCGATCTACTCCAGGGCACACTGGACATGCTGATTCTCAAGGTCGTCGCGCTCGGCCCGGTCCACGGATACGCGATCTCGAAGCGCATCCAGCAGATCTCCAGCGACGTGCTGCAAGTGCAGCAGGGCTCGCTCTACCCCGCCCTGCACCGTCTCGAAAACCGCGACTGGCTCACCGCCGAGTGGAAGCTGACCGAGAGCGGACGCGAGGCCAAGTTCTACAAGCTGACGGCGAGAGGGTGCAAGCAACTTGAGGCGGAGTCTGACAACTGGGACCGGCTCTCCGCAGCCGTTTCGCTGATCATGGGCACCACGGAGTAAAGCCATGCGACGCTGGTTCCGCAGTCGCAACGAGGAACGCCTCGATCAAGAGTTGCGCTATCACTTCGACAAACAGGTCGAGGAGTACGTCGCCTCCGGGCTATCGCCCGAGGAAGCCCGCCGCAAGGCCCGTCTCGAGTTCGGCCATCTCGACGAAGTCAAAGAAGAGTGCCGCGACATCCGCCCCTTCGCGTGGTTGGATGGCCTGCGCCGCGACGTTCGTTTCGCTCTGCGGTTGTTCGCGCGCTCGCCGGGCTTCAGTGCGGTCTGCCTCGTCACCTTGGCGCTCGGCATCGGCGCGAATGGGGCCATCTTTAGCGTCATCAATCAGCTGGTGTTGACGCCCCCTGCCTTTCCGCAGCCTGACCGGGTGATCGCCATCCAACAGGACGCTCGGCATTTGCACGGCAATCCGCAAGCGCTGTTCAGCGCACCAGAGGTTCCGTTCTATGCGCAGCGCAGGACCTTTCGCACAATCAGCGACGTGGCCATTGCGCAACTGGCGACTTCGGAACTACGGGAAGGAGAGCCGGAAGACCTTTGGTCCGTCTTCGTGACTGCGAACTTTCTCGATGTCTTGCGTGTCGAACCGCTACTCGGAAGGTGGTTCAGCGAACAGGATGCTCGCGAGCATGCCGCCTATGTTGTGCTCCCGCACAGCTTGTGGGCGCGCCGTTTCGGGTCGGACTCCGAGGTAGTCGGTCGCTCGATTCGCCTCAGCTCGTTTGGGCGCGAGTTGTTCACGGTGATTGGGGTGCTCGACGCGAATCTCGAAGGTCGCTATCCGTTCGAGGACTTTCGACTCTTCCTCTTGCCGCCGGAAGACCGAAGTCTCGACGAGAGGACTGACCCGACCGTAACCGTCGCACGACTCGCTGACGGCTTCTCGATTGAAGAGGCCTCCGCGGAACTCATCGCCCGCCAGGCCGCGATGTTCCCTGACAACAACCACAGCAACGGCGGCAAGCGCATCGTGCTGCGGACCGCGGGAGCACAATCGATCGCGGAGGTGGAGAATGGCCTGTGGGTCGTCGTCTGTGCAGTCGGACTGATCCTGCTAATCGCTTGCTCCAATCTAGCCGCCCTGTTGCTGACGCGCGGGATGGAACGCAAACACGAGATGGCGATCCGCCGCGGGCTGGGTGCGGCACGACGAACGATCGTTTCGCAAACCCTAGCCGAAGTGTTGCTGCTCACTCTCGCTGGCGGCGCGTTGGCGCTTTTGACCGCGTGGGCCAGCATCCGTGGGCTGCAATCGATCCGTTTCAACAACCTGCCGGACATCTCGGATGCGGGGCTGAATTGGTCGGTCGTGGCTTGCTGCTTTGCGCTAGCGCTGGGGACAGCCCTGCTCATCGGACTGCTGCCGGCGTGGCGCGCATCACGCGTCGAAGCCATGGTTGGGCTGCGCATACACCCGGCGACTCCGCATGCGGGCGACAGGCGGACTCGGGACTTGTTGGTTGTAGGACAGATCTCTTTGTCGCTTGTGCTGGTTGCCGGAGCGGGACTCTTGGTGCGTTCTATGGTCTTGTTGCTGTCAATCGACCCCGGCTTTGACGCCGAGAACGTGATTTCTTTGGAAGTGGCGAGCCGTGGCCATCCTGAGGAACAAGTTGCCTTTTGGCGCGAAGTGTTGGCCGCAGCTCGAACCGTCCCCGGAGTGGAAGCCGCCGCGGCGGTGGACTATGGCCCGCCGGCCCGTACCTATATCAACGAGCGCTACGAGGTCGTGGGCGAGCCGGAGCCGCCAGCGGGCACAGTACTCCACGCCACGTCGCGTCGGGTCAGCCGCGACTACTTCTCCGTATTGGGAATTGAGCTGATCGCGGGGCGCGGTTTCACTAAAGAAATGCAAAGGGACGGGCGGGAATTAGTCGTCAGCCGCGCCTTCGCCGAGCGCCACTGGTCGGTCGACACAGTGTTGGGTCAACGAGTTCGCTTGACGAGTCGATCGCCAGATCCTGTGGTTGCAGAAATCATCGGCGTCGTCGAAGACGTGCGCCAGTACACACGGCGGGAGGCGCCGGAGGCGTTGTTCTATCTGCAGATCCGGCACGCTCATGAGCTGCTGGTCAAGACGGCCGGGCCGCCCCGCGCCTTTGCGGATAGCCTGAAGACCGCGGTTCGCCAAGTCGACCCGACTCAAACATTCCGCGTTGTCGAGACCATCGCAGAACGGGACTCCAAACAGAACGCGGAGTTGCGGTTCTACATGTACTTGCTGTCGGCGTTTGCAGGGCTCGCTCTATTGCTGGCGGTCGTCGGACTTTACAGCGTCGCCGCGCAAGCGGCGGTGCGGCGGACGCAGGAGATTGGCCTGCGTATGGCGGTTGGCGCTAGCCGTATTCAAATCTTGCTGATGATTGCGAGGCAAGGGCTCGTGCTGGCCGCCGCGGGCATCGCCGTCGGCATGGCGGCTTCCTACGCTCTGAGCACGTACCTCGAAAGTTGGCTATACGAAATTACTCCGACCGACCCGCTGACGTTCGCCGCAGCGGCAGGCATACTGGCCTTGGTCGCCTGGTGTGCAACGGTCATCCCAGCCTGGCGCGCAGCGCGTCTCGATCCCATGAAGGCGCTGCGCTACGAGTAGCCAGATTAGGGATCGCGGCGATGCCGCACGACTTCGAGGTCCTGGCCGTGGTCGCGCAGCACGAGGTCGTATTCCTTGAATCGCGCGTCGGCGTCTTCATCGCTAACGTTTAGGCCGGGGATGTAAATCCCCGTCTCGTAGCGACTGCAAAGTAAATGCGCGATGAATAGCGGATGGTAACGGTCGTTACCGAAGCGTGTGTCGAGCACCAACACGCTGTTGCTTTCGCACAGTCCGGGTATATGCGCGTAATCATCGATGGCGTCCCGCACCTGCTCCCACTGCGCGCCGGCCTGTTGGATGGAAGGCCGGTGTCCCATGTCGTTCCATTGCGCAAGGGCCCAAAACGCGGCAACCACGACGACCGCAAATGGCTTGGCTTTCTCCGGAACTTTTAGGCGATCCACCGTCTCCGCCGTAACTGAGCCGAGCACGATAGCGACGCCGATCCAGGTGACGTACAACGCCGAGAACGGTCGGCCGCCGATCGCCAGAATCGGCCAGGGCGTGATCAGAGCCCACAGCAGGCCGAACAGCGCCGCCTTGGTTCGACACGCCAATGCCACGGCGACGAAAAGGGTCAAGATCACCGCAACCGTAACAACGCTAATCGTGGCTGTCGAGGCCAACGTTGCCTCGGCCAACTGCTGCTGGGCCGCAGCGACGAGACGCGCGAAGTCAACGGACGGCTGGTAGCTGCGATGTTCGTAGAGTGGACTGCCCAGGGCGATCTTGCCGCGCCAGGCGACAAAGGACATTCCCAGCAACACACCGGGCCAAGCGAAATTTCGCCAGGCCAGCGGCCTGCTGAATACCGCCTCATAGGCCATTAGCACGACCGCCAAGGTGAGCCCCATCTCTTTGGAGTTCACCGTTGCCGCCCACAGCAAGTAGAGAATCGCCGCGTCCCGCAGCCGCAATGGGCCGTGCCGCCGCCGCTGGTGGTAGAACAGCAAGGTTGCGGCGAAGAGCGCACCGCACAGCGGATCGTAAACGTAGGCGTTCTCGGAGTAGATATGCAGAAATCCCGAATGGAACACGAGGAAGATCGGCGCGAAAGCGGCGGCCGTCGCACGCCCGTCCAACTCTTTGACTAAGCGGTACAAAGCGACACAGCCGAGCAGCAAAATGCCATACGTAACAACCCGGTAAGAGATCGGATCAAATCCGACTGCTTCGAACAAGGAGACGTAGAGCGCCGCGCCGGCAGGCCGGAAGACGGTCGTGAATGGAAATAGATTGGCGAGAAGCAGGCGAGCGAACGGCTCGCGCATGCCGAAGTGCAAGTTCATTAAGTCGTCTTGACTCAACGAGATAAACACTCCTTCATAACCCAGTCCGAACAGCAAGGCCAGCACACAAAACGCGCAGAGGGCACACGTCCGCCGCTCCGCTGACGCGGCGAGATTTCGCTGAAGCATCGGATCTTCCTGATGGCGGGTGCGGGTTTCGGGCGCACCGTGGGACAAACGCGGCGGGTACTCTAAGCACCGCAATGGCCGTTCCAATCGCCCAGAGTTGAAGTCAGGCCGGAAGTTTGTTGTAATGCACTTTGTTCGACTGAGGTATTGCCATGAAGCGCATCGTCATCACCACTCTGTTCTCCGCCCTGCTCGTTGTCGGCTGGATCGCCCATACGCCCTCCTCCGAAGCGGCCGCCGTCGGCATCAGCGGCCAGGGGAATATGAAGTTCCGCGTGCTGTACACGTCGGCGATTCTGCCCGCCCAAGCGCAAGCCGTCCTCAAGGATGCCCATGGCGGTTTCGCCGTTGATCGTCGCCCAGGGAAGGGTGAGACGTATTTTGCATTGCCGGGCGCGGGCATCTTGCAGATCAGTTCGGATTTGAAGACGGTAAAGATGCTCAATACCGATGCCGAAATGGCCAAACAGAACATGCACAACGCGCAGATCTGGGAGGCGTCGAACGGCCAGCACTATATGACGTTCCCAGGCAATAGCGCAGGTAAGGTCTACACGACGACGCTCGACGGCAAGTTAGTCAACACGTTGACAACGCCGCCAGGCGGCACGCACCTCGGACTGCCATTGGCTACGAACTATTTCAAGGGCGGCGGCAACTTCATCCCGACCGACGTGGAGTACCTCGACGGCCTGTTCTACATCACCACCGGCTACTCCAAACTCGACGCCGTCCTCACCGCGCGCGTGGACGTCACCAACAGCGGCGTTAGCACGGCCTGGCACGATCTGTCGTTCGGCGGACGCGGCACGGGCCCTGGTCAACTCGGCACCGGCCACGGCGTGTCGATCAAGGAAGGCACGAAGCTCATCGAAGTCACCGATCGCCTGAATGCAGAGATCGACCGCTACACTCGTTACGGCCAGTACATCGGGACGTTGAATACCCCTCTCGGCTCGATGCCCTGCGATATCGACTACGACGGCAACTACGTCGTGTCCGGCGTCTTGCGCGGACCCGATCGCTCTAAGGGCGCTCCGGTCTACATTTATGAGAATGACGAGCTCATCTCAACCGTGATGCCCAAGGAAGATCTAGGGCTAGAGAATTTCACGCATATCCACAATGCGACGATGCGTCACGTGAACGGCAAGGCCTATCTGATTGTTCAGGCTTGGAACCCGGGCGATTTCGCGATCCTCGAGCAGGTCACGAACTAGCGCGAACCCGAGGCGGCCGGCCCTACCAGCGTTGGGCCTGAGCGGGCGCAGCTTGGGGATTGGGCTCAAGTGCGGCCAGGTCTTGGTCGAAGACGAGTTTAGAATTGCTGGCGAGGTCGCGGACCTGGAGGCGACCAGAACGAGTGGCCGCGATGAGCAGTCCGTCGGCATCCCAGTCGGCCCACTGCAGATCATCGAGGACGGTGAGGTCGTCGGAGGATTCCAGAGAGTAGCGAACGCGCAGGCCGTCGACGGCTTGAGCGGCACCGAATTCTCCGCCGGCCCAACCGAGGCTCTCGACGCAGAGCGTCAAAGGTCCGCTGGGTTGGGGCTTACGCATACGCGCGTTGCGGCGCTCGTCCCAGTGGTCGTCGGGAGGGCGCGGCGGTGAGTCGGGCGCTTCTTGCCAGCCGCGGCGGCGTTCGTTCGCAAACTGTGCGACAGGAATGGAGCACAAGCCGTAAGGAATAGGAAGCTTGGCGCCGTCGGGGCTTTCTGAATTGCCGTCCGCAGTGAAGTAGTAGCCGCGGGTCCATGTGCCGCAGGTGGCGAAGGCGTGGAGTGCAGTGAGCCAAGGGAGTTTCGAGACAGCGACATAAGCTTCGCCGTGCTCCCAGTCGGCAGTAGGTTTGTGGGCGAAGTAGGAGAGGAAGCGTCCGTCGGGAGAGAGATCAGAACGGCGCGGGAAGATGCGTCCGCGCAGCCAGGCGCCAGATTCGTAGGTACGGGAGTCGAGGTCCCAACGGCCGACGTGGGACCAAACGGACGGACCGCGGCGGAAGACGGCGACGATGGGCGCATCGGTCGCCGGAATGCAATAGATGCGAGGCGGGGTCACGGCCAGCAATTGTTGCGGCATACTGGTTTGTACCGAAATGTCGACCCGAAAGCCAACACGTGCGGTGACCATTGCGTCAGTCGCCGTGTTCTTTCTGATGTGCGGGGCATGGGGATTCTTCGCAAAGGTGTTTCCTGAGACGGGTTGGGATTTCTCTCAGTTCTATATCGCCGGTTCGATACCCCTTGACTCGCTCTATGACCGGGCGACCTACGAGCAGTTCGGAAAAGATGAACTGGCTCCGCTCGGAGTGAATTACTACCCGCCGTATGTTCGCCCGGCCATATTCGCTGTCCCGCTCAAACTGCTGGCCTTTTTTTCTTACCGTAATGCTGAGATATTGTTTTTTGCAATTCAGTTTGCACTTTATCTGGTGACGCTGTGGCTCGCGTTTCGGCGATTCGACTTGCCGCGACATCTGTTGCCGGCGTTCGCCCTTTTCCAGCCCGCGTTGATGGGCATTGTCACGGGGCAGGACCCCCATACTCTAGCGCTGCTGGTGTTCTCAGGCTTCTTGCTGCTCGAAAGCGATCACGACGTCGCGGCGGGATTGGTGTGGGCGTTGTGCCTCTACAAGTTCAATCTGGTTCTGGGATTGCCGCTCCTATTGCTCGTACGCGCTCGTTGGAGGGCGCTGGGAGCGTTTTCCGCGGGAGGAGCCGTGCTGGCGGCCATCTCGATCGCGTTAGCGCCAGCGAACGAATACCTGACGCTGCTAGGTTCCATTGAAAGTTACACAATCAATTTTACGCCGGAGCAAATGATCGGCTTGAGAAACCTGGCATATGCTGTGGACATGCCGCCGCTTTATCCTGTGGCGGCGCTGGTTGTTGCGGGTTTGAGTGTGGCGTCCATCCGAAAGGCCACCCTGCCGGCTGCTTTCACGATCGCAGTTTTGGGCTCAGTTCTCTGCTCGTACCACATAAATTGGTATGACGCTGCGATTTTGACGCCATGCTTCGCGTACATCTTGTCTGAAAAGCCGGGATACTTGAAATTCCTGGCACTCGCACTGATTGTAGTTTTGCGGTTGTGGTCGCTTCCCCACTGGATTGGCTGCGGATTGTTGCTGCTCTGGGTGGGACTCGTCCTCGCGAATCGGCCTCCAGCCGTGGAGGCAGGAGTGTCGGACGCGGCCTCCGCCTAACTCAGATGGGCGCTTCTTCTTTGGTGAGCAAGGCGCTGAGATAGAGCATGGCCTTCTCTCGAGTGGGTTGCGCGTCGGTTAGGGCAAGCGTGGTTTGAAGAATGTCGCGCCGGCTGATCTGGCCCAGCAGCGCACGGTCAGGTGCCAGCACGGGGAGGCGGCGCAACCAGGTTTCGCTGAAGATTTGGACGATACTCAGCAACTGTTCGTCCGCGGTCACTGTGCGGGCGGTCAAATCCATTATGTCGCGGACGAGAGGCCGGTCGCCGGGATCGACGACACGCAAGGAGCCTCCGCCACGAAGCACTTGGGCGGTCTGCAGGACATCGCGACGGCTGACCTGTCCAACGAGGATTCCGTCTTGGATAACAGGCAGCCGGCGAAGGACCGTCTTCAAGAAGATCTCCACCAACGTGTTGAAGTCGGTGTCTTCGTCTATGAGCCGTTCGCTGCTGCGATCCATGTGCGCCGCCACGGAGCCGACGGGCCGCTGCTCGTAAATGGCGTCGAGCAGCATACGCATACTGGTCTTCTCGGAGAACGAACCGAGGTAGCATCCCGCCTCATCCACGACCGCGGCGCCGGAGACACGGTGGTGGAGCAGCTGCTTGATGGCGTCACAAGCATCCGTATCGGGAGCGAAGGTCAGCAGACCGGTCGACATCAGGTGCTTAGCGCGAATGTTCTGGACGTCGGAAACTCGGGCGGCTTCGGTGAGCGTCGCCATGCAGCACTGCTCAGAGAACATGCCCAGGTAGCGGCCCGAAGCATCTATGACGGGCGCCCCGGTGACTCTGTTCTCAAGCAGCCGGTCAATACCTTGAAAGACATCCGTCTCGGGCGTCAACGTGACGAGGTTGACGACCATGATGTCTTTCGCGTTGCTTGGAGAGGGAGCAGTCATCGTGGTCGGACTATAGCAGAGGATTCCGCAAGTGGGAAGGACTGTTTCTATTTGTCGAGGATGTCCCAAGCCCGGATTCGGTTGGTAGGCTGAGGTCGGAATGAGAAAGCCGTTGACCTGGCTCGCGCCCGAAACCGAAGTTCGGGAGAGTCCGATCGCTGGACGCGGCCTATTTGCTAGGGCTCCGATCGGTGCTGGATCGATTGTTGCGGTGAAAGGCGGCGCCGTGATGAGGACTGAGGAGTGGCTAGCGCTTGAGCCGAGCTTGGGCTCAGCGGAGATACAAGTCTCAGAAGACCTATTCATCGCGCCGCGCAATCAAGACGAGCGCGAAGGTTCGATGGTGTTTACGAACCACTCGTGCGACCCCAATATCGCCGTGCAAGGCCAGATCGTGTTTGTGGCGATGCGAGACATCGCGGCAGGCGAAGAACTGACGCATGACTGGGCAACAACCGATGATCTCGACTACGAGATGATCTGTAACTGCGGGACCGCCGCCTGCCGCGGCGTGATCACAGGCCGAGATTGGATGAAGCCCGAGATACAGGAGGGGTATCGCGGGTGGTTCTGCTGGTTCCTACAGCGCAAGATCGACCCGGCGAACGACGCGACCGGCTAGCCGACCCGATACTTAGCGACCGCCTCTTCGTTGAGTTCGATGCCGAGGCCAGGCTCTTGCGGAATGTCTAACATTCCGTCTTTGGCGACGATGCGTTGCTTGGTGATTTCATCTCGAAGGGTTGTTTCTTCTTCGGCGACGAACTCGAGGATGAAGGAGTTGGGAATCGAATTGAGGAAGTGCAACGCGGCGGCGACGTTGATGTAAGTTGTGAAGCCGTGGTTGACGACGGGCAAGCCGCGGTCGACGGCGAGGCTAGCGATCTTCATCGCCTCGGTGAAGCCACCGACTCGGGTGAGGTCGACTTGCACGATGTCGATCCTACCGCGATCCATGAGTTCGATGAATGAGAGCCTGTTGCTCTCTTCTTCGCCGGCGGCGATGCGTACGTCGACTGCTTCGGAGAGTTTGCGGTAGCCATCGTAGTCGTCGGGCAGCAGTGGTTCTTCGAGCCAGAAGATGTTGTGCTCTTGGAAGGCGCGGGCGCGTTGGATGGCGGTCTTGGCGTCCCAGACGAGGCCTGCATCGACGAGTAGGTCGGGGCCGTCGCCTAGACCTTTTCGGGCTTCACGGACGAGAGCAATGTCGGTCTTTTCGTCTTGGCCCATGGGGTCCCAGCCGAACTTGACCGCGGTGAATCCCTTATCGACGTAACGCTTGGCGAGTTCGCGGGTGGCGTCGGGGGTGGGCCCCCAGAGGGAGCTGGCGTAGGGGCGGATCTGCTGGTGGAAGCCGCCGCCCAGGAGCTTCCAAATGGGCAGGCCGAGGGCTTTACCCTTGATGTCCCACAGCGCGATGTCGATGCCGCTCATGGCGTGCAGGCCCGCGCCGCGGCGTCCTCCGTAGATATTGCCGCGGTACATCTTGTGCCAGATCTTTTCGGTCTCGAAGGGATCTTCGCCGATGACGAGATGGCGCAGGCCGCTAGCGGTGGTGTGCGAGAAAGGGCCTTCGATGGCGCCTTTTACGGCCATCGGGTTCGAGTCGACTTCGCCGATGCCGGTAATGCCGGCGTCGGTGTGGACCTTGACGATGAGGGCGTCTTGCCCGGAGTCGCACTGCTCTTTGACTTGCGGCAAGCGCAGGTAGATGGCTTCGACGTCGGTGATCTTCATGGATGGTTGGCAGTGACTAGGAACCCGGAATGTTGGGCTTCTCGCGGTGGTAGTCGGTGCGTTCGCCGCGCGGACGGTTCTTGTATTCTTTCACCAATCTGCCGAAAGCAGCTAGGACCGCTTCGAAGACAATTTTGCCTTTATCGGCAGTGGCCACAGTGGCGTCCCCGTAGACGCCGCTCTTGCTAAAGCGGGTCCACTCGTCCATGAGCCGGACGGGCGAACCTTCCATGAGATCCATCCAAATGAACTCGGATTCGGGCATACCGATGTCCTTGACGGCTTTGTCCATCTGAACTTTCTCCGGCGCTAGGTGAAGGTAGACGGAAGTCTCGAGTTCGGCGGCGTGGGCCATGCCCTGGCGCTCGGACTCGCGAATTGCGGCGATCTCTTTGGAGGCGAGTCCGGGCCAAATGAAACAGGCGCACAACGCGTCGGATTCGAGAATCGTGCGGCGGGCGACGAGTTCGAGGATGGGCATGTTGGAGCCATGACCGTCGGCGATAAGGATGCGCTTGAAACCGTGGTGGGCGACGCTCTTGGTGATGTCGAGGACGAAGTTCAGCAAGTGCTCTTGGCGAATGTCGATGGTACCGGTGAAGTCCATGTGGTGCGTTTCGTAGCCATAGGGAATCAGCGGCATGAGCAGAATGTCGTCGGGAGACTGCTTGGCGGCCTCTTCGCAGATATTCCAGATGAGGAAGTTATCGACGTCGAGCGGTAAGTGATAGCCGTGGTCTTCGACGGAGCCGATGGGCAGTACGACGACCGGCTGATCTTTCACGCGCTCGCCTAATTCCGGCCAGGTGTGATGGTGATAGAGATATCGTTTCTTGGGCACGCGTTGTTAGTCCTCCATGAGTTGCTCGGCGTCGATCAGGCCCCAGAACAGGGCGCCTACACAATACACGATTGACGCGACGAAAAACATGCTGTGGAAACTGCCAAACGTAGTCGCGAGCCAAGCGGCGGAGACAGGTGAAATCATTGCCGAGATACTGGAGGCGGTATTCATGAAGCCTGTGGCTGTGCCGCCGTAGCGATGGCTGACGTCGATGCAGGTGGCCCAGGCAACGGGCAGAGTCAGATCTTGTGCCCCCTGGGCGAAGGCGAGCCAGAGTACGGCGGAAAGCCCGCTGTCTGCCTGGGTTGCCGCCGCGAAGCCAAGACCTGCCAGGGCGAAGCCGGCGATGCCGATAAGACGGCGTCCCCACTTGAGACTGCCGAGCCTGCGAACAAGCCAGTCAGACGCGCTGCCTCCAACCAGGCAGGCGACGGCGCCGGCCGCGAGCGGGAAGGCGGAGTACAATCCGGAGCGTTCGAGCGTTAGCCCGTGCTCTTGGACGAGATACGTCGGGAGCCAGGTCACGAAAAAGAAGAAGCCGTAGGCAGAACAAAAGTACATGCCGAAAAGGGCCCAGAGGTTGCGGCTGCGAAATAGGCGTCCGAAGGGAAGGCGTTGCGGGGGAGCGTCGTCCGCTGGAATTCCGGCTTGGATGTATTCGAGTTCCGCTTGGTTGACGGCATGGTGATCGGCGGGACTGTCGCGATACCAGCGCCAAAACAGCACCGTCCAGAGCAGACCGATGACTCCGAAAACGGTAAAGGTCTCGCGCCAACCGATACGGGCGATCAACAGCGCGGCGAGGGGCGGGGCAAGAGATCCTCCAAGGCGGGCACCCATCCACATCATGCCGCTGGTGCGCCCCCGTTCGCTCTGCGGGAACCAACGCGCCAAAGCTCTAGATAGCGTCGGAAACGCGCCGGCCTCGGCGGCGCCGAAGATGAAACGGGTGGCCAACAACGAGGAGTAGCCGCGAACCAGGCCGGTCAGCATGGTGAAGGCCGACCAGCAAGCGACGATGCGAACTAGCAGACGTTTTTGCCCGTAGCGGTCGCCGAACCAGCCCATGGGGATCTCGAATATTCCGTAAGCCAGGGCGAAGATACTGAAGACGTAGCCCATCTGGGAAACGCTCAGGCCCAGCTCCGCTTGCATCGCCGGCGCGGCCGCGGCGATGCATACCCGGTCGAGGTAAGTGATGAAGGCAACGCTCACCGCAAAGCCCAACATCACTTTTCGGGCATTCGTCGCATGAGGCGACGCCCGTACGGGATCTTTGGGCGGGGACATCCTTCTTCGGCACAGAGTGTAGCGATTCCCGCGGAGAATCAGCTACTCGCGGGGTGAGGGAGAAAGCGAAGGGAGCACTGGTCAACGCTATAATCGTGAGTTCATGTTCCCGCCCAAAACCGTGCGCGTTCCCGCATCCAGCGCCAATCTGGGACCGGGGTTCGACGCGTTTGGCATCGCGCTTTCGCTTTACCTCGATTGCCGAATTCAGCCTGCCGAGCGACTGTCGATTCGCTATACGGGCCGCGACGCGCAGGCGATTCCCTGGGACGCTTCCAATCTAATTTGGAGGACTGCGGTCGAAGTAGCCGAGTCGCAAGGGAGCAAGATGCCGGCAATTGAGATGGCGGCCGAGAACGGCATCCCGCTGGGCAAGGGGCTGGGATCGAGCGCAGCGGCGCTAGTGGCCGGTGTAGCGATCGCAAACTGCGCGTTGGATCTGGGATGGGATGACCGACGTGTTCTCGACGTGGCGGCGCGCATGGAGGGCCATCCCGACAATGTGGCGGCAGCGGTGCTGGGCTCGTTTACGACGGCGGCGATTGGGTCGAACGGCGTGACGCGGGCGATTCGATTGGAGATTCCGGACGCGTTTTCGGTGGCGGTGGTGTGTCCCGATTTTGAGCTAGCGACGAAGGTAATGCGCGGCGTGCTGCCCAACGTGTACTCGAAGGAAGATGCGGTGTTCAATCTGCAGCGAGCGACGCTGCTCGTGGCGGCTTTCGCGACAGGATCGCGGGATGCCTTCCCGGATGCGCTGGCCGACCGTCTGCATCAGCCCTACCGCATGGGACAGGTGCCGGGCATGGAAGAGATTCTCAACCTACGACTGCCCGGACTGTTGGGATGCGCATTGAGCGGGGCGGGACCGTCGATCTTGGTGCTTTACGAGACCGGGAGCGATGAGACGGTGGAAGCGGTGAAGCGCACGTTCGAGAAGGCTGGACGGTCGGCGGAAGTGATCTGGACGACGATCGACCGAAACGGATTGACAGTCTTCTGATTTAGATCAAGAGGAACGCAAAATGGCCGAGACGCTCGCGCACCTCGGCCATTCGTTGTTTCTAGTCGAAAGCTAGTTAGCTAGCCTTTTCGATCGCGGTGACGGTGAGCTTGCCATCCGCTTCGGTTCCGGTGACCTTGACTTTCTCGCCAGCGAGAGCAGTTACTTTGTCTTGGTTCGAAACTTCGAGGACCTTTCCGTCAGCGGTGACGATGACGGCCGCTTCACCGCCGGTGATGCAGGACTTGGCGCAGCCAGCGTGACCCGCTCCCGCCTTGCCGCCAGCGGCGCACTTGGCGTCGGTAACGAATCCGGTGTACTCGGCCGCGAACGACAGACCAGCGGTCAGGACCAACATGCTAGCTACAGTGATAAAACGCTTCATGATTCTCAGTTCCTCCAGTAGGGCCCAGCGGTAGGGCGACCGCTTCTCAATGCCGATAAGTATAGCCAATCCCCCCGGGTGTGGCAAATTGTCGCATGTAACATGTGACGTTTAACCCAAATGAGGGCGTAGGACGTCCACCAGATCTTGAACGGCGGCAGCGCTGTTCTTGAGGGCCGCTGACTCGTCGGCGGTCAAGGTCAATTGGTAGATCTGTTCGATGCCGCGAACGCCGAGCTTAACCGGGACGCCGATGAAGAGGCCGTCGACCCCGTATTCGCCCTCAAGCAGCGCCGTGCAAGGCAGGACCTTTTTCTTGTCTTTGAGGATTGACTCGACCATCTCGACCGTGGCCGCCGCCGGAGCATAGAAGGCACTGCCGGTCTTGAGGTAGGCGACGATCTCAGCTCCGCCCTTGCGGGTGCGGTCGACGATCGCTGCCAACTTATCGGCCTCAACGAGATCGGTGATCGGGATTCCGGCGACTGACGTGGAGCTGAGCAGCGGCACCATCGTATCGCCATGGCCGCCAAGCACAAAGGCCGTGACGTTCTCGACGGAGACGTCGCAAGCTTCAGCGAGAAAGGTGCGGAAACGGGCGGTATCGAGGACTCCGGCCATGCCGACGACGCGGTTCTTGGGGAAGCCGGACACGCTAAGAGCGACGTGGCACATGGCATCCAAGGGATTGGCCACAACGACGATGATGGCGTTGGGCGAATACTTGACGGCCTGCGAGATGCAACTCTTGACGATCTCGTAGTTTTTCATCAGAAGATCGTCGCGGCTCATCCCGGGTTTGCGGGGGAAACCGGCGGTCTGAATGATGATGTCGGAGTTAGCGGTCTCCTCGTAGCTGTTGGTGCCGAAGATCTTAACGTCGCAGCCTTCGATGGGACACGCTTCGGCCATATCCAGGCCCTTGCCCTGAGGAATGCCCTCCGAGATGTCGACTAGGACGACGTCGGCGAGTTCTTTGTTGGCCAAGAACATGGCGCAGGTGGCGCCTACGTTGCCGGCTCCGATGACGGTGACTTTTTTGCGCATGATTCCTCTCGTTTCTGCTGGGTGGCGGATCTAGTCCATATGAGCGATGATCGCGTCGGCGAACTCGCTGGTTCCGACTTTGGTCGCGCCTTCCATTTGGCGGTGCAAGTCGTAGGTGACGGTTTTGGCGGAGATGGCCCCGGAGACTCCTCTTTCGATACGGTCAGCGGTGTCTGTCCAGCCTAGGAAGCGGAACATCATCACACCCGACAGGATGACGCTGGAGGGATTGATTTGGTTCTTGTCGGCGTACTTGGGAGCGGTTCCGTGGGTGGCCTCGAAGATGGCGTACTCGTCGCCGACGTTGGCGCCCGGCGCGAGGCCGAGTCCGCCGACTTGAGCGGCGCAAGCGTCGGAGATGTAATCGCCGTTAAGGTTGGTGGTGGCGATGACGTCGTACTCGGCAGGACGCAGAATCAACTGCTGGAACATGGCATCGGCGATGCGATCGTTGATCAGGATCTTGCCTTCGGCGGATGCGCCATCCCAGACTTCGGACTCGAGCACGACGTGTTCGCGGAACTCCTGGGTGGCGACTTCGTAGCCCCAGTCGCGGAAACCGCCCTCAGTGAACTTCTGGATATTGCCCTTGTGGACGAGCGTGACGCTCTTGCGACCGTTGTCGACGGCGTACTGAATCGCCGCGCGGACGAGACGCTTGGAGCCGGTGATGGATATCGGCTTGATGCCGATGGCGGAATCCGCGGGGATGCTGCAGCCCATTTCTCCGTTGAGGAAAGCGAGGACTTTTTTTACGCCGTCGGAGCCTTGTTGCCACTCGATGCCGGCGTAGACGTCTTCGGTGTTCTCGCGGAAGATGACGACGTCGAGTTGGTCGGGCTCCTTGACCGGCGAAGGCACCCCTTCGTACCAGCGGACGGGGCGAATGCAGCTATACAGCGTGAGCAGCTGGCGGAGAGCCACATTGAGACTGCGGATGCCGCCGCCGACAGGAGTCGTCAGCGGGCCCTTGATGGCGACGCGGAACTCTTTGATGGCTTCGAGGGTGTCATCGGGCAACCAGTTATTGAATTGATCGAAGGCCTTTTGACCTGCGAATATCTCATACCAGACGATCTTCTTGGATCCGCCGAAGGATTTCTCGACTGCGGCGTCGAAAACCTTCCGAGAGGCTTTCCAGATATCTCGTCCCGTGCCGTCGCCCTCGATGAAGGGGATGATCGGGTTGTTGGGAATGAGGAACTTGCCGCCTTCGACCCGGATCGTTTGACCGTCCGTTGGGACAGGAATGCCGTTATATGCTGCCATTTCTTCTCTCTGTTGGGGGTGCTCACCAAAAGCCGCCGCGCGCGCCTCTAGTCAAGCCCGAAAGGCCTTAAATGGTAGCAATCGGACGAAGCTGCCAGCAACGCTAGCCCCATCGGCCAAATTGGTCTAAAGCTTTGAGACGCCCCGGCCGATAGACCAAGCGCTATGAGGCAACAACAAATTGACCGGCGGGGCGCGGCGCGGAGACGCGTCGATCTACCGAACGCAGTCGAGATACGGGTGTACGGCGACGACGGGCCTTCACGGCCGATCGTTACGAAACTCGTGGATACGTCTGCAGGAGGAGTTGGAGTTGAGACGTTCACTCGTCTGAGAACGGGAACACGGGTCTCGGTGAAGGCTAACCTGCAGTCCGCGGACTTGGCGCTGGCGCTGAGCGGTGAAGGCCTGGTGGCCAACTCACGCGAGGTCGGCCCCGGGCGCTACATCATAGGGCTGGAATTGCGGCAAGTCAGCTACGCTCGCGCTTCTTAGGGGAGCGGCAAAGCAAGACTCTCGCTCGATACGCGGCGAGCCGGAAGGAACCGGACAACCGCATCAGGGGAGTGGAGTTGCTGCAACCAAAACAGGCCGTCGAGGGCGCCGCTATCGCTGCGAACGACGATGAGGTCGATGTCGCCGTCGCCGTCGGCATCAGTGGGAAGGAGCGCGCCGAAGCGACCACGCTCGCGCCGGAAGATATCGTGCCGAATCCAGGCGCCTGTACCCTCGCCGGGGCTTTGCAGCCAGGCGATTCGACCGGCGGGCGCACCCATATTGATCTGCTCGGGCTCGACTTCGCTGTCTTTCTCGCTCGGACCGGAGCCTTGCGAGCCGACAATTAGGTCATTGTCGCCATCGCCGTCAATATCCGCGGCGGCGAGACCTGCCACTCCGTCGAGCCCGAAGTCGCCTACCGTGCGGTACGACCAGGCCTGACTTGTCGTGGGCCCCTGGGTGAATACGACGACAATGCCCGCGTCCAACGCCGCAGCAACATCGAGCCGGGAGTCGCCATTGAGATCGGCCAGCGTAGGAGAGTGGATGTCGCCGGAGAAGCCTTCGACTAACGAAGACTGCGGTTGCAAGGCGATGCGGGAACCGCTTGAAACGTTACGAAACCACAATACGTCGCCCAGGGCGCTTGCGCCCGCAAAGAAATCCGTGTCGCCGTCGCCGTCGAGATCGCCGGGAAGGGCGAATGTGGCGTTCTCTTGACTCGCCAAGGACTCTTCTGTCCAGGCTTCTTCGTCGAGCGGGTCCGCGCCGGGAATCAAGCGGACCATCGCCGGGAATTCGCCGATCGAGAACGGCTGAAGTCCAACAATCTCCGGTTTTCCGTCACCGTTCAAATCGACCACGTCGATGGAAAGCCATTCGCTCCTGGCAACGACGGGATAGATGCGTGCCAACGGAACCCGGGCTTGGATTGGCCAGGGCTCTGGAGGTAGAGGATGCCATTGGTACCGGCGGCGACGACGTCATCCCAGCCGTCTCCGTTGATGTCGCCGGTGGCCACGTCGAAGATTCCGAGGGCATCGTCAGACTCGGCAAGAGTCAACAAGAACTTCTCAGCAGAGTCTTCGGTGGAGTAAGCAACGCGCAGGTAGCGGGATTCCTGATAGGCGGTTACGATATCGGGCCGTTCGTCGCCGTCGAGGTTACCAATGGCAAGGGCATGAGCTCCCCGGAGGGGAACACCGGACGTCCTTTGGTCGTCGATGAGGTTCTCACGCCACGAAATCGTTAGATTTTCGGCGTTGCGCGCTTCAGTATCGACGTCCTGGATGGGGGTCCAGGGTGGAGCTTCAGAACTGCAGCCAGCGAGCAGTACTATGGGTACGATTAGAAATCCTCTCACGGGTCCACTGTACTTCTCTGAGGGGCTGCTGGCAATCGGCAAAAGGCCTGAGTATGGCGGGAGAGGGCGAAAATAGTACCAACGTTTTGGCGGCCAATGGAGTAATACATTACAGACGCGATGGCAGGGCACTTATTCTTTGACTCAAACGGCTGCATTCTGTGGATGCAGAACCGGGAAGCGCGGCCGAGAACAAATACGGTTGAGTTGGCGCTACAAGCGAAGAAGGGCGATCCGGCGGCGTTCGACCGGTTGATGGAGTTAGAGCAGGCGCGTGTTGTGCGCATGGCTAGCCGGTTGCTTGTGAAGAGCGACGACGCATCCGACGCCGCTCAGGAAGTCTTCCTGCGCCTCTACCGACACATTGAAAGATTTGACCCAGCGCAACACTGGGACGCGTGGGTTTACCGCATTTGCGTCAACGTCTGCCGCGATCTGAACCGAAAGCGGCGCTGGCGGAGTCTGCTGTCACTCGACGCCTGGCTAGAAGCAGGCGGGGCGACTCCGGTTTCGGTTAGGCGGGCCGATGAGGGCGTGAACGCGAGCGAGCTTAGGCGCTCGTTGCAAGAAGGTCTCCGTCTATTGCCGGAGAAGGAACGAGCGGCGCTTGTTTTGCGGGACGTCGAGGGACTTGCGGCAGCGGAGGCCGCAGTGGCGTTGGGCGTGCGGGAGGCGACGGTACGGTCGCAAGCATGTCGAGCCCGGTCTCGGTTGAGAAACTTCCTGCTGCAGCGGACGGGCGGGAGCCGACTATGATCTGTCGCGCAGCTAGAGCGGCGATTGAGGCGGCTGCGGAATCGGGGACATCGCCGGATTCGGTCGCTTCCCACTTGATGATTTGCGCTGAATGTCGGAGCCATTCTGAGGGCCTGCAGGCTCTGCGGCAGGAGCTATCGAGTTGGCCAGCTGTTGTTCATGACGATGCGGTGCTGGGCGCGATTCGCGCGGGAGTACTGCAGAAGCTCGCGAGGCGGAAGCTCTGGGGACCAAGGTTCGGATGGGCGGCGGTGCTGATTGTGCCAGCAGGCGCGGTGATCGCCGGCTGGCTGATGGAGCAGAGTCGGCCGATGCCGGAGCTGGCTCGGGTCGAGCCTCCCGCCACGTCAGAGATGGCCCCAGCGATGCCGCGGGCTGAAGAGACAAAACCTACAGTGCGTGCGCCGAAGTTTGTTCAGCAGGAGCACAGATTGGAAACTCCGCCCGCGGTCCGGATCGCTGCGATTATTTCGGCGGACCCGGAAACGGGAACTACCGCCGGGATGATGTTGGAGTTGGAAAGCAGGAATCGGAATGTCGTGCTGTATTTTCTGGCCGACAACCAAGGAGATTAGTAATGACTCAATGGAACGTTAATCGACGGCTGCTGTTTAGTCTGGCGATGTTGGCATGTGGACTATCGACCGCTGGCGCGCAAGATGAAACTGCAGCGGAGCCCCTCGTCCAGAAAGTCATTCGACTTGAGCATATTTCGGCTCCGCAGGCGGAGGCGGTCATTATGCCGCTTCGTCGCGAAGCGAGCTGGTCGGTGGTTCCTGAACTCAAGTTGATATCCGTTCAAGGACCTCAGGGCGCGGTCGAGGCGATTGAGCGCTTACTCCAGGAAGTGGACGTCCCTGGACCCGAAGACGCAACGTCCGTTCGCCTGAACGTCGTGTTCACGGGATACTTGGTGGGGGCGTCCGATGCAGGGGAAAGTCAGATCCCTGAGCAGGTACGCGACGCCGTCGTGGAGTTGGGAAAGCACTTCCCGTACAAGAACTACAGCCTCTTGGAGACGTTCGGGATTCGCACGCAAGTTGGCGGCAGCGCCGAGGTGTCTGGAGTGACGACGACCGCTCCCGATCAACCGGCCATGCGCTACGAAGTCGAGATTCAGGTGGGCGACGTTTCTGAAACCGAAACGAGGAAGGTCGTTAGGATTCGTGCCCTTCGAAGCCAATGGAGACTGCCCATAGAGACGAAGCCGGACGTCTTCGTCTACGAAGAGCCTGGCTTGCGGGCCAGTTTGGACATTCCGGAAGACGTCATCGTGGTTGTGGGGAAGTCGGGCTCGGTTGGCGCATACCAAGGAATCTTCTTGTTGTTGAAGGCGGAAGTTGTCGAACCCTAGAGAGAGATCGGCTATGCTCTGGCCATGCGTCGATTCCCGCTGCTTTTCGCTCTGATTCTTCTACCGCGGTTAGAGGCCCAGCCGAATATCCTGTTTCTGTTCGCGGACGATCAGCGGCCGGACACGATTGGCGCCTGGGGGAATCGGCTGATCGAGACGCCGAATATCGACAAATTGGTCGCAGGGGGCTTCAGCTTCCGCAATAACTACTGTTTAGGAAGCGTTGGGGAAGCGGTGTGCGCACCGAGCCGGGCGATGTTGCACACCGGCAAAGCCTACTTCCGCGTACCGCTCGACATGGAAGGCCACTCGACGTTGGGCGAGCTGTTGGGTAAGGCGGGGTACACGACCTTTGGGACAGGTAAGTGGCACAACGGCCCGATGTCTTGGGCAAGGAGCTTTCAGCAGGGGCGCGGCATCTTCTTCGGCGGCATGGCGGACCACACGAATGTTCCGTTGGCCGAAGTCGGTCCGGATGGGGAGCTTTATCGCTCAGCGCCGACGCGGAAGTTCTCAACAGAAATTTTCGCCGACAGCATGATCGAGTTCTTGGAGAACTACGAGGGGGACAAGCCTTTCTACGCCTATGCGGCATTTACGTCGCCGCACGATCCGCGAACGCCGCCGACGCGGTACCGAGAGAAGTATTACGCAAAGAAGTTGCCGCTGCCGGCGAACTTCATGCCGCAGCACCCGTTCGACAACGGGGCGATGATGGTGCGCGATGAGCAGTTGGGCGCTTGGCCTCGAACGGAGGCGGAAGTCCGCGATCATTTGGCTGAGTACTACGGGATGATGACGCATCTGGACGATCAGATCGGACGCATCCTGACGGCGCTGCAGAAAACGGGAAAAGCTGAGAACACTCTCATCGTTTACGCTGGCGATCACGGATTGGCGATCGGCAGTCACGGGCTGCTGGGGAAGCAGAATATCTACGAACATTCGATGAAGACGCCGCTGATTGTGAAAGGGCCTGGGGTGCCGCGAGGCAGAACGTCGGACGCGCTGACGTATCTGTTTGATCTCTTCCCTACCTTGTTGGGGTTGGCCAAGCAAAACGCGCCGATCGGCGAAATCGATGGACGAGATTTGGCGCCGGTGTGGCAGGGAAAGGCGCCGAGAGTGCGCGAGACGTTGTTTCTGGCTTATGGGGATTCGATGCGATCGGTGCGGGACGAGAGATACAAGTTGATTCGATATCCGCGGGTGGATGTCAATCAGCTTTTCGATTTGGCGAACGATCCCGATGAGTTGAAGAATTTGGCCGGGGCGGCGGATCAGGAGACGCGAACGGCCCGCATGATGGCGTTGATCGATCAGTGGCAGACTCGGCTTGGAGACGGAACGCCGTTGCGCGTCGCCAGGCCGGAACCGCGTGAAATTGACATGACGGGGCGTGCGCGTGAGCCGGACCCGTGGCAGCCGATGTCGGTCATCGAGAAGTACTTCAAGGGTTGGTATTAGCGCCAGTCGCTTGACAGGCCCCGTTACTCTGTAGAAAAGGCTGTGGGCCTTTTCTATGACCATGACAAGACGAGTTGCCGCGAATCCGCCGCCGGAGACGCCGCGGCCGCTCCGCCCGCTGGCGAAGATGCTGAAAGGCATTGGTTTTCAGTTAGCTATCCCCTTTGACGACATTCGCCGGCCGGGCTATATCGGCACGTACGAAGGGGGGCGCGAAATCATCTTGGACGACGGCCGTTTGCTTGCTCCTTTTGTCGAGCGGAAGAGGCGATCGGTCGCGCTCGGCGACACGACGCGCCAGTCGCGGTTTTCGCTGGCGGCCTTTGTGAAGACGTTCGGCGCCTTGGCGGGAATGAAAGCGGCTCGAGTGAAGAGCGTGTCGATTCGGTTTCCGAATCGATTTGTGCCCAGCGAGTACGTGTCGATCACCGACATTATGGAGGACTGGGAGCGCTTGCCGGAGGTGTGCCGCCGGGCCTTACGTGTCCCGGGCAGCTTTGTGATTGTGCAGACTCTCGAGACGGACTCTGTGGAATACGAAGTGCAAACCAGGGTTAAGATCGACGTGGCGCTTCGCCGGCGGATCGTGGAAGAAGCCCAGCTCGAAGCGGCGCGCTCCGGCGCGGACGCTCAGGTCCGCTACGAATCGGAGTCAGGCTATTCTCTAACGCTCAAGGGCAAGCCGATGACGATAGCGTACAAGCCTTATCGGCTGAATTCGGCTAGCGGCGGGTAGCGCAGACGTCCCCCGAGACCGTGTTAACATAGCGGAAGCTTCAGCTATCCCGAGAGGGCCTGTGGCGCAGCTGGGAGCGCGCTTCCATGGCATGGAAGAGGTCGAGGGTTCGAGCCCCTCCAGGTCCACCAATTTCTTCAACAACTTAGCTAGCGGTCGCTTCGATTGGGGTTCCATTAAGGGGTTCCAGTTATGCGGCTTCCGGGCGTGATTCGGGCCAAACATAACGCCCGATCATCGCCACGGCTTCGCCGTCATCATCATCCATGTGGCTGTATACGTCCTGAGTCATCGTCACAGACGTATGGCCCACTAGGTCCCGCATGACCTCAGCCGCTACACCGGCCTTGCGGCCCCACGTCGTGTAAGCGTGCCGGAAGTCGTGATAGGAGAAGCGCGGTAGCCCCCGCTTCTCCGCCAGCGGCTTGATGAGCCGCTCAAGCGCCCGATTGAGATCAATCGGCGTGTTGGTACGAATAGCGAAGACGAAGTCTTCGGGTTCTGTGAACTTAGATTGCGAGCGCCAAGCCTCAAGAAGCTCAACGGCCTTCGTCGGGATCTTGACCGTCCTCCGCGAGCGTGGGGTCTTCGGACTGCCGAGGACACCCCGATATACGCTCTCGTCCACGCGAACCGAATCCGGTCCGATATCGTTCCAGCGCAACGCGGCTAGTTCTCCGCGTCTGAGCCCGCTGAGCCCTGCTAGGGCAACGATTGCCTTGTAGGGTTGAGGCAGCGCCTCCACGAGCTTCCTGAACTCCTCAGGCGTTGGATATCGCCTCTCCCGAACCGGAGCCCGTGCCGGAAGTCTGAACCGGCCCGCAGCCGGATTAGCTGCCGGAGAGATCCAGCCCCAATCAGCGGCCAACGAGAGCAGTCCTCGCAGCCTCACCCGCAGATCCCGAACGGACTCGGATGAGAGTCCCTCGGCAACTGCCGCCGTTAGATAGCCCTGAATATCTGCCTTCTCCAACTCCGCAACGGGAACCGTGCCGAAGGTCTTCTGCGCTCTGCTCGATCGGCTCACCCACCACGTCCACATCCTCGAGATGAACGGCGACAGCTTCCGCCTCAAACAGAGCAAGAAGCAACGCACTCGCT
>JAQCLD010000040.1 GCA_027592785.1 Acidobacteriota bacterium
ACAGTACCTAACCCTCGCTTCTACAATCAGTTGCAAGCCGCCCGCTGCTCGTCAACCGGACAGTAGTGATGAGGGACATATGAAACGAAGGTCGCAGCGCCGGCGGGTGCAAACGCCTGGGTTGCTCAGCCGTATGGTTGGGGCCGTGTGCGGCAGAGCGCAGCGCCTCATCACAGCGGGTCCCTCGTTGCCATTGGTCCTAGCGACATATCCGCGGCAGAATAGCTGGCTGGCGGTCGAGTTCAGCAACTCATTGCGCTTTACCTTTCCGGCGCTAACCGATGATGTCAAGCGCGGCTATCGTGATGCACTCGCCCGAGTGCCTTCCGTCATCGTTGCCGAACTCCGGCTAGCTAACGTCTGCAGCTGCCTAGGACATCATCATCCGGAAGTGACGCACAGCCCTTTGACGAAAAGCCTACAAGCCGACACCGGAGGGGCAATCGGCGAGATTGATCTAGCGGTCAGATCGATTCGCGAATGGAACCCGTTGCCGCTGGCCGGTCTAGCGGCCGCCGGTAACGAGCGCTTGCGTGATTCTTTTGAAGAGGTTCGATTCCACGCTGCCCTACTGACGGTATTCCTTCACGAGCTTGAGCATATGGCTTACCCGGAAAGGCCAGAAGACGAGATCCGCCGACGAAGCAACCGGTTTTTTGTCGACGCGGTGGGAGAACTGTTGGGTGTCCAATTTGGACTCGCGTCAGAAAGGTCTGCGCAGCTGCTGGTCGAGCAGCCTCATTTCGCCTGAACGCGATGAACCTTAGCCGACGATCATTTGTTTCCGGCGGAATAGCCGCGGTCGCCGCAGCGCGACCTCGTCGTGTATTGGGAGCCAACGACCGGATCCGAGTCGGCGTGATCGGGTCGGGATCGAATGCGGAGGAGCACCTCAAGGCGTTGATCGGCCTGGCCGACCAGGACAACGTCGAGATCGCAGCAGTCTGCGACGTCTACCAACCGCGGCTCGACCGATCAGCCGCTATCGCCCTAGCTAGACCCTACAAAGATTACCGGGCACTGCTCGAACATCGTGGTCTCGACTATGTGGTTATTTCATCGCCGAACCATTGGCACGCCCAGATGGCGATCGACGCAATTGATGCGGGCCTCCACGTCTATTGCGAGAAGCCGCTCGCTCACACGATATCGGAGTGTCTGGAGGTTCGCCGAAAAGTACGAGAATCGAAGAGTCTGCTGCAGTGCGGCGTCCAAGGAATGTCGGATGACTCCTATGAAGCTGCTGCGAGGTACATTCGCGAGGGCGCCATCGGCAAACCGATCTTGGCGCAAGTGGACTATTCCCGAAATTACGTCGATGATCTTTGGCTAGAAAGGCACGACCCAGGGGCAGATCCGAACTCGAATCTTGATTGGGACGCATTCCTCGGCCAGGCCCCGAGACGACCCTGGGAACCTGATCGGTTCTTCTCCTGGCGTCGTTACTGGGACTACTCTGGCGGAATTCCCACGGACTTGTTGGTTCACCGGCTGACTCTAGTCATCAAAGCTTGCGGCCTCACCGCTCCATCCCGGGTGGTTGCAACGGGCGGCAAGTACGTATTCAAGGACTCGGCGGCCGAGGTTCCGGACGCCTTCAACGCGATGTTGGAGTACCCGGAAGGAATGACGGTATTGTTGACCTCGACTATGGCAAACAGTTCCCCGGTTCGGCATACTATTCGCGGCCATCACGCCACGTTGGAGTTCACGGACGACGGCTTCGAGATCAAGCCGGAAGAGTCGTTCAGCGACAGGGCATCGAGCATATCGTACCGGCGTACCGGCGGCGAAAGCATCGCATTGCACCATCACAACCTGCACGAGGCGATTCGGGACGGAGCTCCTCTTAACTGCGATATTGACTTGGGATTAAACAGTTCGCTTGCCTGCCTGATCGCCGTCGAGTCGTTCCGAACAAGAAAATACCTCGCCTGGGATCCGGTCGCCGAACGGGTCGTCGAAGCGGCCTAGCCACGGGGACTACAATTCAGTCCAATCGCAGCCGATATGTGTAGTACGGCCACTTGAGCTCTAACTACAACTGTGTCTCTCCGAATCCTGGTCTATTCCCCCGATGTTGAAATTGGCCACTCGCTCGCCGAGGCGCTGCGGGCGGAATCCCCTCGTCTCGAGGTTCAACTTAGCGAACGCTACCCGACTGAGCGGGAGATCGAGATGTCGGATCAACGCGGGATCGGCGCCGTTGTGGTCGGCTTGACAGCGGATCCCGCTGGACTACAGGTAATCAAGAACCTGAGGAGCGTCGCCCCCGAGGTCCCCGCAATAGCGGTGGGTAAGAGTGAGTCTTCCGTCGACCTGCTCGACGCAATGCGTGCTGGAGCAACAGACTATCTCTGGCCCCCGTTTGACCGCCAGCGGCTGGCTAACCTGCTGAGTTCGCTTCCCAATCGAGCAGGACGGGCCAAGGTAAATCGTTTGATATGCTTCGCCCCCTGTCAATCGACTGACGGAGCTTCGACAATTGCGCTCCATGTGGCTCACGCGATGACTGAGGTCGCAGGCGTCAAGCCGCTCCTACTCGACTGCGATATTCACTCCAGCACCCTCGCCTTCCGCCTCGGAACAAAGTTCGACTTTCACCTTGGAAATGCGCTGGAGCGTCTATCTGATCTGGACGACATTTGGAACCGCGTCGCGGCGGACTGGCACGGGTTCCGCGTACTCGCCTGTCCGACCGAAGGCGTTCCGCCAACCGAGCTCCTTCGACGCTGCCTTCCGGACGTTGTCGCATCAGCGATGGCGGCTCATCAGACCGTCATCGCTGACCTGCCATCGTCCCTTTCACCGACGATTGCCGAAACCGCTCGTTTGGCCGAACGCCTTTACCTCGTCTGCACGCCTCAACTCGTCTCAATCCACCTAGCGCGACGGCGATTGGACCAAATGAAGGCGCTAGGCGTTGACCTGGCGAACATTCGACTGATCGTCAACCGCTCGAACTCCAAGAATGCGGTCTCGAAGTCGACGATCGAAGACGCGCTGGGAATAGCCATCGATTTCTCAGTGCCCAACGATTTCCAAGCGGTCAATCAAGCAGCCGTTCGCGGCGGACTCGTGGCAAGCGGGTCGCGACTCTCAGACAGCTTAGACGCGCTCACGCGGCACATCTTCGGTATCGGAGCCGCTCCAGAGCAAAAAGCCGGCTTGTGGAAGCGCTTCCTGAGAATCGGCTAGTTGGGTCGGAAGACGTCGATCTGTACTCCACCCCGGATCCACCGTCCAGGCTGAGCAAGCCCCTGGAAAGCCTCATGTTGCGCATCGAGCACGTTGGTCGCCTGGATGAATGGTCTCCAAGAACCGCCGCTGCGGCCAATTGACACATCCCACAGTGCCCTGGCAGTCTGCGAGGCCCGGTTGTAGGCCCCAAGTCGAGTCTTGAATAGCAGGGGCCCTGCGGCGCCCTGTAGGCCCACGTTGCCTTGATTAGACGGAAAGTTAAACACGTAGCGGGATACTCCGCCGACTGGCAGTGATTGAGACGCCTGCAGGGCCGTGTAATTGCCCCAAACTTGCATGGCGTTGCGGAACGTGTGCCGGACCTCGAACTCAGCTCCGGTGAAGTTAATCTTCTGCGTGTTGCGCGCCTGAAAAACGGCAGAACCTTCGTCTTTTACCCAGTCGATGGAATTATTTTCGCGCCGTTGGAACCAGGCGGCTGATACCTTCGTGCCGAACGGTAAGAACCAATCGGCGCCTGCCTCGTAGTTCCAAACTGCCTCCGGGACCAGGCTCGAATTGCCTACGTTGCCGGGATCGCGGTGATAGAGATCCGTATAGGTTGGGATGCGAAAGGCGGAAGAGGCGAGCGCGCGGATCTTCAGGCCGCCGCCGATCCAATAGCCGGCAGAAAACGTCGGGTTGGTGCGGACCCGCCACTTGTCCCAGGCCTCTTCCCTGACCCCAGCCGACAGCGTCAGTCTTTCCGTTGGACGCAGGTCCAACATGGCAAAGATCGAAGCGCGCTCGCGACGCCGCTGGCCGGCCACGGTACTATCGATCCCATCTGAAACCACTTGTGCACCGCCGGACCAGCGAACTTTCGTCCCAGCCACGCCTGCGACTGTGTAGGAGCCCTGGAAGACGTTGGTCTGGTGCAGATTCTGGTTGTCTTCTGGCCGGAAATGTACTCCGCCAAACACGCAACCCTGTTTGCACAGGATGAAATTGTCGTTGTGTCTGCGGAAAGCGAAGTTGAAACGATGATTCAGACGGTCGACATTCCTGCCAATCGTTTGAGTCGCCGATAAGAATTTCGTGCCGGTGTCCTCCCAGGAATTCCACGGTCCGTAGAAACCATTGGCCCCGAACGGTCGATCGTTGTACGCGACGAGGACACTAGTCGTGCCAACGGACGTGTCGAAGAACGACTCGCTGGACAGCGACACGTTCCTGAAGTTGCGTCCTTCCGCAAATCCAGTCGAAAAGTCGCGGGAGCCTGCCAGCGACTGGCTCCAGATCCCCCGACGGAAACCGCCAAAGGCCGCGAGCCGGTTCCAGCCATGTTCTCCAATCCCGCTCATCAGCCTCAGTTCCTTCGACTCCGGCTTCTTGGTTACGAAGTTGACCGTCCCGCCCACCGCGTCGGAACCGTACAACGTTGCGCCGGCTCCTGCCAGCACTTCGACCTGCTGCACGGCTTCAAAGGGTAGAGGCAGGTCCAATGTGTGATGTCCCGTCTGGGAATCGCTGACGCGAACGCCATTGATCATGACCAGCACCTGATCGAACGTCGACCCTCTTATCGAAAGATCCGCTTGGGTACCGTCCGGGCCTCTCTCGCGCATATGAATCGATGAATCCTGCTTCAGCAGCTCGGCGAACGACCAGGCAGGCGCGACTGTCTCGCTGGCCGAAATCACCCGCAGGCTGCGGTCCAAATCAGCGAGTTCGGTCGGACGTACGGTCCCTGTCACAACAACCGGAGTCTCCACGTGAAGTCGAATCCGAAGCTCGACTACCTGGGGTGATTCGCCGACTGCTAGGTGCTCCACTGCCGTTGCGAATCCTTGCGCTTGGACACGAACCGGTCCGCTCAAAGCTCCTTCTTCACAGAGTTCAGCAATGCCCGCCGCGTTCGCTTTGGCCGTTGATTGACCGATCGACGCGGTTGCCGCGGTTACAGGTAGGCCCTGCGGATCGACCACGCGAATCTGGATGCAATCAGCCCCAAGGCTCAGCGGACCGACCGCAAATAGGGCAATGATTCGAATTCCTTGCATTGGCACCCCCCCAATTCTATCGAATGAACGGAAGTAAACCAGGGGTATGACTAGGGCATTTCGCCTATTGCCGTTGTACCTATACCGCTTCCATCATGTAGGGCATGGGAGCGAACGGCAGTCTCTTCACCAGCTCTTGGTCCGAATTAACGGGCTGGTTGCGCGGCAAGCCCAAGGAAGAGGATCGGCGCTCGGAGAACCGTCTCCCGGTGCATGACCAAGCGACCCTGACTTGGCAACCGGAGACCGGACAGGAAGAGACGACCGTCACAAACCTAATCGACATATCCAGCTTGGGCTTCAAGGTCAGATGCCCTCACAAGATGGAGATCGGGACCCAAGTACGACTGACCGATTCGGACGGCCAGATCGCCGAGGGCTTAATCGTTCATTGCGAGCGCGATGAGGACGGCTATCTGCTCGGAGCCCAGGCAGAATGGGAAACCCCCGAAGCGAAATCAGAAGCTACGCAGAGGCTAGCCGCTCAACAGAGCCGCTAACTAGAGAGCCGCTAACTAGTTCGCCAGTTCTGCTAGCTTTTCTTCAAGCCTTTCAATCTCCGCTGCGTCCTGGTCCGCCTTGGGCGTGCGCCGCCATTCCTCTAAACCTTGACGCCAGTGGTCAGCCGCCTTCTGAGCGTCGCCAAGCTTGTGGTAGACGTCTCCCAGATGGGTCAGGACAACGGGATCCCTTCCGTATCGCTCCAACGAGCGGAGTAGCTGTCGCTCAGCGAGGTCGAACTTCTCTTGCCGGTAGTAGACCCAGCCGAGACTGTCCAGGTAGGCGCCGTTCTCCGGTTCTAGGTCGAGCGCACGCTGAATCATGTCGTGAGCCTCATCCAACTTGATCCCTTGATCAGCCAGCATATAACCCAGGTAGTTAAGAGCGCCCGCGTTGTCCTGATCCAGGTCCAACAGCTGCCGAAAAACTGCCTCGGACTCGGCAAACTTTTTGAAGCGCTCAAGGACGGAGGCTTTCGAGAACAAGATCGGAATCTGTTGATCAGGGGCAAGCTTCTCCGCTTCCTCGATCGCCGCCAGGGATCTGTCGAGGTCCTTTCCCTTTTCCCACAACTGAGCCAGTGACAAGTACAGATCAGCGTCAGACTCATCGCCGGACATTAATCCCTCGACGATCTCAGCAGCTTCGTCGGCGTGGCCAGTCTCGGCAAGGATCGTCGCCCTTTGCATCTTCAGACCATCGTTCTCGGGGTACTCGCGGACTGCGCGTGTCGCTTCTTCCAGCGCCTTCTCCGAATTTTTCTCGCCTCGAAACGCATCGATCGTCAAGGCGCGGCTTTGCGCGGCGAAGTTGGGGTCCAGTGCGGCCATCTCCGAGTAGATGCCACGGGCTGCGTCGAAGTCTTCCCTCCGTCTCTCAACAGAAGCGAGGTGCCCCAGAAACATGATCCTGTTGGCCACGTCGGCAGGGTCATAACTCTCTTGTTTGGTGTCGTCCAGGATCTGCCTCATGCCTTCCGCGGCTTCGTCGAAACGAAGTTCGGCCTCTAGGAGGAGGACAACGTTGTACTTGACGTCGAGGTTATCCGGATCGAGACGCTGCGCCTCTTGAATGTGGCTCCAAGCCTGCTCGAAGCGTCGACCCTCGGTGTCGATCTGAGCCAGACGCAATCGGTGAATCGCGTTACGCGGCTGGATCTCCGCTAGACGCTCGTACTGTTCACGGGATTTCGCATAGTCGCCTGCACGCAGGAGGCTGTCGGCGTACATTCCGCGATACGCGATCTGGTTGCCGCCGTTCGACCCCGCGTCTTCCAGCAGCTTGCGATAGATCTCTGCAGCGTCATCAAATCGTCGAACTTCTTCGTAGGCCCGGGCGAGCGGTTCCAGGTAACGGCGATTCCCGCCTTCCGACTGAACCACCTGCTCAAGAGCCTCGATCGCTTTTTCCGTCTCGCCTGACGAGACATAGATCCGCGCCAATCCGGCCAGGGATTGGGGGTCAGCGGGCGCAATTTCCAATGCACGGAGAAAATGCTTTTCGGCGGCCTCGACATCGCCCATATCCAACTTCAGGCCTCCAATGGATCGGAGGGTCTCCAGGTCGTCCGGCTCGATGGCCAGCGCCTTGTCAAACTCGGCGATAGCGTTGGCGGCGGATTCGCGATTGAAGCTGCCGCGGCGGTCATACGCGTAACCTTGGTAGATCTGGCCTAACAGCCGTCGCACTTCCGCATCCTGGGGGCTCCGCGCCGCTACCTCGTTGGCTAGTTTGACCGCGTCCTCGATCCGATTCGCACTGGCATAAAGCTGTATCAACTCCTGAGGAATGTAGTTGGAGGTGGGATCGGCGGTCATCGCCGCCTGGTATTCCGTGATCGCCTGATCCACGTATTCTTGGCGAGCGTACTGCATCGCCAGACGGTGATACAGGTGGCCGACCGAGAAGCGGTAGTAGGCCTCTTCCCTGTCAACCGCCTGAGCCTCATCGGGCTGCTGCGCGAACAGCGGAGTAGTCGAGAGGATACAGGCGGCGAATGCTACCGCGAACTTCGAAAAGGTTGATGACTTGGCTACTCGCTCCACAGACTTCTCCAGGCGCAGCAATTTGGTTAACGATCTAGCTGCCGTCAGTATAGCTTCGCCGAAAAAAGAGCGGCTGTAAAGCGTCGGAAACCCTTAGTACACAGCGGGTTGGCCTTCGGGCTGCCGCTTCCAGCGACGATGGATCCACAGCCACTGACCAGGACTATCACGAATCGCCCGCTCAATCGCCGCTTGGCAACGCTGCGTATTTTCTAGTAGATCGGCTTCGCGATCGGCTGAGCCGACCAGCGCGACCGCTGGGTAGAACTTCAATACGTACCGCTGGTCAGCGTCGTTCCACACGGCAAAGCCCGGCACGACCGCGGCCCCTGTACGTGCGGCGATTTGCGCTACGCCCTTAGTAGCGCTAGCCTTGCGCCCGAAAAAATCCACGAAGACGCCGTCCGAACCTGCCGCGTTCTGGTCGGCTAGGATGCCCACCGCTCCGTTGCTCCTTAAGACAGACAACACCTCTCTTGCGGAGTCCTGCTTGCGGATCGTCTGATTGCCAAACAGCCGGCGACGGGCGTCGATCAGGCGATCCAAAAATGGGTTATCGACCGGTCTGACCATCAACCACATCGGATGGCCATACAGGGCGTGAGCGGCGGCGCTCAGTTCCCAAGCGCCCAGATGGGCGGTGAGGAAGATCACACCCCGTCCTTGGGCAATCGCGTTCTCGTAGTGTTCGAAGCCGTCGTAGCGGATCCAGCGTCCGATATTCCGGGGCGTTAGTCGAGGCAGTCTTGCAAGCGCCAACAAGTTCCCACCGAGGTTCCGATAACATTCGCGAACAACCCGGGTCCGTTTTTCGGGATCCCAATCCGGAAATGCGATAGCAAGGTTCGTTTGGGCCGTCCGTCGCCAGCGAGGCGTCAGGTGGCGTCCCAAGTCAAAGATAGCGGCTGCGATCCCCCTTGCCAGCGGCAAAGGGGCCCAGCGCAGAACCTGGACAATGAGCCAGGCCGGAGCGAACTCCGCCGCGTTGCGCAATGTGCTGCGACGAGCCACCGTTTCACCAAAGATACCGAACCAGCGAGTGGATTATCTTCGCCGGGCGTTCCGCCCTCAGTCTGAGTGCCCCATCGGCAGGCAAAAGCGGGTATTATCGGAAGGGACAGTTCACTTCCTCCGCCAGGTTTTTTAGGGCCCCTCAGGGCTCTTTTTCACGGCAAATTAGCAGTTTCTTTGGGGAAGAACAGAGGATTCTTATGGCCAATATTGCAGTATTGGGCGCCCAGTGGGGCGACGAAGGAAAGGGCAAAATCGTCGATTTGATCGCCGATCGTTTCGACGTCGTCGCGCGCTCAAGCGGGGGGCATAACGCTGGCCATACCGTCAAAGTCGGCGACCAGAAGTTCATCCTGTCGTTGATTCCAACCGGCATCCTGCGCGGCAAGAAGGGCATTATCGGCAACGGCTTGGTCGTCGACCCCGCCGCGCTGCTCAGAGAGATCAAGACGCTCGAAGGGTTGGGGATCACCGTCAAGGGCAATCTCTTTATCAGCCACCGCGCGCACGTCATCTTCCCCTACCACCGCATGATGGAACGGGCGTCGGAAGACACGCCGGGCAAAGTCAAGATCGGAACCACGTCACGCGGCATAGGCCCTTGCTACGAAGACAAGATCGGCCGGAGAGGCATCCGCTTTGCCGAACTGCTCGACACCGCGGGTTTCCCCGAGCGCTTCCGCGCCGCCGCCGAAGAAAAGAACATCATCGCGACCGCGCTGAACATTCACGAGCCTTGGGACATTGAGGCGATCCTGAAGGAGTATCAGGATTACGCCGAACAGCTCCGCCCCTACGTCACGGACACGATCTACCTGGTCAATCAACTGATCCGTCAAGGCGAGAAGGTCCTCTTTGAAGGCGCTCAGGGAACGATGCTGGACATTGACCACGGCACCTACCCGTACCTGACGTCCTCGAACGCGACCGTCGGCGGCGTTTGCACAGGTCTGGGCGTTTCGCCCATGCTCATCGATGGCGTTGTCGGCATAGCGAAGGCCTATGCGACACGAGTCGGCGGAGGGCCTTTCGCAACCGAACTGCTGGGCGATGCGGGCAACGCCCTGCGCAATGCCGGCAACGAGTTCGGAACTGTCACGGGACGGCCGCGTCGCTGTGGCTGGTTCGACCTGCCGTTGATGAACTACGCCCACAACGTCAACCACCTGACGACGCTGGTCATCACGAAGCTGGACGTTCTCGACTACCTAGAAACGATTCCCGTTTGCGTCGCTTATAAGTACAAGGGCGAGAAGCTGGACTTCATGCCGGCGTTGCCGGAAGTCTATGAAGCAGTCGTGCCTGTGTATGAAGAAAGGCCCGGATGGCACTGCTCGACGGCGGGCATCAGGGAATACGACCAACTGCCGCAGGCGGCGAAGGACTACATCTCCTACCTGGAAGGCCAACTGGAAGTCGAGATCGGCTGTATTTCCACCGGCCCTGAGCGGGACGAGACGATTATCCGCCGCGGATCGAAGTTCGCCGGTTTCTTAGCTTAAGCAGGGCTGCTAGAGTAGCGGCCAGACTGGATCGCCATGGACGCTCTTTCGTTTGAACAAGCCCGCGCCGTCATCGCGGCCCAGGTCCCGCCTATCTCAGGGGCGGCTGATTTGGTCGAGGACGTCCCATTGGAACTCGCGGCGGGCCGAACGCTCGCCGAGGATATCGTCGCCGACCGTGACTACCCACCCTTCAGACGCTCCGCTCGCGACGGATTCGCCGTTCGCTCCGTCGATATCGCAGCGGCGCCGACTCGTCTGAGCGTCATTGGCGAGACCCGCGCAGGAGAGCCTTCTCGATACCGCGTCGAGGCCGGCGAGGCCGTGGAGATCATGACCGGCGCCCCCGGACCCCAAGGCGCCGACTGCGTTGTCATGGTTGAATACACGTGTCGCACCGGCGACGATGTAGTCATCGAACAGAGCCTACCGCCGGGCAAAAACTTCGTCGCACAGGGCAGCGAGTCTGCCGCGGGAGCAACCGTGCTTCACGCCGGTGTTCGACTCGACTATTCTCAGATCGCACTTCTGGCCTCGGTGGGCAGATGCTCGATCTCGGTCTTTCGCCAGCCGCGAGTCGCCATCCTCTCCACAGGCGACGAAGTTGTCGACATTGGTCAGGCTCCAAAACCATTTCAGATTAGAAACTCGAACGCCCATTCGCTCGCCGCTCAGGTGCGACGCCGCGGAGGCATTCCGGAAATCCTGCCGATCGCGCCGGATCGTCTCCAACAGACCAGGGAGCTGGTCGAAGTCGGGCTACAGGCCGACATGCTGTTGCTATCGGGCGGCGTGTCGATGGGAAAGTACGATCTAGTGGAAGACGTCTTCGCCGATCTTGGGTCCGAGCTATTTTTCACGAAGGTCTTGATCCAGCCCGGCAAGCCGCTCGTTTTCGGCCGCGCCGCAGACAAGCCCTTCTTCGGCCTTCCGGGAAATCCGATCTCCACAATGGTCACCTTCGAGATTTTCGGCAGCCTTGCCCTAGCTCGACTCGCCGGTGTCGCCGACGCCTGCCTCCCCTTCACCGAGGCTGTGCTCGCCGAAGATTTTCGCCACAACCCGTCGCTGACCAGGTTCCTGCCAGCCCGTTTGGACGGAGAATACGGGCGGCGGCGAGTATCTCCGGTAAAATGGCAGGGGTCAGGCGATTTGGCGTCTATAGCGAAGGCGAACTGCTTCCTCGTAGCAGGCGCGGATCGCGAGTCATGGGACGCTGGTGAAAGAATCGCCGTGTTGCCGCTTTAGAGTATAGTGCCCAAACTCACTCACTACGACGAAAACGGCTCCGTTCGCATGGTCGATGTCGGGAATAAAGTCGCCACGAAGCGAACCGCTCGCGCGCACGCATTCGTAAAGATGAGTAAGAGCGTGCTACAGCAGCTGCCGGAAAACCCGAAGGGCAACCCCTTGGAGATAGCCCGCATCGCCGGAATTCAAGGGGCCAAGAAGACTTCTGAACTCATACCGCTTTGCCACCCTCTGGGGCTGACCCAAGCCGACGTTCAGATCGAACTAACGACTGAGGGCGCAGAGATCATTGCCTCGGCGTCGACGACGTCCCAGACAGGCGTGGAGATGGAGGCTTTGACCGCCGCCGCCACTGCCGCCCTGACGGTTTACGACATGTGCAAGGCGTTGGATAAATCCATCGAGATCACCGGCATCTATCTACTAGAGAAGACCGGCGGCAAGAGCGGAGATTACGTCCGTAACAACGAGCGCGGCGAAGGCGTCGAATAGAGAGAGGCCTGGAATTAGCAAGTACTTGATTAACCTGGCGTTGGCCGCAGTTCTCGCCCTCGTGTTGAGCCCCGTGGCGCAACCTCAAGCATTCGATCCAGACGAACTGCTGACCCAGCCGATAAGTGTCGTTGAAGATCCGGAGTTGATGACGACATTCACTAGCGAAATCGACCTGGTCAGCGTGCCCGTAGTCGTTCAGGGCAAGAAGGACCAATACGTCCACGGCCTAGAAAAGAGTGATTTTCTGCTGTTCGACAACGATGTGCAGCAGACGATTGTCGACTTCGACGTCAGCTTCCAACCGATCTCGATGGTGATTTGCGTCCAGTCGAGCGATCGGCTAGCAGACGACATGTTGGATCAGGTCAAGAAGACGGCCTATCTATTCACGCAGCAAGTACTCGGCGAGTTCGGAGAAGCGGCGGTAATCGGGTTCGACAGTCGCGTGAAGATCATCAGCGAGTTCTCCAGCGACACAAAAGTCATCAACAAGGCGCTCAATTCGATTCGTACCGGGGCTTCCGGGATTCGTGTTAGCGACGCGGTCTACGAAGGCATCCGCATGCTGCGCCGCGAGCCCGAGAATCACAAGCGGGTCATCGTGGTGATTGCCGAAGGCCAAGACAACGGCAGCTCGATCGGCTTGGGCGAGACGCTGCGAACGGCGCAGCTCTCCGGCATCCAGATCTACCCCATCTACCTCTCGACGTTGAAGTCGCGACTGAAGCAGCCTCCCATGCCCAAGGGGTCGCCTTACCCTCCCGGCATCGATCCCATCGGCGCGGCGCCCGGGTCCGTCAGCACCCCGACAACACAGCAGCAAAGCAACTACGTCGTCACGCCGAACGTCTTGCCGCTGGTCGTCGATCTCGTCGTTGGGATTAAGAACCTCGTCTTCAAGGACGCCCTAGCCGTTCTCGCGGTCGGCACGGGAGGAGACACCTACAAACCCATCACGTCGGAGGGGCTCCAAAAGGCTATCACGGACATTGGAGAAGACCTTCACAGCCAATACTTGCTAACCTACGCGCCGAGCAATCTCAACAGCAGCGGCATCTTCCATGAGATTCGTGTGCAAGTCCCCTACAACGGCGCAACCGTCCGGGCACGGCCCGGATACTACTTTGGCCCTCGCCCCGTTGCCGACGGCGATCCGGCCCCCTAACCGAGAGAAACATGTCCGACTCTAGACTCGTCGACGAGGCCCGTAAGGGCTTTGCCGCCATCGCTATCGATGACTCCCTCAAGCACGCTGCACTCGCTCACCTGGAGGATTGGTTGGCGACGGACAAGTTCGCCGGCCTGCTCGCTCCGAGCGATTACGTGCCGCTTGTTGAGTGGATGGTCCGCGATAAGAAATTCGACTTCTTGCTGGATGGGTTTTACCAAGTCATCCCATTCGGCACGGGCGGCCGCCGAGGTCCTGTCGGCATCGGACCGAATCGGATCAACCCTTACACCATCGCGTCTTCTGTTCAGGGCCACGTCGAGTACCTACGCCGCAAGCTGGGCGCTTCCGCCAAGCTCAAAGTCGTCGTCGCCTATGACGTTCGTGAGTTTCAGGATTTGCGCGGCGCGTATCCCAAGGACGTCCCCAATCCGCTCATCGGACTAACTTCCAAGGATCTGGCGCAGATCGCCGCGTCGGTCTATTGCGCGGCAGGCGTAGCGGTCTACATGCTGCCTGACGAGCCAGCGGACTTCATCTCAACGCCGGAACTGTCGTTCCTCATCCGGCGCTACGGCGCCCAAGGCGGTCTCAACGTCTCGGCCTCGCACAATCACCCCGACGACAACGGCGGCAAGTTTTACAACGACCAAGGCGGCCAAGAAATTCCGCCCGACGACGAGCAGATGGTCGACATTGTCGAGACTATCACCGACGTCACCAGCATGCCTTACTCGGACGCTCGCTCCCGGGGGCTGATCCACCACATCACCGCAGCCGACCGCCAGGCATACATCGACCTAAACCTAGCTCTCCGCATGAAGTCTGAGCCAGGGCCGGCGAAGATCGTCTTCAGCAACCTCCACGGCACAGGCATCAACACCGTGGGGCGATGCTTGCAAGAAATGGGCTTCGAACTTGGCACACAGTATTTTGAGGTACCCGAGCAACGCGACTACCGCGGAGACTTCGCCAACGTGATGTTCCGCTGCCCTAATCCCGAGGTTCCCCAGTCGCTCGATCTGGCGATCAAACGTGCAGGAGAAGTCGGAGCCGATTTGGTTCTGGCGACAGACCCTGACGCCGATCGGCTGGGCGGCGTCTCGAAAAATGGCGACCGTTTCGAGTTCCTCAACGGCAACGAATGCGCCGTGGTGATCACCCGTTATCGCCTGGAGAAATTGCGGGAGGCCGGCAAGCTCCCAGCCAGACCTCTGGTCATCAAGACGCAGGTCACCACCGAACTGATCGCGCGCATTACCGAAGCCTACGGAGGGATAGTCATCGGCGATCTGCTCGTCGGCTTCAAGTACATCGGGAACATCCTCAAACAGATTGAACAGACCGGCCGATTCGGCAACGTAGAGGCCTCACTCAGCGATTTTATTCTCGGCACAGAAGAGAGTCATGGCCTGCTGGTGACTCCCGAGATCCGCGACAAAGACGCCGCCGGGGCGTCGGTCGTATTGGCGGAGATGGCCTCGGACCTGGCAGCGGAGGGCCGCACGCTTTACGACTATCTGATCGACACCTACAAGCAATACGGCTACCACCGCAATTTCCTGCGCTCCACCATCATGCAAGGCGCCTCCGGTTCGGCGGCCATCCAGAAGATCCAGCGGCTGTTGCGCGAGAATCCTCCGGAAACTGTCGGCGGGCGGCGCGTACTGTCCGTGACCGATTACTGGGACGAAGATCAATTCGGTCCGTTCGTGAGCAATACCGACCGCTTCGGTCGCAATCTCATCACCTACCACGTCGAAGGCGGCATCAAAGCGACGATCCGGCCATCCGGCACCGAGCCCAAGAACAAGATCTACATCGAGAAAGCTTCCGACCCGGTCGGAGCGGGCGCTTCCGATGCGGTCTTCCAGGCCGCCCGGGACATGGTCGACCAGGAAGTCCAAGAATTCTCCAACTCGTTCCTGAAAACTATGTTGGCGCTGGTCGACATCGATCTGCCGGCGTATGCGTTGGAGATATCGGATCTGGTCTCGATCAACAGCAAGCGGCATTTTGCAGAGGAGTTCACACCCGGCCTAGAACGGTTGGCTGCCGGCTCGGGTTCGAACGAAGAACTGAACGCCTGGATTGACTCCCAATTAAAGAGTTATGGTCCCGATGCGCGCCTCCTAATCGGTCCGGCCTTCGACTCGTACCTAGGTCAAGCCCGTAGCCAGGGGAGCGTCTCCGAAGCGGCCCTGGCGCGCGCGGAGCGTGTCTTCCGTCAAAGCTGAACGCCTGGGGCGTAACCGCCGTGGCGTGGACCTCGCCATTCTAACTTG
Organism: Acidobacteriota bacterium; assembly: GCA_027592785.1. GTDB lineage: Bacteria > Acidobacteriota > Terriglobia > Bryobacterales > UBA6623 > CAMPKL01. Next base: position 15,502 of record JAQCLD010000040.1, read on the forward strand.
GAGGCGCCGACCAGGTCGTTGCCTTCCCTTGCCCGATGACCCAGAACTTGGCAGAACGGATGAGCGTCGTAGCCCGGCCCCTTTTGGCCTTTTGCGGCGAAGACGCGGCCAAAGCGCTTGAATTTCTCCTCCCCGGCCAACTCCCAGAACCGTACCGCCGCCTACTAGTCCACGAGAGCGACATGACCGGGACTCTGGAGCGCTATCGTAAACAGGCCATGTTGCTGCACACCGTCGAGCGCGTCATCACGCCCGATCGGGTCGTTCGGCATGTAGAACTTCGGGGCGCCGAGGACAAACAGGCAGCCGAGTTCGGAGCTATCGAGATCAGCCTGGATCAGTTTGAGGCCGGGCCGCGTGAAGAGATTCTCGAGGGCGAGCTGCCTCTGGGCACGATTCTAAAGAAGGCCGAGATGGACTTCATCAGCAGACCGATCGCCTACTTCCGCATCAAGCCGGGGGCCTCCGTCCGTCATTCTTTCGGCGTGCCGTCGGAAGGGTGGCTCTACGGTCGCTGCAATCAGTTGTTGGCGCTCAGCGGCCACACGATCGCAGACGTAGTCGAGATCCTGCCGCCCGACCTCCCCGGTGCTGATGTCGCCCAGTTGTGAAGCCTGCGGAGTCTCCGCGCGAGGAGGCGGCTACGACCTCCGCAAGCCCGGAGGAACCGAGCATCGCTGCCTACGCTGCGCGTTCCGGTACCGTCCGCTCCTGCAAAGATCCTCCAAGATAGCTCTCCTTGTCGGCACCGTCCTGACCCTACTCAATCAGGGCGACCAACTATTCGGCCTTGCGCCTCGCTCAGCCTTGCTGTGGTGGAAAATTGGCCTGACCTACGTCGTGCCCTTCTGCGTCGCCACATACGGTTCGTTGGCTAACGCCAAGCGCAGCTAGATCTTCCGCCAGCGCCGGGCCTTCATCTCGAATCGCGGCAGATCGCCGGGTGAGACCACCTTCGCGGTGATCCGCAAACCGAAGGCATCTCGCAGCGCAACCTCCAGTCGACCGGCAAGCTCGCTCGCATCCTGCACCTGCGGCTCCGGTTCAATCTGCAGTACTAGCTCCGTAAGAGATCGAACCGTGCGCGACTCAACACAGTATTCCGCAACTCCCCCGCACGACCGAACGACCTCTTCCACGGCGCTCGGGAAAACGTTGACGCCTCGAACGACGACCATATCATCGCAGCGGCCTAGTATCCCGCCTTCCAGCGCCATGTCCCAAGCGCCGCACGTACAGCGCTCGGCTGCGCTCAGCTTGACGAGATCACCAGTCCGATAGCGCAGCAGAGGAGAACCGGTTCTCCCCAAATTGGTCAGCACTAATTCGCCTGTCCCCCCGGGCTCTATAGCTTCGCCTTTCTGCTGGTCGATCACTTCAGGGAAGTATGCGGACTCGATGATGTGTAACACGCCAGGCTGCTCGGGACACTCGTAGCTAACCGGTCCCACTTCGGTCATGCCGTGGTGGTCGACGATCTTCGCCCCCGGCCATAAGCTCTCAATCCGAGCTCGCGTCGCTGGAATCCCGCCGCCCGGCTCACCCGCTACGATGATTCGCCGCACCTTCGACTGAGCCAGGTCAACCCCATCGCTCGCGGCGACCTCAGCCAGCCTCATCGCATACGTTGGCGTGCAACACAGCACCGTCATCTCGGAATCGATAATCGCCCGGATCCTTGCCGAACTGCTCATGCCGCCGCCCGGCAGGCACAGACAACCCATCCGCCCGGCCGCTTCATACGCGGTCCAGAAGCCGAGAAACGGCCCGAAGGAGAAGGCGAAAAAAACGCGATCTTCCGACGTCACTCCTGCCGACCGGTAAACGAGTTCCCAGCTGTCCAACATCCACGAAATACTCTCGGCCGTATCCAGCCAACGCATCGGCTGCCCGGACGTACCGCTCGTCTGCCACTGCCGCGTGTAATTCTCCAGCAGATAGGTCAGGTTTGTTCCATAGGGCAGGTTCTGCAGCTGATCCTCGACCAACTCCTGCTTCAACGTAAACGGTGCCCGAGCAATGTACTCCTCAAGGCTCGCGAGACCCGCGCTGATGCCTGCTTCCGCCAGCTTCCGTGTATAGAACGGATTCGCCGGAACGATCGCCGCCAGCAATTTTTGCAGGCAAGCAAGTTGGTGGGACTGGAGCCCCTCGCGATCAAGCGGCAGATCCGCGTTTAGCGCCATGATTCCAGCAACTCCGCCGGGGCCTGCTCAATCATCGCTGCTATGGATTCAGGAATCGCCACGCTGCGCATCCTGCCGTTCTCGCCTGTCTTGGAAACGCACGCCACTATTAGTTCGCCCCTGGCGATCTCGCGCACCGGATCCTCATCCAACGTCCGGAACGCAAACCCGTAGCGAATGCGCTTCTCTAGCCGCTCCTTCACGATTAGGTGAATCTCAAAGCGGTCCTCAAAGCTCAGAGGACTCTTGTAGTCGCACGCGGCGTGGACTCGAGGCCAACCGATCGCCGGTTCGAATCCCTTGGTGACGATCGACAGCCCCAGTGAACGAAAAAAGGCATGCTCGGCTGCCTCCATGTAGCGAAAGAACGCCGAGAAATGGACGATTCCCGCCATATCGGTATCGGGAAACTCGACTTGCCGGATCAACTTAAACTCGAAGGGCACGTCTACAGAGCTCCCACGAGCGGACGCCCGTGCGCAAGCGCCGGTGGCACCTTGGCAAATTCGGCGACCCCAGCGAACAGCGCTTCGAAGTCCCGAGAGAGGTGACCAATCAGGCAATCCGTTAGAGCGGGACGGACATCTGGGTGCGCCATGATGAGCTTCCCGAAATTGAAGTTGTGGTCGTAGAAAGCGTAAACCAGTTTGCGCATGGCCTCGATTCCCCCACACAACTCCTCTCCATATGGCGCAAACTGCGCAGCCGAAAAGTCGCCGCTCGACAAGGCCCGATCGGCCGCGTCTGCAGCCAATTCCCCGCCCCTCAGCGCCAAGAACAGACCCGAAGAAAACACTGGGTCCAAAAACGCGAATGCGTCGCCGGTCAAGATCAACCCGTTCGCCGCGCAATACTCCGAGCGATAGGAAAATTCTCCGGTCACTCGATAATCGTCGGACCGCATGCCGGCCGCAAGATGTTCATCGATCCAGACATTGTTCTTCACCTCGCGTTCGAATATCTCCCCCAACTCGCGCGTACCGCCGCCGTAGAGGTAGTCCTTCTCGGCGACGACGCCAACGCTGACCGTATCGTTCGGCAACGGGATGTACCAGAACCAGCCCTTCTTCGGTAGGTAAGCCACCGTCGTGGCGCCCTCATCGATGCCTGGGTCTCGCACTGCGCCCTTGTAGTAAGTCCAGATCGCGATCTTGTTCAGGTACGCGTCTCGAACCCTCCATCGGTTGCGAGAAAGCGCTAGCGCGTCGCGTCCGCTCGCGTCGATGGTGATCGGCGCCCGGTACTCTGTCGCATCCCCGCTCTTTGAAACTGCACGCACGCCGCAAACAGCTCCGTCTTCTTGAATCAGTTCCTTGACCGTGGTTTCCTCGAACACCTCCGCGCCCTTGTCGCGAGCGTTATCCAGCATCATCTGGTCAAACTCGCTGCGCAGGACCTGCCAAGACTGAGCCGCCGGATGGGCCAAGTGCTGCGTGAAGTAAAACGGCGTCGACATCTTGCCGCTTCCGCCCACAAATTGCACGCTGTACTTTTTGGGAAAATGCGACTGTTGCATCTTCTCGATGAGCCCAAGCCGCTCCAAGGTGAAGTAGCAATAGGGAATCATCGACTCCCCAACGTGATACCGAGGGAACTTGTCCCGCTCGATCACGGCGACGCGCCGACCCTTCTCCGCCAGCACTGCGGCCGCCGTCGAGCCGGCAGGGCCGCCGCCGATGACGACCGCATCATAAGCATGACCGTTCCGCTTCATATGCTTCGCAATCTATCTAGGCCGCCGGACGATGTTCCGGCAGGAAGAACTCCGGCAACAGGCGATCCACTTGCAACAAGCCGTTGCGGGAGAGCTGCCAAATCTCTGGCCCTGCCTTCATATAACCTTCGCCGCTGAGCTTGCCCACTGGAGCGGCGAATCGTTCGCCGACATCAACGCCAAACTTATCCTGGAAGTACTCCGGCTGAACGCGCCCCAGCTTCATTTGCAGGATTAATTCGCGAATCATGCGTTCTTCTTCGGTCGGTTTCAGCGCGCGGTAGATCGGGAATTCGCCCTTGTTCACCTTCGCCAAGTACGGGCCCACGTCAGCCTCATTCTGGTAGTGCACCCCACCCACATGCGAGAACGACGCCACTCCGACTCCGACTAAATCCGCGCCCGTCCATAGCAGATCTCTGTACAGGAACTTCGTCTTCTGCGGATCTTTGACCGCCGTGTAGGCACTCGTAACCGTATAGCCCGACTGTTCCAGCTCATTAAAGGCGTAATCAACCCAGGCTCGCTTCGTCTTCCAGTTCGCGACCGGCGCCGTATCCTTGCCCTCATCCAGCATTTCTTTGAACATCTTGGTGTTGTAGGGCACTTCCATCTGGTAGATCGTGACGCTGTCGGGTGACATCTCGATTGTTTTCGTGATGCACTTGCGCCAGTTCTCATCCGTCTCGCCCACCATGCCCGCGATCAAGTCGATGTTGACCTGGGGAAAATTCAGCGATTGCAAGAAGTCGTAAGACCGGAATATCTCTTTCGAAACATGTGCGCGGCCGTTCGTCTGCAGGATTTCGTCGTCGAAGTTCTCAACGCCCAAACTCAGGCGAGTCACGCCAAGCTCTTTGATTACGCGCAGCTTCTTCTCGGTCAAGGTGCCCGGCTCGCACTCGAATGCGACTTCCTCCGCCTCATCCCAAGGCAGCAGTGCCTGCATCTCACGAACCAAGCCGGTCAACTGAGTCGACGACAAGTACGATGGCGTACCTCCCCCAAAGTAGATGAACTTCGGCTTGCGGCCGCCGATGAAGGGTTTTCGGGAGTAGAGCTTTAGCTCGTGGATCGCGGCGGCTAGGTAGGCTTGAATCTCAGAGGCGTCTTTGTCCGTGTAGACCTTGAAATAGCAGAACGTACAGCGCTTGCGGCAAAACGGGATGTGCAGGTAAACGCCCAGCGGCGTCTCGGCTTCCGGCGGTCGTTCGAATGCGCTTAGAGCGTCGCCCACACGGCTAGGACTCCATGCCCCGTACGGCGGATAGTTCGACACAAAGTAGCTTCCGCCCTTCGTTTCTTCTTCCGGGACCTTGTCGTTCAGCCGTTCGGTCATCATTTGGTTAAGGTTCCCTGGTCCCGCGAGGGGTTACACTTGGCAAGTTTTGGCAAGGTTACGGGCGCTCACCCAGCGTCACGTTAAGGGCTAGTTCTGCCTCACCGCGCAGCACCTGGACGGCCACCGTCTGTCCCACACGGCCGTCGCGCAGCGCATAGGTAAAGTCATAGAGATTCTTGATCGGCTTGCCGTCGAAGCTGGTCATGATGTCGCCCGGCAGCAAACCACCCTTCGCGGCTGGTGAATCGGGACGGATATCAGCGAACCTCACGCCGTTGGGGACCTCTGCAAAGTCGGGAATCGATCCGAAGTAAGGTCCATAGCCGCCGCCCCCGCCGCTGCCTGGGGGCGCGCCACTGTGCGGATCGCCGCTGGCCATGGCCGCCTCGCGGATGAACTCAGGACGATCCTCGATAACCCTCAGGTCGTCGGCCACGTCGTAAACAATGTCCAAAACCTCGATTGCGGCGGGAGCGTTGATCTTGTCCCAGGTATCGGACGGCTTGTGATAGTCCGCATGTAGCCCTGAAAAGAAGAACAGCACCGGAATGCCCTTGGTGGTGAACGAGGTGTGGTCGCTCGCGCCGTAACCGCTCTGTGATGCCGCCACTTCGAATTGCGCATCCTTCGCGGCTCCATCCACGATCTGCTGAAAAGCCTCCGCCGTTCCCAGACCGCCAACGTAAACCTTGCCCTTATCGACGCGGCCAATCATATCCATGTTCAACATCGCCACGGCGTCGGTCAGCGGTTTGGTTGGATGGTCGGTCCAGTACTGCGAACCCAACAATCCTATTTCCTCTCCGGCAAACGCTATGAAAAGCGTCCCGCGTCGTTGCTCGCCGTGCGATGCAATCGCTTTCGCCAGCGCAATGACGCCCGCGGTTCCCGAAGCGTTATCGTCAGCCCCGGGGTGAACTTGCCCAACACTATCCGGCGCCAGCGAACTCTCGTCGCCCAAACCCAAGTGGTCATAGTGGGCGCCAATCACTACATATTCGTCCGTTTCGCCGGGCCAATAGCCGACGACGTTGTTGACATCGGCCTGCTTACGCTCGACGTCAACCTGCAACTCCACACGAAGATCCGCTGCCAACTCCAACGACTGCGGCGCGTCCGCCTCGTCAATCGTCGCCTGCAGGTCCCGCAAGGACCTACCGGAGCCTTCAAGCCATCGCTCCACGACATCATTCTTGACCTGCAGCATGGGGATACCCGCGTCCGCCGGCCCCGAAACGCTGCCGAACTTGATCAGCTTGTCGCTGTCCGAACCTTCGCGGTATCCGTTGGCGATGATCACCGCAACCGCACCTCGATTTCGAGCGTTGATCGCCTTCGAGATCAGATTCGCGTGGCGAGTGTAGCGACGGCTGCCCTGGCCGCCGGAGAACGAAGGCGGTTCGTAACGCAACACGACGACAATCCTGCCCTGAACGTCCAAGTGCGTGTAGTCGTCGTAGGACTTCTCCTCCGCATCGATGCCGTAGCCGGCGAAAACGAGCTGCCCTGAAGCGGTTCCAGACGACGAAAAATTGATGGGGGCGTAATCCTGGCCTGGCCTGAGCGACCGTTCCTCGCCCGGCGAATGAATGGCCAGGCGATTGTCCTCGCCCATGACTGCTCCAGTGGTGACCTGGAGCGGCTGCAGATAGCCTTTCTCGCCGGCAGGCTGAAGCCCGGCCTCTGCGAACTTCTTTGCAATGTAGGCCGCCGCCTGATCCAATTCCGGCGTCCCTGCGCCACGCCCGCGCAATGCAGGCGAGGCTAGGAATTTCACATCTTCGAGGTAGGCCTCTGGCGAAGCGACCTGCGCGGCCGCGGACGCGGCCGCGAATACGGCCAAAACAGCCGGGAGAAGATGTCGGATCGGAATCATGACCGGCCGGCTATTGCGGAAAACCGACCTCAGCCTCACAGCCGCAGTTGTCACCGGCATTCTTCGTCACCTTCTGGTAGTCCAACTCGTAGTCGATGACGCCCTTCAATCGCGGCCACTCTTGAGCGCCAGGCAGCATCCGGCCATTCACGAATAGGGTCGGTGTTGAGGTCACATTCAACTTGCGCCCTTCCGCCATCGACTCCTCAATCTGCATCGCCGTTTCCTTACTGCTCACGCACTGGGCGAAAGCGAGCGAATCCAGGCCCTGCTCGCTAACCCAAGCCGCCGCTTTGGACGAGAAGTTCTCCGGCGTCACATTCTTCTGGTTCTCAAAGATCCAGTCGTGATAATTCCAAAACTTCTCCGGTTCCCGTACGTAGACGCACCGGCCAGCAATCGCGGCATCCATGGCCCACGGATGCATCGGCAACGGGTAGTCCCTGAAGTAGACCCGCACCCTGTCCCCGTACTCGTTCTTCAGCTGATTCCGCAGCACCGCCCCTTCCTGGGCGCAATACGGACATTGGAAGTCGCTATAAGCCACCACGACAACCGAGGCGCCTTCCTTGCCAAAGGCGGGCGCAGCAATTGTATTGATCGTCCCGTTGTTCTGCTCGAAAGGATTCGCGTCGATCTCGTAGACGGACCCCTCGACCAAGTGTTTGCCGTCGGCCGTGGCGTAAAACGAATGCTGACGAGACGATCCCTGATAGGAGGCCGAGACCGTGGTCTTCAGCAAACCGGGCAATTCCGATTCAGAAAAGTCGGCGATCTCAATCTCGATCGGAGGCCCGTAGACATACAAATGGCGCACGTAGAACTCCAGATCTGACTTGTTGAGCGCATTCGACGGAGGCGCGACCGCCGTCCCATCGACCGTTTTGGGCGCATCCAAAGGCGAGAGCTGTGCAGCCAAGGCCACAGAAAAGACGAGGGTTAGTAACGTCAGCCGAACCATGCTGACATTCTAACTGGGTGAGGGCCGGCTATGCGGCTATCGCCGTGAGGATAGATCCCTCTAGGACTTCATCTCAATCAACTCGAGGTTGCCGTCTCTGCGGCGAAGCAGCACGCAAGTCCGACCGGACTCGATGTCGCGGAACGTAACCTGGTCGCGGTCCTTCTGATCGAGAACGATTCGGGCCTCTTCCATAGTTAACGGCTTCGAAACCATCTTGGCGGCCGCTACCACGCGATTTCCTTTTGGCTTTTCGGGAGCAACCTTCGGCAACACGGCAGCAACGGCAGGCGACAGGTCTCCCCGTTGCCGGGAGGGTCGTCGAGTCTCAATGAGCTTGTCTTTGTTCTTGACTGCCTGCTTTTCTAACTTGGTCAGAGCATGGTTCAGCGCAGTGAACGCATCGCCGTTGCGATCGGTGACCACGAGCGTGTGGTGCAGCGCATGCAGCGTCACTTCCGACTCGACATTGCTGCCGCTCTTGGAAAAGACGACGTGGGCTTCTAGATCCCGGTTCGCCGACAGAATCCGATGAATCTTGGAGAACTTCCTGGCCACCTTCTTCTTTTCTACGTCCGAGATCTTGGCGTATCTTTCCGTGTAGTGTACTTGCATTGTTCTGCGCTCCGTCTTCTCCCGCCGCCCCGAATTAGGCGCGCTGACGGCGCTTGTGCGTCGACGGGATGTTCAAGTCCTCGCGATACTTGGCAACGGTCCGGCGGGTCACATGGATGCCGTCGACGCGAAGCATATCGCTGATCGTGTCGTCAGTCAGAGGCTTGCCCTTGTCCTCATCCTCAATGATCTTCTGCACTTTGCGCTTCAGCAGAATCAACGGCATCGCATCGCCGCTAGGCCCCTGAACTCCCTCCGTAAAGAAGTAGCGCAGCTCATATACCCCATGCGGAGTCGTCGCGTACTTATTCGCGACCGCGCGACTGACGGTCGATGGATGCACGCCGATCTCCTCGGCGACATCCTTGATCATCATCGGCCTTAACTGTTCCAATCCGTGCGCCAAGAACCCGGTCTGGCGCTTTACGATGGCGTCGCAAACTCCGCGGATCGTCTGCCGGCGTTGTTCGATATTCCTCAAAAGCTGCATGGCCGAGCTATAGCGCTCCCGTATGTAGCCGCGCACTTCGCTCGTTGACACCCCGCGCTTCATCAGCGCTCGGTAACCCCGATTCAACCGCAGATCCGGAACGTCGTCCTCGTTCAGCACGACCCGAAAGCTTCCGTCCGGAGTGCGTGCGAACTCGACATCGGGTTCGACGGTTCGAACTTCGGTCGCGTTGTAGCGCTGACCCGGCCGCGGATCCAAGTGCCGCACGACGTCGAGCGCGATCTTGACATGATGCTCGGGCCTGCCGAGGATCGCCGCCATCTTCTCCAAATGCGAGCCGTTTTGCAGTTCGTCCCAGCACTGGCGCACAATCATGCCCGCGACGCCGTTCGAAGCGTCGGCGGAGCGTAGCTGGATCAACAGACAATCCTGTAGATCTAGAGCGCCAACACCGAGCGGGTCCATCTCCTGGACGACCAACAACGCCTGCTGCGCCGCGATGAGCGAAACGCGGGCGCTCTGGGCGGTCTCCTCCAGCGAGATAGTCAAATAACCATCTTCATTGAGGTTGCCGATGATCTCCTCACTGGCCGCGCGGACTTCTTCCGACGTGTCCGTCATGCTCAGCTGCCAGTTCAGGTGATCCGTAAGGGTGGTTGCCTTGGAAAGAAATGTCTCGAACGACACCTTCTCCACCGCCAGTTCCGGCGCAGGGCCACGGGGACTGGCATCCAGGTAATCGTCGAAGAACGCCGCAAGATCGATATCCTCGAATGCTTCGCCCGGGGATTCGGCGTCCCGCTCGCTCTCCCGCGCTTCCTCAGCCTCGGCAACCTGCTCCAGGGACGTCTCCACAGGCTCGGATTCCGTGTTGATCTCTAAAACCGGATTTTCTTCGAGCTCCTGTACAATCTCTTCCTTCAGCTCCAGTTTATTCAGAGCCAATAGCTTGACTAGCTGGCGGAGGCTCTGGGTAAAAACTGGCTTTTGCGCCAGTTTCAGCCCCAATCGCTGTTGCATCAACATAGTTTCGTCGTCAGGGATAGACTACTGTTGCAATTAGCTTACCATTCGAGATTCGCGGATCAGGGAGGCGGCATGTCGCCCATGCGGCGGCCGTGCTTCTTCGGTAACTCGAAGTTCTCACCCAGGTACACTCGGCGGACGTCGGGGTCAGCCTGTAGTTCCTCGGGCGATCCTGATCGGAAGACGCTGCCATCGTTGAGGATGTACGCGCGGTCGGTCACGCTCAGCGTCTCCCGCACGTTGTGATCCGTAATCAGAATTCCGATGCCGGTGCCGCGCAGCTTCTCGATGATTCCCTGCAACTCGATCACCTGCTTGGGATCGATGCCCGAGAACGGCTCGTCCAAAAGCAAGAAACTCGGAGAGATTACCAACGACCGAGCAATTTCAACACGCCTCCGCTCTCCGCCCGATAGTTGAAACCCCTGGCTCCTACGCACTGTTTCCAGCCCCAGATCCGCAATCAGCTCGTCCATCCGCGCGCGTCGCTCCTTGCGGCCGAGCGGCAAGGATTGCAAGATGGCCAACAGGTTGCCTTCCACGGTCAGTTTCCGAAATACCGATGCTTCCTGGGGCAGGTAGCTCACGCCGAGTCGAGCCCGGCGATACATCGGCACGGACGTAATGTCGTTGTCGTCCAACAGGACTGAACCGGAATCGGGCCGAATGAGCCCGACGATCATGCGAAAGGATGTCGTCTTGCCTGCGCCGTTCGGACCCAGCAAACCGACCACTTCCCCTCTTTCAACGGAAATGCTCACGTCGCTGACCACACGACGGCCGCGATAGGTTTTACACAGGTTCTCCGTGCTTAAGGCGGACATCGTTGGGGCGCTATTGCTAGTCGTTGGCCTGTCGTTGGACCGTGAAAGCCGGTTCCTTACCGCCTTCTACTCGGAGTCCATCGTCGTCGATCTTATAGATTAGCCGAGCGCCGCGTGTTTCTTCGCCCCTTGCATTCATCGCTCTCGCGGGCGTTCCGTCGAGGATAACCTCTTGGGAGGTGGCGTCATACCGTGCCTTGTCCCCAAATCCCTTTCGCCCCGACTCGGTTTGCAGCACCTCAACGCTGCCTCGCGCCTCGGCGCTTCTGAGCGAGGCGCCGGTTTCCCCGGCCAGATAAGCGTCCAACTCGTCGCCTTTGACGCGAAGCGGCCCGCGCGAGAGCTGCACCGCCCCGCGGTACTGGGCTTCGCGTTCCTGCTCCCTGTAAAGCAGGCTCGCCGATCGGACCAACGCCGGCTGGGCGCCCTCTTCAGGTCCTCGCAGCGTGCTGCGGACCTCTCCGGCCGCAGCCAGAGTCTTCGCCGAACGATCCACCACGATCCGGCTGGCTTCCACGCGGTTCACTTTCTGCCACAGGCGCGCGCGGCCTTCGTAGACGATCCTGCCCTGGCCCTGATTGGAGGACATCGTGTCGGCCGCCGCGAAAACAGGCTCCCCTTCTTCGAACATTCCGTCACGGTCAGCCGAAGGCGCATCCTCGCTATAGCGAGCCGTCACACGCCCAGCCGCATCGAGTTGCCCCGTTGTTGACGTGAGGGTGATCTTGTCAGCAGCAATGGCCACGCTAGGCTGATCGACTCGGGCATCGCCGGCCAGCAGTAGACGCGCGAGTGCAGGCTGGTAAACGGATTCCAGCGCACTGCCCTTGCGCTGATCTTGTTCGAAGCGAGTTCCGCCTCCCTGCTCCAAACTCAACAACTCACCCGATGCCTGGTCGAACCGCGCGTCCAACGTCTCGCTCCAACTCGTTAGGGGAAACCGACCCGGCCCCTGCGGCACGTCTCTGAGTTCCACGCGTCCTCCGGCAGTCAGCTTCTCCATGCGGCTATCGGCGCCATAGTCGACTCGCAACCTATCGCCATCCAGCCGCCGCGCTGAAGATGAAGAGGTTTCCGGCGAAATCGTAATCCGACCCCGGTCAAGGGTTTCCAGGTAAGCAACTTCGTCCCCGCCTGGACGCATCTTAAGGTGCAGGCTGCGCGACTCCACTCGTCGTCCGAGCCCATCGTCCCTTCCGCGGCGCTGCTCGGACACTGTGGCGTTGCCGACCAGATTCGCATCCGTCAAGCTGCTCTCGTCCTCGCCTTCTTCAGCTGCGTACCTCAGCTCAATCCAGTCCCCCTCGGCTGATACGAGCGAGACGTCCGTGGTGGATGTTAGCTTCGATGCTCCTTCGCCCACGACGGTCTGAATCCAGCCCTCCAGCGAATAGCTGGCGCGCAACAAGGGTGTCTCGAATCGAACTTCCCGCCCATTCTGCCGACTCGAGCCAAAGGCCTTGCCTGCTGTAATTTGACGTAAAGCTCCATCTTCTAAGAAAACATCCGCGCTCTCGGCCGTTACCCGATACGAACCCCGCTCTAGACTGCAACCACCAGTCAACTTGACCTGCTCCTGCAACTCGAAGTACTCCAACTGACCCGCGCGAATCACTGTCCTATCTCCAGTCGGAGAACTCGCGAAGCGTTCCACCACGGCCTCGTGATACATCGTGAACCGTCTGTTCAGCGAGTCGTAGCGCGCTCCGAGTGAGCGGCCTCGGCCGCCGTCGAACTCGTAGGACACTTCGCGTTCAGTCCAGACTTCTCCGGTTTCGGTATTGAATGTCGCGCCGGTCGTCGTAATGCGCGTGTAGCGCGACTCGCCGTCCGGCCCAGCTTCGGTCGGCAAACCCAGCGTGACAACGACGCGGCCCTCGCTATGGAATCGGTTCTGGGCCGCGTCGAAATTCGCCTCCTCGGTCACGACCCGGTCGTAGACTCCCGTCTCGGGGTGCTGAATTTCCAGCCGCACATCGGTCAACTGGATCCCCGATCGTTCACGATCCTCGCGAAATCCACCCGCAGTAATCGCAACTCGTTGACGATTCCCAGCCGTCTGGCTCCAACTCCAGCCCGCCGACTGAGAAGAAACATCGCTGGCAATCGCCGCAGGAGCCGCAGCCGCCTCTATCGCCAATCGTTCTTGCCCTGTCTGGTAGTCTCGCCATGCCACGATCGCTACAGCGATCGCGGCAAGTAGGGCCAAGATTCGCAGGGTTCTCATCGCCAATCCGCCTGACGGCAGCCTTCGTGAGCCAGCAGCCACTTCTTACGCTCCAGGCCTCCCGCATAGCCTGTGAGCCTGCCGTCGCCTCCGATTACCCGATGGCACGGGACGACCAGCGCAATCGGATTCTGGGAGTTCGCTCGCCCGACCGCCCGAGCCGCGCCCGTCCGACCCATCCGAGCCGCCAGGCCGCCGTACGACAAGGTCGTACCCGGCGCTATCGTGCGTAGGGAGTTCCAGACCATTTCCTCAAACTCGGCGCCCCTGGTGTCCGTCCGTACCGCCGCGAACGACTCCAGGTCCCCGTCCAGATAGGCCTCGATTCTCTTTCTAAAACCACCAAAGCTTGGCTTACGCTCCAGCTCTACGCCAGGCCAATGACGTGCTAGCAGCCGATCCATCCGATCGCGGCAGTCGCCAAAATCCAGAGCGCAAAGCGCTTCAGCAGTTCCGGCCAAAACGATCTCCCCCAACGGGGAATCAAATTTATCCAGGTACATGCGAGCAGTAGGCTCCAACGAAGCCTTGTTATATCATCGCGCTCTCACCGGCGCGGGATGGGCATGCTCTAATGGTCGCGATGTTCGATCTCGCTGAGTACAGTTCGGTCGTACGCTCCATCTTGGAGGCTGTCGACGAAGGCAACCGGCTTATGCCGCTGGCCCCGAGCGCGGCGGTTGCGTCCCCGGGCTTGTCGCTCCTTCGCCAGACGGAAGCAGACGACCTGTTCGATGGCGACAAGCCCGCGTCGGACGATTTTGCCCGGTGTGCCCGCAGCGCCCTCTTCCTCTATTTTTCAGCCCTCGATGAGTCCCACAAGATCTCCCAGAACATACCCTCCGATATGGGCAGCTACCTTCACGCGATCATGCACCGCCAGGAGCCGGACTATTCCAACTCGAAGTACTGGTTCCGCCGGGTCGGACGCCACGAGCTTTTCCCTACTTTGCGCGAAGAATGCACACGCTTGCGATACAGAAGCGAACTAATTGAGCAGCGGCTCAGTTCAAGACCCGATTGGGACCCGAACTGGTTCATCGATCAGTGCGAGCACGCGGTCAACGGCAACGGCCCTCAGGATGTCGTAGAGGACCTGGAATCCATCCAGCGCCTCGAGTGGCGCCTCGTCTTCGACTACTCCTACCGCAGGGCGCTGAGCGGCTGAGATGATCGGCAAACTCTATCTTGGCGTCGACGGGGGGCAGTCTTCGACCAAGGCACTGGTCGGCAACTCCCAAGGTGAGATTCTCGGGCGGGGGCTAGGCGGCCCGTGCAATCACGCGCGCTTGGGTGAGGGGCGCGCAAAGTTGGAAAAGGCCCTCTCGGAGGCTATTGGACAAGCACTGGTTCCACTCGGCATCACACTAGCCGAAGCCCGCTTCCATCGAATCTGCGTCGGGATGAGCGGAGGTCCAGACGACAAACGCGAGATCATTCAGCGCCTCATCCATGCCGATTCCTACGATGTGACCACCGACGCCCATGTTGCCCTTCACGGCGCCGTGGATAGCGGGGCCGGGGCAGTGGTGATCGCAGGGACCGGCTCGATCGCGCTAAGCCGGGGCGGCCAAGGCCGCATCTGGCGTGCTGGAGGGTGGGGTTACGCCTTCGGCGACGAAGGATCCGCATTCGATATAGCAAGGCTCTCTTTGCGTGCCTCCCTAGCGGCCGAAGAGGGCTGGGGCCCAAGTACCTTGCTCCGTGCCGCCCTGTTGGCGGCTACGCAGTCCGGCAGCGCCAACCAACTGCTCCACCGCTGGTATGCCGGCGAATTTTCCCGCGATCAGACGGCGAACTGGAGTGGTTTGGTCGACGAGGCCGCGGTCGTAGGGGACGCCGTCGCCGAGTCCATCCTAGACGGCGCAGGAAAAAGCCTTGCCGAACTCGCGGCCACTGCGGCCAGAATGGCCTTATTGCCCGCTGGGAACGCCAAAATATGTCCCATCGGAGGCGCCTTCGCCAGCGGCAGGGTCAAGCAGAGCTTCTCGAGGTCGCTTGTTGAGCTCCTCGGGATCAAACCGGCTACACCTGCCGCTTTGCCCACGGAAGGAGCCCTTCGAGCAGCTACGGAAGGCATTCTCTTGTCTCAGACCTGACGGCGCCTGTACGAATCCCGTCCTGACAAAAAAACGGCCCCTAACTGGTTTCACCGCGCTTCCGGTACCATAGGAGCTTGGCCAAGGCAACCAAAAAAACAGCAGCGAACAAACGGGTCGTAAAGAAAACGGCAAAAAAGGCGGCGAAAAAGGCGGAGTCTAAGGGCGCCCCGAAAACGTCCGCCGCAAAGCGGAACCTTTCCCGTGATGTTCAGAGGACCGTTCTCGAAAACGGCGTTCGCGTAATCAGCGAAAAAGTCAGCAGAGCGACCAACTCTGTTTTCAGCATTTGGGTCGACGCCGGCTCGCGCTTCGAGGACCTCAACGAAAGCGGAGCGACCTACATCATTCAGCGCTCTGCCCTCCACGGCACCGAGAAGCGGTCGCAGAAGGTCCTCGCCAAACACATCGACGCCATGGGCGGCGAGGTCGGGTTTGAAACAGGCCGTGACTACGCCCGCTACTTCGCTGCCTGCAAGGGCAAGACTCTTGGCGAAGCCGCCGAGATAGTTGCCGATATCGCACTGCGTCCACGTCTCGAAAAGGACGCGATTTCGGACGAGTCCGCTTTACTGCTAGAGGAACTACGCGAGGCGGAAGCGGACGCCGACCACGCCCTGGATGATATGTTCCTACGCAGTCTGTGGAAAGGGCACGGTCTTTGCCGTCCTCCCCACGGCCGACTTCTCACGGTGCGAGGCCAAACCCGGCTCGAGGATTTGCGCCCCAAGAAATTGGTGCGTTTTCACCAGATGAGCCACCACCCGAAGGCGCTCACAGTCGTTGCGACCGGCGGAGTCGATCACGCCGAAGTGCTCGAAATCTGTGAGAAGCTGTTCGGCGGCCTCGAGGAACCGAAGAAGAAAGCGTCCACCACAACGCCCCCGACGCATCGCTTTTTGGCGTTGCGCAATAGGCCACAGTTTGAGTCGGCTCGCTTCATCCTGGGCTTCCCCGTCTGCACCGCATCCGACAAGTTGCGCCACTCAGCGGCAATTATGAACGCGGTTCTGACTGGGGGTTCTGACGCCCGGCTTTCTAGGCTGGCCGAGAGTAAGAAAATCGCCGTAGACGATGTCGTCTCTTCCCTCGCCCTATACTCGGATGCTGGGTGCCTCTCGATCCGCGTCCGTGTGGATAGGGAACATGCGGCTCAGTCCCTCGATACGATCGTTGCCGAGTTGCGGCGGCTGCCCCGCGAACCTTTGGCCGACAAGGAACTGCGCAAGTACCGTGATTTCTGCAAAGCACAGCTTGCCGCCCAATTGGACTCGCTGCATACTCGCGCGGCGAGCTTGGCCAACTCCGAGCGCTACTTCGCACGTGTCGTCGACTTAGAGGAAGAGTACGCCGGACTTGATGCGGTCACTCCAGAAGGCCTGCAGCTGTTGGCATCCAATTGGATTACCCCCTACCGTCTGTCTCTGGCGGTATTAGGCAACCTGAAGGGCGTCAACATTCGACCCAACGCCCTTCAGTGGTAGCGGCTAAGCCGGCTTCGCCGTCGTCACTCGGATGTCCCTTCCGTCCATGTGGGCGGGCGTCTTGAATCCGAACAGCGAGAGACACGTAGGACCCATATCTTCGATGCCGGGATCCGTCGCTTCAAAGGGTCGATTGGAGAACAACACGCCTGGAATTAGCGGCGGATCGACGCAGTGGTCGCCCGACCACGCCTTGTCGTTGTCTTCGAATATCCGCGTTCCGACCTTGCCGACCGCGACGTCCCACCCGCATCGGTAGCCGATGTTGTAGCCGACAACGACGTCAGGCGCAGCCCGCATGTAGGGTCCCGAGTAACAGACATTCTTGGGGTAGGCCTTGCTGACCGCCAAGGCATCCCGCTCTGTGTCCCGCAAGCCGGTCAGCTTGTCGGCAATCTCTTGCATGAGCGCCGGAGCATCCTTCGGATCCACGATGCCCTCAGCCTCTCGCCCTTTCACGTTCAGATAGATGCCAGTCAGACCGAAGCTGTAGGCTTTGGTTCGCGACCAATCGATGCCCCTCAGATACGCGGCTTCGCGAGCGCCAGGCTCGTCTTTCGCCGCTAAGTACCCTTCTTGCTCTAGCCAAGTGTTCAGATTGATGCCGCGGTGGAAGTTCTTGAAACCGTGATCTGACAAGACGAACAGAATCGTGTCATCGTCTACGTACTTCATCGTGCGGCCGACGATATCGTCCATCCGCTTGTACAGCTTCTCGATCGAGTCGGCGTACTTCACCAGCCCGTTACCATTCGCCTTGTGGGCAGGGTGGTCCTTATCCAGGAACCGGAAGAACATATGCTGAACGCGATCCGAAGTATCGAAGACGCACGTCACCAGGCCCTTCTTCGACTTATCCAAGGTGGAGAAGAACATCTTCTCGCGCTCGTCGCAAATCGAGTACGCCTGCTCTAAGAACGTGTCCTCATCGATCACGCGTTCATTCAGCGCCCACGTATCCTCCGCCAACCCGAGCGTCGAGAAATCGCCCAACAGCTTCGCTAGGTAAGTCGCATAGTACGTCGGATGCGAAATCGGCAGCGCGGGAGCTTCCGGATCGATGCAAATTGGCGTCATGTAAAGGGAGACTTCCGGCACCGTCTCAATGATCCGGAACTGGGCAATGCCCGTCACACTGACGCCCAATCCAGCTTTGAACTTGAGCCGCACCCAATCCGTCGTTTTAGCCGGCTGGAGTTCCAAAGTCTCATCCGGCAACTTCAGTTTGGCGTGCCCCGGGCGACCGTTCGGCGTCAGCACGAAGGGAATCGTGAGCGCCGCGCCGTCTTCCTTCATCGAGTTGCCGGGGCCCATGATCTCGCCGTTGTAAGAATCGCCGTTCTTGACCAGCCGATAGCGGTAGCCGGCCTCGAACTCGATCTCTCCGCCCTTCGTCGTGAATTCTTGAAAACTACCCTGTGTGCCCAGCAGGTCGGGCGTGCACATCGCGCTGAGCAGCTTGCCGTCAAACTTCTCGGGGGGGAAAGTAATCGGCACCCGCAAAATCGTGGAAGCGACATGCCCCTCACCCAAAATGCTCCAGAAGGTCTTCGACTTTCGCCTTAACTCGACGATCGGCTTGCCAATCGGAATACGCCACTTGCCCAGCTTGATCGACTTCTTCGGAGCCTCGACGCGGCTCGACGCCAATTCCGGAATGTAGTTCTTCAAACTCCTGTTCAAGAAGTCGAACATGTTGTGCTTGCCAGGATTAGATCCAGTGGCGAACGTCGACCAGGCCACCGGCGACAGCGGCGGATAGGTCGTCCGCAGCTTGGAGTACTGTCCCTGATCCTTTAACTTGGCCAGATGAGGCATCTTGCCTTCGGCCATGTACGCCTCGGTCAAGGTGGGCTCCAGTCCGTCCAGGCCCAGAAAGATCACCTTCTTGACCTTGGCCTTCTTGTATCCCTGCGCGCCCCGCAAGGTGCGCCATAACACGCGGAAAGGCCAAATCAGCAGTGAGGCCAGACCGACGATGAAGGCCAGCGCCAGGCTGAGGAACGAACCAACGAACGCGAATCCCGCCCCTGGGCCTACGTAGCCAACAGCGGGCTGCGCCATCGCCAAACCTATCGCGGCGAAAAGAAGCGCTCCGCGAGCGATTCCGAGTAGTTTGATCCGTGACGCCGCTGTCATTACTCGCCTATTGTAGAGGCCCCGCCAGAACTTAGGCCGCCAAATCTCGGACCAGTTGCCGAGTACCGGAGGCGCCGCCGTGTTCGGGCCAGGCCGACAGAAGTGGGTAATCGAACCCACCCCCATTGCTTTAGCCCTTCAGGTTGCCTAGAATCGCAGGTGTCCCGTCTCCTTGCGGCGACAGCACCTGGAGGTCCGTTCATGATCAAGTTATCCGCGCTTTTCGTCGCCTTGGCCCTCGCCGTCGGCGTCCCCGCCATCGCCGAGACCCACCTAAAGGTCGGCGACAAAGCACCCAATTTCACCCTGCCTTCAACTCACGGCGATGCCGTTGAGCTTTCTGGCTTCCTCGGCAAAGAGAATGTCGTTCTCGCTTTCTACCCCGCTGCCTTCACTGGCGGCTGTACCAGGGAAATGCAAGCGTACCAGTTCAACATCGATAAGTTCAGCGGCGCGAAAACGACGGTCTTCGGCGTCAGCACCGACAACACGCCGTCGCAGCGCAAGTTCTCCGAAGAACTCGGCGTTAAGTTCGCCATGCTCAGCGACTTCCGCGACCGCAGCGTCTCGAAATCTTACGGCGTCCTCAACGAAGACCGCGGCGTCTCCAACAGAACGACGTTCGTCATCGACGCCAAGGGCATCATCCAGCACGTGGAAGAAGGAACCTCCGCTGTCGATGTCATGGGCGCTGCCGATGCTTGCAGCCGTATCGCTCACTAAGACGCCCTGAACGACGATCAAAAACGAAGGGGCGGCCTGATTGGCCGCCCCTTTTGTTCTCGTCATCTCGATCGGCTAGCGAATCTTGCCCTCAACGAAGGGGACTTCGAATACCTTCTCGTGCATGATCGGCCCATGCCCAAAGTAGCCTTCCTCGCCGAACAACTCGCCATGGTCTGCCGTGATCGTGATGTAGGTGTTCTCCGGCACCACGTCGCATAGCTCCTCGATGACCAAATCCAGGTATTGAACGGCCTTCACTTGCCGATCTCGCAGTTGATCGAGCTTTTTCTGGTCGAAAAACTTCTCCGACTCGCCGCCAATCTTTCCGCCGACAATCTCATCGTCCAGGTGCTTGAAGACCCCATGGACGCCCGAGACCCGCGGCCATTGGTCGCGCGGCTCGTCTGGGAGCGCGTAAGGGTAGTGAGTCTCCCCCACATTCAGAATGTAGAACGACGGTCGGTCCTCCGGGAACTTCAACTCGCGAACCATCGCGCGCATGTCGTTGTGGGAATCCATCAGCCGGAACGTGTCGAAATGCTGGTTGATGATCGTCCGTGGATTCAGAACGGGCAGCGAGACCATCGCGTGAGTCCGGTAGTTCAGCTTCTCCTGCAAATAAGCGGGCAAGAACAAGCGGGGTACAAAGGACTTGAACTCGATGTTTTCCTGGCCCAGCCGCTCGTTGTACTTCAAGAAGTCGTTCTTGTAGTACTCGGACGCGAAGACATTTTGCGGACTGTGGTGCGGCAACAATCCCATGAGCAGGTTGTAGTGAGATGGCGCGGTCCACGACGCGTAGGACCACCGTTTCTCCACGCCTCCAAGCTTCATCATCGTCTTCGGCGCCGCTTCGACGAAACTGTCGTAGCGGCAGGAATCGAAGATAACGAGGATGTAGTTATTGCCCTTGAATTCGCTCATTGTCTGACGAGGGTATCACACGATTTTGCAGCAAAGCCCCGGGGCCAGCGGCACAGCAGATAGTCCTACACCCTAGCCCTTCTAAGAATCGGCGACGCCCGAGACCTGCCCCCGATCCGTGGGTAAGCGAGGAGCAGCAGCGGCGTGGGAAGCGGAGAGTCTAGTAA
>JAQCLD010000154.1 GCA_027592785.1 Acidobacteriota bacterium
AGGTCTTCTCTTTGAAGGGGATCTTTCTACTTTGCGCTCATGGGGATCTTTTCACATTGCGCCGACACGGCGGCGCTAAGCGTTGACGTCCGCCTAAAATTCCCCTAACCTAAAGTCTTGTGCTCCCGCTCGCGCGGGTGTAGGGAGATCCACGGTCATGTATGCGATTTTGCAGACCGGGGGCAAGCAATATGTTGCCTCCCCGGGCGAGGTTATCCGCGTTGAGAGTTTGGTCGGCGAGCCCGGCGATAAGGTCGAGTTCGACCAGATCGTCACCGTCTCGCAGGACGACGGCAGCGTGTTGAGCGGTTCAGCCATCGAAGGCGCCAAAGTTACGGGCGTCATCGACAGGCAGGGCCGTGCCAAGAAGATCATCGTCTTCAAGTTCAAAAAGCGCAAGATGTACCGCAACCGGCGCGGTCACCGCCAGAATTTCACTACGGTGAAGATCGAGAACATTACCGTCTAGGAGGTCTGAGCCATGGCACATAAGAAAGGACAAGGAACCTCTAGAAACGGCCGCGACTCGCACTCACAGCGGCTGGGCGTCAAGCGCTTTGCCGGCGAGACGGTCCATGGCGGCACGATTCTCGTTCGCCAGCGCGGCACTCCGCTGAAGGCGGGCCAGAACGTCGGCCGCGGCAAGGACGATACCCTGTTCGCCAAGATCGACGGCATCGTGCAGTTTCAGCAGAAGGGCCAAGCGGGCCGTTTTGTTCACGTACTGCCGGCGCCCGACAGCGCGGCGGCATAGAATCCTTCGCGAAGACTTTAAGAGGCGGGGTTGGCGCGAAGCGCTCCCCGCCTCTTGTTATTGGCAGCGACCATGTTCATCGATGAAGTCAGCATCTGGGTCCTAGCCGGCAAGGGTGGCGACGGCTGTCGTGCGTTCCGGCGGGAGAAGTACATCCCGCGGGGCGGCCCGTCGGGCGGCGACGGAGGCGACGGCGGCGACATCGTTCTGCGGGCTGACCCGAACTACAATACGCTGCTCCACTTCCGATTCAATCCAGAGCACAAGGCCGCCGTTGGACGAGCCGGAGAAGGCTCAAACAGGACGGGCAAGAGCGCTGACGACACGATCCTTCCCGTCCCGCCAGGAACGATCGTCTATAACTCCGAAACAGGCGAGAGGCTCTACGACTTCAACGAGTACGAGCAAGAATACGTGGTGGCCCACGGCGGCCGCGGCGGCCGCGGCAATGCGCGGTTCGCCACGTCGACGAACCAGGCCCCGCAGCGGGCCGACCCTGGTGGAGCGGGCGAAGAGTTCCGCCTACGCCTCGAATTGAAGCTCCTCGCCGATGTCGGCCTCGTCGGATTTCCCAACGTGGGCAAGTCGACGTTGATCTCCACCCTCTCGGCCTCGCGGCCAAAGATCGCCGATTACCCGTTCACGACACTCGAACCCAATCTCGGCGTCGTGCGCGGCGAGGGTGACGAAACCTTCGTCATGGCCGACATTCCGGGCATCATCGAAGGCGCGCACGAGGGCCATGGGCTGGGCATCAAGTTCCTCAGGCATATCGAACGCACCGGCCTGCTGCTGCACCTCATCGACGTCAGCGAATTCAGCGATCGCGATCCGGTCGAGGACTACGAGGTCATTCTGCGAGAATTGGGAAGTCACTCGAAGAAGCTTCTCGAGAAGCCGATGATCGTCGCCGCCAATAAGATCGATGCCTGTCAGGACCCGGAGCGTATCGACGTCCTCGAAGCCTTCTGCCGCTCCAAGAATCTGTTCTTCACGCGCATCTCAGCCGCGACCGGCGAGGGAGTAGATGAGTTGCGCAGAACGCTCGCGCGGATGATCCGCGAGCAGAAGAGGAGCGCCGTCCTCGAAAGCGAATGATGCTGCCGTGAAGACCGTGCTATTTGGGGGCACGTTTGACCCCGTTCACAACGGACACCTGGCCGTGGCCAAGGCGGCAGCGGATCGGTTGGGTCTCGATCGAATATTATTCATCCCTTCCGGCAGACCGCCGCACAAAGACCGCGAACCGCAAGCCTCCTACGAAGACCGCTACCGCATGGTTGAGCTGGCCTGCGGGGCCGACACGCGGTTTGAAGCCTCTCGTCTAGAAGATCCTGCCCTAATCGGCGACGGCAGGACTTACTCCATCGACACGATCGAAAAGGTGCGCAGCGACCTCGCGCCCGAAGATGAATTGTATTTTCTGATCGGCCAAGACGCCTTCGACGAACTTTCCATTTGGCATCGTTTGGCCGATGTCGTGGATCAGGTCGAGTTCGTCGTCGCTTCGCGGCCGCATAATATCTCCTCGGTCCAGCGCGAGGGCCTTGCCGCCCAGGCACGTTTTCACCAGTTGGAAGGAGTCGACGTCCCGGTATCGGCCACAGCGGTTCGCCAGCTAGCCCGCCAGGGAATCGATTTGAGCGACATGGTTCCGGAAGCGGTTGCGGACTACATCCGCCAGCATAATCTCTATCAAGAAAATGAAGGGAGCCGCCCTCTCGGGCGACCCCCTTTTTGCCTCTAGTGAGGTTCCGGCGCTCCGTTTTTGTTAACGGGGATGGAGCGGCGTGGTGAGGCAGAAACGAGAGCTAATCCATCAGCGCGTCGCGGCCATAGGCCGGGATACCCATTTCGCTCAAGTCAAGGCCCTCTCTCTCTTCGGTTTCGCTGACGCGGAGTCCGAAGACCATCTTGACCAAGAACCAAGCCGCGAACGACACGATCAAGGTAAATGCGCCGACGGCGACGACGCCGATCAACTGAGTCTGCAGCGATTCAAATCCGCCGCCGTAGAACAGCCCGCCGTCCGTGGCGAATAGGCCGATCGCTAGCGTTCCCCAGATGCCGTTGACCAAGTGGACCGAGAGCGCACCGACGGGATCGTCGATACGCAGGCTGTCAAACATCAGTACCGCAGGGACCACGATGATTCCCGCGATGAGCCCGATGATCACTGAACCCTCGACGGTAACGAAAGCGCACGGGGCCGTGACGGCGACTAGACCGGCTAAGGCGCCGTTCACCGTCATGGTGAAGTCGGGCGAGCCCAGCCACAACCAAGAGACGATCGTCGCGCTCAATAGACTCGCGGCGCAGGCCATATTCGTGGTGACGACGATCATCGAAATCGCGTCCGGATCCACTGCCATGGTGCTGCCGGGGTTGAATCCGAACCAGCCGAGCCACAGAATCAGGCCGCCGAGAAACACCATCGCCATGCTGTGGCCCTGGATCGGCTGCACCTTGCCGTCGGCCTTGTACTTGCCTAGCCGCGGTCCAAGCAGGAAGATACCCGCTAGCCCTGCCCAGCCACCAACGGAGTGAACAACCGTTGAGCCGGCGAAATCGCGAAAGCCCATGCTGCCGAGCCATCCGCCGCCCCAGATCCAGTGGCCGGTGATCGGGTATGAGAGGCCGACCAGAATCAAGGTAAACAAAATGTAGGCCTTGTAGTGAATGCGTTCAGCCACGCAGCCCGACACGATCGTCGCGGCAGTAGCGGCAAAAGCGAGTTGAAAGAAAAACTTGGCCAGCAAAGGAACGGAAGTCCAGTTCAACGAGCTAAAAACGCCCGCATAGTCGTCACCCATCAACGGACTGTTATCGGCGCCGCCCAGCAGCCAACCGTTCAAGCCCATAAACGCATTGCCGTCGCCAAACATGATGGCGAACCCGACAATCCAAAAAGCCAACGACGCAAGGCCAAAGACGACGAAGTTCTTGCCAAGAATGTTGACCGCGTTCTTGGCGCGGCAGAGTCCGGCCTCGACAAAGCCGAATCCAGCGTTCATCCAGAAGACCAGGAAGCCCGCGATCAACACCCACACGGTGTCGGCCATGACTTTGAGGTCCATGTTCGTGGGGCCGGCATCGTCTTGCGCGAACGCCGTGCCGCAAAGCGCGAACCCTAGAAGGATCACGAGGGGAAAATGCCTACCCGGCTTGGTGATTGTCTTAAACACGATTCGCACTCCTTGACGTCCCTTGGCACGTTGAGGCGCCTTCGCTTCCGGGTAACTTGGGTCTCGCTTCAGTCATAACGCACTCCTACGAAAATTCTCTGTTGAGAAAACACGCCTCCCGACCGAGACCAGTAGGGAAGCCAGCGGCTTCAAACCGTCTCGAAGAGAGAGGCAAACTTATTTGTCTTGCTATTCCGACGGCTTGGTCAGAAAAGAACGGGCGTCAACGCTTGAGAACAATCTCAGGCAAGCGGCAATCCCGCGAGCATTGACTCGCACGAGGAGTTTTGCTCGGTGTCTAGACCAATATATCTAGCCAGGTCGACAGGCGGAAGCAGATAATTTCTATCCGCCCCATAAACGACATGACTACGACGATCTGAGCCTGCTGATCGGCCGCGATTGATACGCTTAGAACGTGCAGCGTCGAACGTTTGAGCGACTCGCCTGGGCTTTTCTGGCCTACCTTGTCGGCGTTATCTTGTTCGGCGCCTGGGTCCGAATCACCCACTCCGGGGCCGGTTGCGGCAATCATTGGCCAACCTGTAACGGCACGGTTCTCCCCCTGGATCCGAGCTTGGAAACCGCGATCGAGTTCACTCATCGAGTGACCAGCGGCCTGTGCGGAGTCTTCGGAGCCGTGTTTGTGGCAGCGGCGTGGCGGATCTATGGCCGCGGTCCGGTGCTGGCTGGAGCCGCATTGACGCTGCTGTTCGTTGTCTTTGAGGGCTTGGTTGGAGCAGGTTTGGTCCTCGGGGAACTGGTTGAAGACGATGCGTCGGTCGCTCGCGCCGTCGTGATCGCTATTCATCTGGCCAACACGCTGCTGCTCACCGCGAGCGCAGCGGTTACAGCGTGGTGCGCCGGAGGCCGGCCAGCCCCAGCGTTCCGCTCGCTTGCCGCATCGTCTTTCGGCCCCGCGCTCTTGCTGATTGTCGCCGCTTCGATGACAGGCGCAGTCACCGCTCTCGGAGACACGTTATTCCCTACGCAGTCCACGCTGGGACCGGGGCTTTTCGATAAGGTTCGCGGCGACCTGGGAGCCGCCAACCACTTTCTCGTGCGGCTGAGGGCGGTTCATCCCGTGGTCGCCATTCTCACAGCCGGCTGGTTGGCGAAGCTGACAGCTCCCTTGGCGTTTTCGTTGAATCGAGGGGCTCAACGGACCTGGGCGCGATGGGCTTTCACTGCCGTGGTCGCTGAAGTCTGCCTCGGACTACTCAATATCGCTTTGGCGGCCCCGGGTTGGCTGCAATTGGCGCACTTGCTGGTCGCCCAAGCGCTTTGGGTCTGCCTCTTACTCACGGGCGTGGCGGCCCAAGGCGGCGCATCCGAGGCCGCCATCGCCGGTCCCGACCTACACGACCGCGCCGTCGGCCAGGCGGGAGCCTAGTCAGGCCCGCTTGTCCGGCCGTCGAAGGAAAAACTAGACTTGAGTTACTTGCGGCTGAATCGATTCCTGGCGCTGTCTTGGTACAAAGTCCAGGTTACAGCTTGCTGCCTGCTCGTCTGCTTGTCGGCGACGGCTTTGGCTGTGGCCACTGAGCCGGATTCTTCTACGGTACGAGTTGCTACTTGGAATCTTGGCGCTCTGAGCTCTGCCGACCAGGAGAAAGCGTCGCGGGCACTCGCCTTGTTCGCCGATACCGTGGACGTCATCGCGCTACAAGAATGTCCGGATCCGGGCCAGCCTCTGACCACCCAAGACGGCAGCAAGTGGCAGGGGATTTACGAATACTCGAACGCCATTCTTTCCCGCTGGCCGATCGTCCAATCCGGCCTGGTTGCGGCGAACCCTGCCTGGGCTCGCGACCTACCTTGGGCCGACATCCAGCCGCCCGCTGGTCCGGCGTTCCGTATCTATTCGATTCACTTGACCTTCAAGCGACACGGGAATCCGTTCCTCGGCGCGGCCAGAGCCGTCGAGATTCGTCGGATCCTCATCCACGCTCGCGGCTTCGTTGGTCCCGTCATCCTCGCCGGGGACTTCAACACGGTTGGGTGGATTCTCGGCGGCCAGGAGTCAGAGCCGGCGATTGAGTTGCTCCAGGCGAGCGGATACGTCGACGCGTTGGGCTCTGTCGGAGGCCGGACGCAGGCCGTCCTGGGACGGCTCGACTGGATCTACACGAGAGGCTTCGCCGCGGCCGATCAGGTTCTCGGAAACTATGACGGTTCCGATCATCGCTGGCTCCAAGCGAGCCTCTCCGCCTCCGACGCGGCTGCCTCCGACGCGGCGCCCATGTCAGAAAGCAACACTGTGACTCTGCTGGCCGCCACCGCGCTAGGACTGTTGGGCGTCGCCGTCTGGCGGAAACGAAAAAGGCGAGTAGAAATCAGTTCACCCTAGTCGTCACTTGACGATGTTGGCGCGCGGTCACCTTCTCGATGGCCCTCCAGTAATGGTCTAGAATCAAGAGAGCTCGCCGGTTCGGGGCGTGGCGCAGTCTGGTAGCGCGCCTGCTTTGGGAGCAGGAAGCCGGGGGTTCGAATCCCTCCGCCCCGACCAATAAAATCAGTCGCTTAGTGCCCTGCTCCAATCGTTGGGGTTCCATTAAGGGGTTCCAGTTAAGCGGCTTTCACTGCTTCTTCAGCCGCGAATACGTAGGCTCCGATCCGGTCCGCAGCAGCGCCGCGATCTCCCAAATGC